>CAYWNK010000057.1:0-25914 GCA_964459495.1 uncultured Planctomycetaceae bacterium
GCTGCCCGGGCCCCTCGCTTCTTCGCTAGCGGTGGAGCTGCTCCCGGCCCCCTGCCGCGTTCGCTGAGGATGCCGGGCTACTCCTGGTTCGGAGCAGCTTCCGACCCGTCCGTGGCGGCAGGTGCCTCGCTGTTTCCCTGCTCGTCATCGCCCGGATTCCACTCGCCTTGAGTGGCCTGGGCTACGCGGACAAGGCTGGTGTAGGCCTGGACAAGGTCCGGGGCATAGGGGTCCTGCTCCGTGTACCGCGCCAGGTCGTCGGTGACGACCTCCAGGGTTTGCATGGAGCGTTCACTGGCGAGTAGGAAGAGGGTGGTGGCATAGACACGGCCCAGCTCGAGCGGCGGGACCTCATCTCGGAACTCGTCGCGTACGGCCCACAGGTCCCGGAGGCGCCCGACGATGCGGCCGAGGCCGGCCCGTTTGGAGTACAGCGTGCCCCTTGCGGTCAGGAAGGATGTGCGTGCCGAGTTGCCGCGGCCCAGGGCGGCGTCAGCCTTCTTGAGGTGCATTTCGACCTCCTGAAGCGGGGCGCCACGGCGCGTCAGAAGTCGCGCGTACTCGCCGTGAGCAATGGGTTCGTCGCTCATCGCTAGGATGTGGGCGAACGCGGTTTCAGCCTCTTGGAACTGGGACTGTGCCTCAAAGGTGCGGGCCCGGGACGTCCACAGATACAGATCTCCGGGGCTGCGGCGCTGGTCGATGTCCAGCTGCTCGGAGGCAAGATCCGGGGACAGTTCGAGTAGGAACTCCATCCAGGCGGCTGAGCTGCCGGGGCGCAGCTCCTCCAGGGTTCTCTCGCCGCCTTCCCTGCGCAGGATCCGCAGGGCGCCTTCGGCCCGGCGGACCGAAAGTGGCACGTTGCGGGAATCGCTGGCCAACTCGGACTGCAGGCGCGCCAGGGAGATCAGGGGGTCGGCCGGGCGGCGTTCCTGAAGCTCGTCCAAGATGGCCGCGACCTCCACCTCGCTCAACTGGTCGCGGCGGGCGGTTGCCTTGCTGGACGCGCGGCTTAGCAGGTCGAGGAATTCCGGCACCCAAGGGTGATCGGATGTCGGCTCCTGGGTTGCCAGCACGAGCCTGTACTGCTGCGCGGAATCGGCGTACTGGCCGAGCTCAGCGGTGAGCCTGGCTAGGAAGAGGCGCGGAATGGGCAGGTCGGAGTCGCCGACCTGGCGGAGCCCCCGGACTAGCACCTCGACGGCTTCCCCGACGCGCCCCGCCTGGTAGTTGCGGCTGGCTGAGGCCAGCAGCAGATCGTTCAGGTCCACGGCGCCGGCCGGACCCTGGGCGCGGGAGCGGTTGGCGAGCACCCGCAGCATCTCCGGGTGAAGCGGGTTGGTGGGGTGGCGCTCGCGGACCGCGTCCTGCAGACGATCCCAGCCGGGACCAAACTCGGGCAGGCCCTTGGTCAAGCGGTCGTAGGTGACCTCGGCCTGCAGGGGATTGCCGAGCCGCTCGGAGGCCTGCGCATCCAGGAACTGGAGCCAGAGGCTACCGCCGCCTTCCTCGAAGTGGGCGCGGGTCCGCTGACGAACCCAGAGTGCCCAACCGTCCATGTCCACTGCGAGCAGCAGGGCGAGAATTTCGCGGGGATCGCGCTGGGCCTCCGCGGTGCCGCGCAGGGTGCGCACGGCCTCCGGGCCGGCGTCCGGACCAAAGTACTCGGGGAGCTCGGGAACGTCGTCGCTGAGCAGCTGGGCCCCGGCGACGGCAAGGGCCCAGGAGGGGCTGGTGGGGTTGCGTTGGAGACCTTCGCTAGCACGTTCACGACCGACATCAAGCCGCTCGCCGAATAGCGGCAACAGGGCCGCCTGCAGGCTGCTGGGGGTGAGGGAAGTGTCCTCCAGGCGGATGACTGCCCTGGGCAGGGACTGCCATGCGCGCGCATCGGCCAGCAGGGCGACCCGCAGAACCTCAGCTCGTCCGTCGTCGCCGAAGGCCTCCGCGCGTTCGAGGGCTTCGAGGGCTCCGACCCGGTCGCCGGCGAGTGCCGCGCGAAGTGCCATCAGGTGCAGCACGTCGCCACCGCGGGTCTCGGGCGCTGAGTCCAGCCGGGTGAGCAGTCGATCTGCCACGGCCAGCTGGCCTGCATCCAGGACCTGACGGGCTGCACCGAGCATGAGCTCACGGGGAACGGGGTCGCGGGCGAGCAGCTCGTCCGCGGTCGCCTCGACGTTTTCCGGGCTCCCCTCCTGGAGGCGGGCGTTCAGCATCAGCGGGAAGGCCCGCTGGTCGTAACGGGGATCGAGCACCATGTCGGCCACCTCCTCGGCGGCCGCATCCCAGCGTTCAAGCTCCAGCAGGGCGCGGGCGCGCAGGAGCCGCAGCTCAGGCCCGTCCGCCTGCCCCTCGACGAGGCGCACCGCGCGCAGGGCGCGCTCAGGCTCACCGTTCTGAAGCATGTGCCTGGCGACGATCTCACGGCCCATGCCGTAGGGATCGATGCTCATGATCTCCAGAACCTCGGACTCGGTGAAGACGCCATCGGGCAGAACCTTGAGCAGCTCGTGGGTGAGCTCGTCCGCCCCGACCAGGCGTAGCCGCTGCAGGAGCATGCGACCAAGGGGGTACCAGGTGCGATTGATCAACATGGCCTCGAGGGTCAGGTCGACCGCGGGCAGCAAGCCCGGGTAGTCCTCGATCAGGCCCCGGGCGACTGCGATCGCGCCGGTGGTGTTGCCGAGCTCAAGGTGTCGCTCGGCGATGCGGTAGATCGTGTAGGGGCCGACGTCGGCGGGGCGGCTCTGCTGGAACTGACGGATGCGCTCGTAGACTTCGTCGAAGTCCAGGTCCTGGTTGCGCAGGGACGTCTCGCCGAGGATGCGCCAGGTCGGCATCAGCTCCTCGGTGCGCTCGGGAAGCAGCGCCATCCCGCGTGTCCAGTTCTCCTCCGGAATGCGGTAGGAGACCGTGCTGGCGCTGCGCTGCAGCTCGACCAGGCGCAGGTAGTCTTCGCCGTTGGTTTCGGGCTCGACTTCGATGGCCCCGCGCACGGCGCGGAGCTCGTCCCGGGGACGGCCTTGCTCGCGCCAGGCGCGCGCTAGCATCCGGTAGGCCTCTGCGCGCGCTCCAGGAACGGGGTCGAGGGGACGCGTCTCAAGAAAGTTCTCGAGCTGGTTGATCGAGTTCTCCCACTTGCCGCGATCCTGACTGATCACCGCCAGGTAGAAGGCGCTCTGGGCGCGGTCGGTGGGCGTGCCGATCTTGCGCAGCTCTTGGATTGGGCCGACGAGGGCGCGGCGGTCGCCAGCCTTGAACAGGGCACGCGCGGAGCGCCGATAGAACTCGGGGGGCGCCGGGATGGAGTCCCATGGCCAGCCGGTGACGAGCTGGATCATCCGCTCGGTTTGCCCGAGCTCCGACATCGCCTCGAGCAGGCCCGCCATGACATCGGGGTCGCGACGGATGTGGGGCAGCATGCGCGTGGACACGCCGTAGTCGATGGCCATCTCCGGTTTGCCGGCGAGCACCAGCAGTTCGAGCCAGGCGCGGAGGCCCTCGGGTTCGATGCCCTCGGAGAATGCACGCGCGTAGGAGTTGCGCGCCTGGGCGTAGTAGCGGCTGGCCGAGTCGAGCATCTCGAGCACGTCGGACAGATAGCTGGACTTGCGCTCGGTGTAGATGCGCCGCAGCTCGTGCAGCAGACGTGCGCGGGAGCTGTCGTTCTTATCCATCGCCGCGATGCGCGGCAGTAGCTGTGCAGCTTCCTCGAAGTCCTCGGCGATCAGCAGCTCGTCGGAGCGGTCCATCGCCTGGGCGAGCTGGGCTTCTCCGAGCCGCACCTCCAGCCGTCCGCGAAGTCGCCAGGCGGCTCCCTGGGAAGGGTCGCGCTCGATGACTTGGGACACCTTCTGCAGCGCCTCGCTATCGAGACCGTCTTTGGCCTGCAGCTCTGCGGAGCGCAGCTGAAGGGTGACGTCGTCGGGGCGGTAGACGCCGAGCACGCGTTCCACCTCCAGGCGTGCGTCCGGGATCGCGCCGAGCATTTCAAAGAGCTTGGCGCGTTCCATGAGAAGCTCGACGGCGAGGTCGTCGTCCTGGCGGGCGATCGGGTGGCTCAAGGCGCGCTCGAGCTCGCGCAGGGCTTGGCGCCTGTCGAACGAGGGAACCTCGGAGCGGTCGCGCACGTCTGCCAAGACGGCGGCGGGGTCCTGACGCGAAGGGCTCACGATGCCCTTGGCGACGATCCCGACGAGGCCCAGGGCCAGCGCCAATCCGGTTACGGTTGTCCACTTCATGTCTGGGCAGCCTAAGGCTCGGACGGGTGGAAGGTGAGGTCCATCAACCCGTACTTGGTCATCTTATTGAACAGGGTGGAGCGGTTGATCCCGAGGGATTCCGCGGCGTCCTTTCTGGAGCCGCCTGCAAGCTCGAGAGCGCGCACCAGGATGGCGCGCTCAGGGCCGGCAAGGGCATCCTTCAAGGTGGGCATTTCCGAGAGCTGGGAGAGCTGAGCGAGGCCAGCTGCGAGCTGACCGCCGGCGGGGGCCGCGCTGGCGCGTCCCGCGTGGGCGCGCACCTCGTCGGGGAGCTCGTCCACGTCCAGATCGGGGCCTGCGGCGAGCAGCACAGCACGGTGGATGGCGTTGCGCAGCTGCCGCACGTTGCCCGGCCAGTCATACGCTGCGAGGGCGTACAGCGTTTCAGGGCTCGGAACCAGGCGCGGGCGGCCATACTCAGCGGAAAACTCGTCCAGGAATCGATCCAGGAGCAGGGCCAGGTCCGCCGGCCGCTCCCGCAGGGGGGGGACGGTGAGCGAGACGACGTTCAGGCGCCAGTAGAGGTCTTCGCGGAAGCGGCCCGCTGCGATTTCGCTCGGGATATCCCGATTGGTCGCGGCGACGACGCGGGCCTCGGTGGTGCGGCTGACGCTTTCGCCCACGCGCTCGAAGGTGCGCTCCTGGAGCACGCGCAGAAGCTTGGTCTGGAGTTCGGGGGACGCCGAATTGATCTCGTCCAAAAAGAGGGTGCCCTGCGAGGCCTGTTCGAAGCGGCCCAGCTTGTCGGCGACGGCGCCTGTGAAGGCACCCTTGGCGTGACCGAACAGCTCGCTCTCCAGGAGGTTTCCGGGCAGGGCTCCGCAGTTCACCACGATGAATGGTCCTGCGGCACGGCTCGATGCAGCGTGCATCGCGCGCGCGAGGAGGCTCTTGCCTGTTCCGCTCTCGCCGAGCAGGAGCACCGTGGCGTGAGTGTCGGCCACTTGGCTGGCGGCCTGGAGAACCTCAGCCGTCCCAGGATCGCGGGACTCGAAGGGGCCCAGGGCGAGGCGACCGGCGAGTTGGGCCCGTAGGCTCTCGTTCTCGCTGGCCAGGGAGCGGTGCTCGAGCGCGCGGCCGAAAGCCTCGAGGAGATCGGTGGGGTCGAAGGGCAGGGGCAGATGGGACCAAGCGCGATCGTCAATGGCCCTGCCCATGCCGGGGGCTGCGACGAGGACGGCCCCGTCCCTTGGGCTGCCCGGTGCTGCGTGCTCCGGGCTGGGATCTGCCCATGCCACCAGGTCTGCGCCCTCGCCAGCTTCGACGGGCGTCAGCCCGTGCTCGCGCAGCGAATCCTCAAGCCGTTGACGCCTGGCGCGATCGGGATCCACGACAGCAATTCTCCTGCCCGCCAGCGGAGAGCTCGCACGGCGGGGCCAGGGCCGGGGGGGGAATCCGGCGGAGGAGTCGCGGGGAATCGACACGTCCATCGATATCGACGCCGCAGTGAACCCGGCTCAAGGTCGGACCGCCGGAAGTGCTGTGCCCGGAATCTATTTCCGCCTGCAGGAGTCCCCGGTGACCGGCTACCGTCCGGTGATGGGGGAGCCGCTCCCCGTCGCAGGGGGCGCCTGGGGCAGGCTTGCGAACAGTGCGAGGCGACCGCCGGCCAAGCCCCTGGCCTCCAGGGTGCCGCCGTGGCCGAGGAAGATGCCCCCCGCTGCGGCGAGCGCGTTGGCGCCGTAGTCGGGGAAAACGCGCCGCAGGGCGTAGGGTTCGAGCAGGTCGCTGCGGGAGCCCTCCTGGCCAGCCAGGGGGCCTGCGGGGAAGTCCATCTCGAGGTGGATCCGGCCCTCTTGGCCGGTCGAAATTTGAACGCGCATCGCCTCATCGCTGCCGTCCGCCTGGATGCAGTGTGCTCCAAGCTGGGCCATCGCGTCGAGTGCAGCCCCGAGCTGGGCCTTGTCGGCGCGCACTGTGGCGTCCGCTGCACCGCGGAACAGCACGCGGGGGCCTTCTCCGGGCTGGTTGCCCAACAGGCTCGCCATCAGCTCCTGGACGAATCCGGAAAGCTCCACGGATTGGCTGCCGGGCGCCGGCGGGGCGGCGACAAAGCCGAGGGTGCGGGCGAACTGACCCAGGCGCAGGACATCCTGCTCAAGCGCGAGCCATGCGTCGCCTGCGCCGCTGGCGGCGCCGCCTGCTTCCCGCAGGGCCAGGGAATCGAGCTGCAGGCGCTGGGCGAGGTCCGCTAGGTCGGCGACCTGCGACCGGTACCAGGAGGGCGGCACCGCAACGGGCGGGGAGGCGGCGAGGGGGGACTCGACCAGCTCGCTTTCGGCGGGAGCTCGGCTGCCGGGGATGGCGGCGGAGCTTGGAGCGGCGCTGGCCGTGGAGCCTAAATGGTCCTCCAGGATTGCGTCTTCCTGGGTCCCTTCCTGGGTCCCAGCCCCGCTCTGGCTCTCGGCCAGCTCAGCCAGGTCCTGGGCCTCATCGGGGTCGAATGCATGGAATGCGTCCAACTCCTCTCGGGAGAGCCCGATGGCCATGGCCTCGGCCAGCAGGCTGTCCTGCTTGGGGGGCAGCTTGGCCTCGGGGGCCGTGGCCACGGGGGCGCCTCCGCGCGGGATCAAGTCAGCCGGATGCAGGCTGCCCTGGGCTCCGGTGCTCAGGATGGTTTCGATCTCCTGCAGGTCCCCGGTGCTTCCCTCGGGGGGATCGCCGGCATGCCAATCCTCGGGCTCGACCTCCCAGCTGCCGCCCTTGCTCTGCTCCCAGGCATCCTCGAGGGGATCCTCCAGGCCCAGATCCATCCCAAGGTCCGGATCCAGGTCTCCCTCCCGGCCCCCTGGACTGGACTCGCCAGGGTCGCGGCGCGGGAGGGGCCCGGAGGCCTCCGCCGGGCTAGGGACCAGCGAGGCCCGGGCGCGCCTGGAGCGTGTGTCCCGAAACTGGGACGCGTGGGGGCGATCCGAAAGCTCGGAGGGCGTTTCGAATAGGGCCGAGAGCCTGTCGACGGGCAGGGGCCAGGCGGCGAACTGGACGCGGCGGTGGCTCAAGAGCTGGGCGAGCGGGCCGGTGGGGGCCTCGCCCCCGAGGGCAACGACCTCCCATCCGCTGCGCCGTGTGAGGAATCGCCGCACCAGGCCCAGGTCTTCTCTGGGTAGTCGATCGGCGTCTAGAACCAGCCTTCCGCGCTGACTGAGGGCACCTAGGACCTCGTCGAGGTCATCCCATACCTCCAGGCGCGGCGACCCTTCCGAAGCGGACTGGGCGAGCAGAGTGCGGAGCAGGGGTTCGAGCAGTTCAGCCTGGGGGCCGGGCCCGAAGGCCAGGGTCCAGGACGGTCCAAGCAGAGTGTTCTCGGTCACCCATGCAGATTAGCAGGGCGCTGCTGGGATCCCAAGCTGGGCCCACCGCGGCCCGTGAGAACAAAGTGGCGGCCTCCAGCGCAGGCCCAGATTCGGGCGATGAGTTCCGTCGGGGCGCTTGGCCCATCCGGGCTGGGTTCCGTCTATCTTTCTCATCCCGGTGCCGCGATGCTGCCGCGCTTCGGACTCCCCATGACGCCCCTGCCCGAGATTTCGATCGTGGTGCCCGTCTTCAACGAGGCAGAGAGTCTGCCCCAGCTGCACGGGGAGATCGCTCAGGCGCTGGACGGCATGGGGCGCCCTTGGGAGGTGATCTACACCGATGACCGCAGCACCGATGGTTCGCACACGGTCCTGCAGGGCTTGGCGGCACAGGACCCCCACGTGCGTGTCCTGCGATTTCGGCGCAACTTCGGCCAGACGGCTGCGATGGCTGCTGGTTTTGAGCACAGTCGCGGCGGTGTCGTCGTGACCATGGACGCGGATCTGCAGAACGACCCCGCCGACGTGCCGCGGCTGGTCGAGCGGCTCGAGGCGGGCGCGGACCTGGTCGTGGGCTGGCGAAAGAACCGCCAGGACGGTTTGCTGCTGCGCAAGGTGCCCAGCCGCATCGCCAACCGGCTGATCGCGCGCGTCACCGGGGCGCACATCCATGACACGGGCTGCACTTTGAAGGCCTTTCGACGGGAGCTGGTCGAAAACCTGCCCATCTATGCCGAGCAGCATCGCTTTCTGCCCGTCCTAGCTCTCGGCAGCGGAGCACGCCTCGTCGAAGTCGTGGTCCATCACCGCGCGCGCATCTACGGGGAGAGCAAGTACGGCATGTCGAGGGCCGTGCGCGTCCTTCTCGACCTCTTTGCCGTGAAGCTGATCTCCGGCTTTTCCCGCAGTCCCCTCGTCTATTTCGCGCTCCTGGGTTTGCCTTTCCTACTGGTGGGAGCCGCGCTGATCGTTGTGCTGCTCCTGGTGGATTTGCCGATCAATAGCATCCGCAGCCGGGCGGCCGTGGCCTACTTTTCCCTGCTGGTCATGACGGTGGTGAACTTCCTGATGCTGGGTTTGCTGGCGGAGCTGGCGATCAAGGTCTCGAATCTGCATCGGCGCAAGTCCTACTCTCCCCTCGCGACGAGGCCTGCCCAGTGACCTACCAAGAGGCAGCCATCCAAGTCACCCTGGTCGTACCCGTTCGCACGGAGTCGGCGCCAGTCGGCGATGTGGTTGGGGAGTGGGGCCAACGCCTGGACTTTCTCGGTCTGCGGTGGGAGGCGCTGCTCGTGTATGACGGCGTGCGCGGACCCGCTTGGGAGGCGGGGCTGGCGATGCAGGCGGAGACAGCCAACCAGGTGCGCACGATCGGGCTGCACCGTAGCTTCGGCGATTCGGTGTGCCTTTCGAGCGCATTCGAGCACGCGAATGGCGATTGGATTCTGACCGCTCCCGACTTCATGCAGCTCGAGACCAACGCGTTGGACGGGCTCGTCGAGGCGCTGCGCTCGGGGGCCGACTTCGCGACGACCCGGCGATCTGAGCGGGTGGACGGACCCTTCGCGCGCGTTCAGTCGTGGGCCTTCAACAGCCTGTTGCGGACGGCTACCGGGGCCCCTTTCACAGACTTGAATTGCTCCCTGCGGCTCATGCGTAGACAGGTGGTCGAGGAACTCACCATCTACGGCAATATGTACCGCTACCTGCCTGTTCTCGCCTATCGCCAGGGGTTCCGGGTCGAGGAGTTGCCGGCCAAGCACGTGGCCGAGGAAGGCAGGGGGCGCGTGGTTTTCGGCCCCGCCGCCTACGTGCGCCGGGGGCTCGACATCCTGGGCGTGGTATTCCTGACCAGGTTTACCCACAAGCCGCTGCGTTTCTTTGGGGGCCTGGGCGGGGTCGCCATGATTCTTGGGCTCATGCTTGGGCTGGGCGTGGGGATTCGTCGAATCCTAAATGCTGAGAGCGCCTTGTTCTCGAGCCCGCTCTTTCTGCTCTCCGTGCTCCTGCTGGTGCTCGGTGCTCAGATCATCGGCTTTGGCCTGGTGGGGGAGATCATCATCTTCACCCAGGCCAAGAACGTGCGGGAGTACCGTATCGAGTCACCGGGAGCCACTCCCAACACGCCCACCGAATGACGCCTCCCGAAGTCGCCACGCGCCCCTCCACGCCCACCACAACGGCCCCTCCCATGGATGTCACGATCCGCCCCGCAGCACCGTCGGATGACGCCGCCCGGGATGTGTATGTGCGGAGCCACGCCAGCGGCAGCTTCTTCCATTTGGCGGGTTGGGGACGGGTCGTCGAGCGGGTGATGAAGCACAAGCGCCAAGATCTGCTGGCCTTGCGCGGGGATGAGATCGTGGGGGTGTTGCCGCTGTCGATGTGCCGGGGCCTGCGCAGTCGCAGCCTGATCTCCATGCCCTATGGCGTCTACGGCGGACCGATCGGCGAGGACGCGGAGATCGAGCTCGCGCTGTTTCGAGCGGCGGAGGAGTCCGCGCTGCAGACCAAGGTCGGCCGCCTCGAACTGCGCACGCGCACTGAGCCGCGCTTTGAGTCAGGCGATCTGGTTCCCTCCGGTCTCTACGCAACCTTCGTCAAAGAACTGCCGGCGACGGTGGAGGAAGTGCTGACCGGGATGCCCAAGAAATCCCGCGCCGACGCCCGCAAGGCGCGGAAGGACCATGGCCTCGCGCTTGTACAGGGCGATCACTTTCTTGGGGACATGGTCGCGCTCTTCCATCGCAACAAGCGTCAGCTAGGTAGTCCGGGGCTGCCCATGAAGTGGTTCCGGGCCTTGATGGAAGAGTTCGGCAGCGACATCAGCGTGCACGCGGTGCGCCGCGAAGAAGAGACGCTGTGCGCGGTGATGTGCTTCCACTACGAAGACCAAGTCCTGGCCTACTACTCGGGTTCCGGGGACGGCGTCGATCGCGCCTACAAGGCTTCCGGCTTTCTCTACATGGCGCTCCAGGAGTGGTGCGTCGAGCAGGGCTACCGCATCTTCGATTTCGGACGTAGCCGCAAGGACTCCGGCGCCTTCGATTTCAAGCGCCGCCAGGGCTTCGAGCCCGCCGATTTGCAGTACCGCTACCGCCTGGTGCGTGACACGGGCCTGCCGAGCTTGACGCCGTCGAATCCCAAGACCAAGGGGCTGCGGGACACCTGGAGCAAGCTGCCCCTGTGGCTGACCCAGCGCCTATCGACGCCCGCATCGCGGCTGCTGCCCTAAGCAAGAGCGGCCGCGGGGACTACTCGTCGTCCTCCACGCCGGAGTAACCCAGATCCATCAGGTGCTCCGTGTCGCTCGCTTGATCGTCGACCGACGGGGCTAGAATCGCGTCCCTGCGGACCGTCGCGGCGTGTTGGGCGAGCGCCGCCTGAAGACGTGCGAAGTCCTCTGCATGGTCGGGGGAGGCCACGAGGTCGACTTCTTCTGCCGGGTCGCTGGCGAGGTTGTAGAGCGCGAAGCGGTCTGGGGTCACCCAGTGGATCAGCTTCAGGTCGCCGTCGATGATCGTTCGCAGTCCCTTGGCTCTGTGGGTGCTGGCGTAGACGGGACGTGGCTCGGCCCCGAGCAGCGACTTGCCGAAGAAGTCGTCCGGGATTTCGAGACCGGCCACGTCGAGCACGGTGGGCGCCACGTCAACGAGGCTGACCCAGTGCTCGGGCGCAGGAGGCTGACCATTGGCAAAGCGCGGGAAGGCGGAGGGAAAGCGGAAGATCAAGGGCACATGCAGGACCTCGGAGTACAGGGTCTTGGCATGCCCAACTCCGCCGTGATCGTGGAATTCCTCTCCGTGGTCGGCGGTCACCACGACCAGCGTGTCTTCCGCCAGCTCGAGCTGATCGAGGTGCGCGAGCAGCTCGCCGATGCCAGCGTCGGTGCGTGCGATCTCCGAGTCGTAGAGGCGCTCGAGCTCGTTCCAGTCCGCAGCATTGTATTTGCGCCACTCGCGGAGGATGACGCGATACAGCTCGCCGCTCTTCACCCGCCCGTCGTAATCGCCCCGGCCCCCGAAAGGAAAGCGCTCGTCCTCGACGTAGGCGCAGTGGGGGTCGAAGTAGTGCAGCCAGAGCATCCAGGGAGCGTCTTGGCCCGCAACTTCGTCGAGGAAGCTCTTGCCGCGGGCCGTGACTCCAGCGGTCGTGAGCGCAGCGTGTCCCTGGACGTTGGTTTCGTCAAAGCCCTCGAAGCCTTGGTCAAAGCCCCAGGTGGACGAGCAAAAGCTGTGGCTCACCGCGGCGCCGGTGGTGTAGCCGGCCGCCCGCAGGACCTCGGCGAGGAGCAGCGCCTCATCGGCGAGCCGGGCCTTCTCGGACTCGATCCCGAGGGACGTCGGGTCGCGTGACGCCATCAGCGCAGCGATCGAAGGCGTCGTCCACGGGGCGGTGGCTAGGGCCCGCGGGACGCGCACGCCGCCCGCCGCTAGGGCGTCGAGATTGGGGCTGGTGGATCGCCCATGGCCGTAGGCCCCCAGGCGGTCGGCGCGCAGCGTGTCGATGACGATGAACAGGACGTTGGGCCGTGGCTCACTCTGGCCGCTGGCGGCGCCTTCCGTCGCGTGGGGGCCGGGGGCGGATTCCACGCCGCATGCGGAACAGGCGGCGTAGGACAGGGCTGCGAAGAGCCAGCGAGGAATGCGGTGCATAGCGGGCACCAGTCTAGCCTGGGCATTCGGTGTCGCTGCGCTGGATCCCAGGTGCAAGGGTTGAGGATAGAGGGCGTTCTGCCGGCGGGGGGCTCGGGACACCGGGCTATGCTCGGCTATGCCTTCGACGGAAGCTCGCACGCCCATCGCTCGGGCGCTGCCGTATCTTGCCTGTCTCGCGTTTGCGCTGGCGGGTTCCTGGCCGTGGCTGCAGGGGATCGAGCGCTGGCCGATGGCGCCGGATAGCGGCCAGTGGATCGAACGCGGAGATCCCGGGGGAGAGGACTGGCTCAGCTGGGTTTTCCATACGCGCCACTTCCAGGTGGGCTACAGGCCGGTGACTGCGCTGACGTTCAGTGCGGGGGCCTGGCTATCGAACAGCCCCCCTTGGCTCGTGCGCGGGACGGACATTGCGCTGCACCTGGCCGCTGCCTTGGGTCTGTTCTCCGTACTGCGGCGTGCCCTTGGGAGCAGTCCGGGCGGGCTCGCGGGCGCCTTTGCTGGGCTGGTTCTGTTCCTCGTGCATCCAGGCCTGGAGGAGGTTGTGCCGTGGAGCGCGCGGCGCAGCTATTCCCTAGCCCTGGCCCTGGGTTGTGCTGGGCTGCTGTGCGCCAGCGGGGCTGCGCGCTCAAGGTTCGCCGCCGTGCTGCGGGGGATCAGCGGCGGGGTTCTGTTGGCGCTAGCGCTACTGTCGAACGAGGTGGCGGTCAGCCCAGTGATGTTCTTACCGCTGCTGATCCTGTTGCAGCCAAGCACGGGGGGCGAGGATGGGCCTGGTCGCCGCCTGCGGGCGGCCATCCAGCGCTCGCTGCTGCCGGCGATCGGCGTGGCCGCTGCGCTGCTGCTGCGCCACCGGGTCGTGGGAGGTCTTGGTGGCTACGCACTAGATGGCGAAGCGGAGTCGCGCATCTCCGGGATTGCACAGCAGCTTTGCGCCGACCTGTCCGGCATGGGGTTTGTGACGGAGGATGGCGGGTTGAGCGAGCCAGCCGCCGGCATCACCTGGGCTGCTCTGCTGGCGGCAGCGCTCCTGTGCACGGCTTTCCTGCGGGTCAGGGGCAGGCGGGAGCCCGGCGCGGCGCTGGCCTCAATCGCGGGCTTAGCCGGGCTGGGCGCGCTCTTTGCGAGCCAGGGGGTTTGGTTCCCGCGCCAGACCCACGCGCTGCTCGCCCCCCTAGCCCTGGGGCTGGGCGCACTGGTTCGCGGCGCCCTCGGAGCAAATGGCGCGCTGCGACACGCATCCGGCCTGGCTGCGATCATGGTCCTGGGGGGCGCGTTGGCCAGCTCGCCGGTGTTGTTCGGGGTCAACCAAGAGCGCGCGACGGAATGGGAGAGGCGTCAGGGGATGATCGATGGCCTGCTCGGCGCCCGTGACCTCGAGCCTGGGGCCCGGGTGCTGTGCGTGCTGCCGTTTCAGAAAGCCGAAAAGCAGGCGAATCGGGGCAAGGCCGAGCGAACCCGACTCCCGCGGGATGCCCGTCAGCCCTTGCTCTGGGCCCGCTACCGGCTGCGGGACTCAGGAGTCCAAGTGCGCGAGTTTCTCTACATCGCTGAGATGGATGGCGAGGGGGCAGGCGTCGCGCCAGTGGAGGGAGAGGTGCGTCCCTCGGTGCGCGTTCCACTCGAACGAGAGGTTCTGCTGTTGAAGACGCGCAATCCGCGCTTGCGAAAGCCATCCAAGGGTCCCCTTGAGGCCTTGCCCTCCCCCCAGCCAGGCCAGCGTGGACCCGACTACCTGTACATCTACGGGGCATCGGGTGGTGAGCTGATTCCGGCTCCTTTGAAAGCGCCGAAAAAACGCTAGGCCGGGGCCATCCTGCGGAGGGCCTCGGCCTAGCGAGTGGATGTCCAGCCCCTGTCCGGGCGGACGTGGGCGCTACTTGCTGAACTGCTTCATGAACCCGTCGGTCATTTCGCCGATGGACGAGGCGCTTTCGGTGAAGCCGTCGACGGCCTTCATCTGATCGGCGGGCACCATGGACTTGAGCTTGTCCATGTCGAAACCGCCCATCTCGCTGAGCTTACTGCCGATGGCCTTCATCGGGTTGGCCATCGCCTCACCGAGCCCGTCGGTCAGACCGGTCACGGTGTCGCCGAGCTGGCCGGCCTTCTCAACGTAACCCTTGAGCTGGCCCATGCCGGTCTGGTCGAGCATGCCACCGAGGCCGGATTTCCAGTCGGCGACGTTGCCGGAAAAGCCGGTGAGCTGGCTCATGGCCTGGCTGACCGCGGGCGGGATGCCGAGGCTCGCGCCCGTAGAGCCGCAGGAAACAAAGGCGAAGGCGAAGAGAGACAGCAGGCCCATCTGAAGGGCGCGCAGGTTGCGTGAGATCATGTTCGTTGGGGGACGTCGTTGCGGGACGCTGGGTCCCAGGGGAAGCGCGCTTTTGCGCAGCAGCGGGAAGGATATCGAGGCGCAGGGACGATTGCGAAAGCGCGGCAGCCCCTGGGGCCTCCCAGCCGCTGCTTGGACGGGGCGTTCCGGAAATGGCACGGCGCCCGCCTCGCCCCGCTGATGCCCCCGGATCGGATCCCGCTGGGAAGGACCAGGGGAGCTCGCTGGCAAAGCCAGGGCCCGCTAGCGTCGCTCTCCAACCGTGCCTTCACCGCGATGAAAGGCCCATTTTGCGGGGTTTCTAGCCAGTAGCGCCTGACGCATGGCGGCGATTCGGTCGGCTTGTGCCGGGTCGTCGATGCGGTTGGTCAGCTCGTCAGGGTCCTCCCGCAAATTGTAGAGCGCACGCTCCTCTGGGCTGTGCTCGATGAACTTCCAGTCATCTTGCCGGAGGGCCCAGAATCCGGCGGCGGGCTTGTCCTCCAGGGACATGAGATCCGCGGGGTCGGGTAGGCCGTGGGTCGCCGTCAGCTCCATGTGGGCCCGGTCTTGCCAGGCTTGCTCGGATCCCAGAAGCGCCGGAGCAAAGCTGCGCCCATCGGTCGCGAGGCCGCATTCGACACCACAGAGCTCGTACAGGGTGCGCACCAGGTCGAGGTGTTCCACGACCCGGTCCAGGACGCGCCCCGCGGCCACACGGCCGGGCAAGCGCAGGATCAAGGGCACGCGCGTCGCGCCGTCAAAGAGCGCACGCTTCTGCCAAAGCCCGTGTTCGCCAAGCATCTCGCCATGGTCCGAGCTGTAGACGACCAGGGTATCGCGCTTCGTCTTGCCGTCGGCTTCCAGCCGCTGGAGGCAGGCGAGCACCTGGCCGACGCAGTGATCCATCCAGGCCACCGATGCGTAGTACGCCCGCGTGATGTTCCGCACCTGGGCGGCATCGAGAGCTTTCCAGCGCGAGGTGCGCCGGCGTCGCTGCAGGTCGCGGAAAGGCTCGGCGCTGCGATCGCGGTAGCCGTCGGCGTAGGGCAGGTCGGCGTCGCGGTACAGTTCGAGATAGTCGGCTGGGGGGAAGAGCGGAGGATGCGGGTTCAGGAAACTGGCGACGAGCAGGAAGGGGCGCTCCTCCCCGTCAGTGTTGGCTTGTTCGAGTTCCCTGCAGGCACGCGCAGCAACGTGCTCCTCCATCCGAAACAGCGGACCGGGGCCCGCCCCTAGATAGCCAGGATTCAGGGGCACCAGGGTGGGGATACGCGCGCGTTTCCCACCGACTGGGCCTTCGGGCATGCGTGCCCCTTCGTGCTCTTTGGCGAAGGCGCGGAAGAGGTCTTCTTGGCCAATGCTGGTCGAAAACCCAGAGGTGTTGCAGTGGGTCTTGCCGATCCACGTGGTCGCGTAGCCGGCTTCGGCGAAGTCGTGGGCGAAGGTGTGTTCATCCGCGAGCTTGGCGTGCCGGTTGCGAAAGTTGCCGTGGCTGCTGGCTAGTTGACCGGTGAGCAGCGATTGGCGACTGGGTACGCAGAGTGGGATCTGGCAATAGGCGTCGCTGATCCGTGTGCCGGAGGCGGCGAGTGCATCGAGGTGCGGGGTGCTGGCATGCCCCGCACCGGCGTAGCCCGCAGCGTCGTGCCGGTGCTGGTCCGAGAGCAGGAACAGCAGGTTGGGCCGCGGGGCTCCGGGCTCTTTGCCGCCGGCCTCGGCGGCCTGCAGCGCAGCGAGGGCGAGGCTACCGCGCAGGACATCCCTGCGTGAAGGGGGAGTCGGGTAGGGCGCGTCGCCTATCGATCGGTTCGAGTTCTCCACGGGAACCAGGGTATCCTGGATCCCGGGCTGAGAAGGACCGCTGGGCGCGGGAACAAGCCATATGGCGCGTTTGTTTGCATCCGCAAGAATGATTCCAGCTTGGGGCTGCCGGGGCTGGATCCGGAAGGGGGAGCACGTGCTAATGTTGTCCACCATGCTGCCCTTCGCGCGATTCAGCTTGTCCCGGTCCCGTTGCTGGCTTCCATTGGCCCTGGCCTTCGGGCTCGCTCCGGTGGCCCAAGGGGGGGCGTTCCCCGGGAGCGATGCTCCAGGCTTCAACGGCTCCCTTGGCCCGCGGGCGGGAGATCCCATGCTTGAGGGCGTGCGCGAGCGAGGGCAGGATCCGGCGGATGACTCGGAGGAGGAGTCGCCGCCCCCGGCAAGCCCTGAGGCTGCGCTTGCGACACTGCGTGCCCTCGAAGAGAACTTCAAAGAGGCCCACAGGTTCTACGCCGCCAAGGTGCTTCCCATGCGAGAGGGCATCAAACGGGAGCGGGCGCAGCGCCTGTACTTCCCCCGGCCCGAGCTCTGGGCCAAGCGTATTCTCCGCGCCTGTTCCCGCGTGCCGGGCACCGAGGCCGAAGCGCAAGCTTGGGGCTGGGTTGTGCTGCATGCAGGCAAGACCGAGTACGGTCCCATGGCGGCCAAGGGCCTGATCGAGAAGTACCCCGCGAGTCCCCAGCTGGCCAAGCTGTGCGGACCGGATTCCATCGCGACCGAGGCGCAGCTGGCGCAGGTCTTTGAGGCCAGCCCCCTGGGCAACGTGCGCGCACTCGCGGGACTCGAGCTCGCTGACCGTCTGCTGGCGACGGGACCCCGTCGTTCGCTGCTTGGGCTTGGCGCTGGTGACCCCGATTCGCCTGCGGGTTTGGGCAGCGAACAAGCCACAAGCCAGGCGGAAACCGAGGCACGCCAGCAGCGGGGGGTAGCCCTTCTGGAGGCGCTCGAGACGAGCCTGGCCGGTGTGCGTCTCGGCGATCGGCCGGTGCCGGCGATCGCCGCGGACCGTCTGTATTCCTGGCGCAAGCTGCGGCCAGGAATGAAAGCGCCGACCATCACGGGTACCGACCTCACCGGCGCTCCGCTGCCCGGATGGGACGCGGAACCTTGCCGCGTTCGGGTTCTGGTCTTTTGGCGGACCCGGGAGATGAGTCGCGAGCCGGGCTACGGTGCCCTGCGCACCCTCCAGGCCCGATACAGTCACCGTGGAGTGAGGCTGACCGGCGTCAACGGAGATCGGGATGTGGCGCGGGCGGCCCGGGCAGCGAAGCTTCAGCGCATGCCCATGCCGTCCCTGGCCGACGGGGCTCAGGGGGGCGCGGCAAGCCTCGCTTACCGGAACGAAACCTGGCCGAATGCGGTGCTCCTGGACGGTGAGGACCGCATCGTTCAGCGGGGTTTGACGCTCGGGGATCTGCCCCAGGCTTTGGATGCCTATCTGGTGGAGCTAGAGCCAGCCGCCCGGAAAGACTAAGACACCCGCACTCTCCCGTCTGTTTCCCAAGCCGATCCGCAATGCATCCCATGCCTGTCCGTGCCCTTCTTGCCTCCCTGCTGCTGTTCAGCGTGTGCGCCTGCGGGGGCGGCTCCTCCCAGGGCGAATCCTCGACAGCTCTGACCCCACGCGGCGGCGGCGCGTCCAAAGCCGGCTCCAATGGGGGAAACGCCGGTGGCGCTTCGCCGTCCGTTGACGGCGGTGGATCCCCCGCTGAAGCGGCTGCAGGGCGAACGAGCACAGCTTTCGACTTTGAGCCCGGAGGGCCAATCCCCGACGATCGTTTGGGCGACTATCACGTCGTGATGGGTGCCTCGATCGACGGAGCACCGGTGGGCGAGATGACCTTCGACTTCTGGCCGGAGGTTGCGCCCATCACCGTGCGCAACTTTTTGCGGCTCACCGACCAGGGCTTCTACAACGGCCTGACCTTCCATCGCGTAGTTCGAGACTTCATGATCCAGGGGGGCTGCGCTCTTGGCAACGGAATGGGCCAGAGCCCCTTGGGTAGCATCAAGGGCGAGTTCCACACCGACCCCGAGTGGCGCCACCAGTACGGTGTCCTGTCGATGGCGAGGGGGGGCGGTCAGCCCGATTCGGGCGGCAGTCAGTTCTTCCTGATCAACGAGGACGGAGCGAGTGCGTGGAGCTTGGATGGCGACTACGCGAGCTTCGGACGCATGACCAGCGGGGTTGCCACACTGGAGGCCCTGTCGGACATCCCGGTTGTGCCCAACCCGATGAACGGGGAGCCATCGAAACCGACCCAGCTAGCCACGATCGAGTACGCGCGGGTCATCGAGGGACCCGCTCCGACGGGTGAGGTCATCGAGCGGCCGGTCGTGCCTGTCGATCTAAAGGGTGCACCCGAGAAGGTTCACGTGCACTCGATGTTGATCGGCTTCAAGGATGGGGGCACCCGCGCGACCCGTTCCCGCGAGGAGGCAGAGGCCCTTGCGGGCGAGCTGCTGAAACGGGTCGAGGCGGGAGAGGATTTCGAGGCCTTGGCGCGCGAATACAGCGATGACCCGCTGCACGTCGGCATGACTGCCGAGGAGGAGTTCTTCGGCTTTCGCCTGCTGAACCACGGGGTGCGCGATAGTGAGAGTGAAAGGCGTGTCTTCGACATGAACCAAAAGGCGCAGGCCGAGTTTCAGGCTCTGTCGGAGGAGCAGAGAGCCGGCAACTTGTCGACAGAGGTCTTCACGGCAACGATTCAGCAGATGCAGCGCACCCTTCAGCAGGAGCTGCGGCGCACCATCGGTCTCCCGCGCGAGCAGCTGGGATCCCAGTACGGTGTGGACGACGTGGCCTTCTCCCTCGAGGTTGGCGAGGCCGGTTTGGTGGAGACCAGCCGCCAAAAATCGCGCACCGGCTGGTACGTGATTCAGCGCATCGACTGAGGGGCTGTCGCTTCCGGTGGCGCATCCCATGCCTAGCACGCACTCAGCATCGTCGAATCCCGGCCAACCCGGCCGCAGGCGGGCACCGGTGTGCGTTCTGATCGCCGCTTTGCTCGTCCCCTGCGCCAGCGTCCAGTGTGTCACTGTAGACGCGGAGCCTGGAGATCTAGCTTCACGACCGTTCGGGACGGCGGCGGACGGCAGCCGTTCCAGGGTCTACAGCCTGCGGGAGGCCGCGATCACCGTCCGTGTGACCGACTTTGGTGCCACTCTGCTTTCGGTGGAGGCGCCGGCGGTAAACGGGCCGGTGGAAGAAGTCCTTTGGGGGGAATCCGACGTCAGTGGATTGGAGCGGGGTCTTGGTGACGCGACTCTGCTGTCCTGGGATCAACGGCTCTGGGAAGTCTTGGACCAGGGACAGGCAGGAGATCTGTCGTTCTTGCGGCTGGGACTCGAGGACAAACCGCTGAGCCCGTTCCCCTCCGGTGGCCGAACCGAGTTGACCATCACCCTGGACGGGAGTGGCGATCTGGCCATGGAGCTGCGGGCGAACGAACCCGGTGTTCCGGTTCTGCCTACCGCGCTGCGCTGGAACCTGGGCGGGGCGGATGCGGGGACGGTGCTGGACCATGTGCTCGAAGTCATGGCCGAACGGGTCCTTGCCCTTGGCTCGGACGGGGTGCATCGCCCTGTGCCCGTCGGCGGCACGACGCTGGACTTCCGCGCGGCTCGGGCCGTCGGCTCCCCACGCCGCAATCCCCACGGCGAACCATGGAACGGCCGCCCGACGCTCTACCTGCTCGAGGACATGCCCCGCACCGCGGGCTCCCAGCAGCGGCCGATGCGCTGCGCCCTGCGGCTGCGACACCCCGGTAGCGGTCGCACCCTGGAGCTGTGGACGGACTATGGCTGCTTGCTCCTGAGCTGCGACGAGGCGAGCCGCCCCGGTCTTGGTCCGCTGCCCGCGACGCTGGTGATCCAGCCGGTGCCCGTGCCGGAGACCGCGGCGCTCCAGGGGGCGCAGGACCCGCTTCTCGAGGAACAATCGCGGCGCATCGCGTGGCGATTGCGTCCCGTGCCGTAGCCTGGCCTCCCATGAGCTTCTGCCTCTGCCCGATGAACCGTCCATGGATTCGCTAGGCGCCGCGTTTTGTGTCCGTTGCGGCTCACGCGCCGAGCGCTCGATCCCGGTGGGGGACAACCGCGAGCGCGCCACCTGCGTGAAGTGCGGCTTCATTCACTACGACAACCCGCGCCCGGTGGCTGGTGCCATCGTCGTCCACGAGGGGCGGATTCTGCTCTGTCGACGGGCGATCGAGCCACGGGTCGGCTATTGGACGACGCCCGGCGGCTACCAGGAGGTCGGGGAATCCACCCAGGAGGCAGCTCGCCGGGAGACGGCAGAGGAGGCCTGCGCGGAGGTGCGCATCGAGGCCCTGCACGCGCTCTTGGACATCGAGCACCTGGGACAGACCTACAGCATCTTCCTGGGGAGCCTTGAGGGCGACTACGGGGTAGGTGTTGAGAGCCAGGAAACGCGGCTGTTCGCACCGGACGAGCTGCCCTGGAACGAGATGGCCTTTCCCGTGCTCACGCTCGCGCTGCGCTGGTACGTCGAGGAGACCCGAAGTGGCCAGCGGCACGTGCACACCGGTTCGGTGAGCTGGGACGGCACGGGGGAGCGCTGGGACGTGGAGCGCTACGTGGTCAAGGGCCACCTGCGTCAGGCTTGGCGCTAACAAGAGCACGGACCGACTCGGCCCCCAACGAACGGGCAGCGCCGGCGGGATGGCCGGCGCTGCCCGTGGGGTGGGGGAGCGCTTGGCTCCCCTGACCAAGCCTCAGTCACAGAACGTGATCGAGGCGGCATCCGAGAAGTTGAAGCCCGCGCCCCCGGCCGGATTGTCGCGGAACCAGAACTGGAAGTTGTGGGTGGACCCCGAGAGGATGTCCCCACCAGCGGGCAAGCTGCCCACGTCGAGGAGGAATTCGGCGAAGCCAGTCACGTCGGTCGCCACGACCGGCAGGCGGAAGAGGTTGCCGCCGACGCATAGGAAACCGTCACCGCTCGGGTTCTGGATTTGGTCAGAGCCGTAGAAGAACAGGCCGAACTGGTTGGCGGGGCATCCGGTCGTCCGCAGGGCCAGATCGTTGGCAGCCAGCGAGAAGCTACCGGCGGTGGTGATCGCCGAGATTGAGCCCGAAGAGTTGCTGGTGGCGGTGCAGTAGGACGAAGCTCCGCCGCTGCAGTCCTCCAGGTCGATGCGCCCTATTCGAGTGCGCCAACCGTTGCCGACCCGGTACTCATGGATGCCCCAGAACGTATCCGCCTGGGCCGGATCGTCGTTGGTGGCGCTGTAGTCGCCCCAGCGGCCGGTGGTGTCGGGGCTGCTGCTGTCGAAAATGCGGATGGCGTCCTGGGTCGTGCCCAGGGGATCGCCAGCCTCGCGGAACGCCATGTTCATGGAGATGAACTCATTGTTCGAGGAGCGGGCGAAGGTCAAGGCCATGTTCTGTTCGTCGTCGGCCCAGATGCTGCCGAAGAAGGTGCGAATGCCCGGACCAAGATCGATGTCACCCGACTGCACGAGGGTGGGCTGATTGCCGCTGTTGGGCCAGCCGTCCAGGTCGAACTGGTACCAGCGAACAAGGGGGCGAGGCGTGCCCTGGTGGTGGGTCGCCCAAAGCTGGCCGTCACGAACCATGGCGCTCCAGAAGCGCTGCTCGAAGAGCTCAGGGCGCACGCTGGTGCCCATTTGGGGCGGGTCGTTGGGGGCCTCGTAGACCGGAACCGTCACCGTCACGTTCTGCACGGTCGGGGTGGCTGCCAGTCGATTGGTGACCGCGTAGAGGTCGATCTGGGTGGAGCTGCTGTTTTCCCGGGACCACGCCAAGTACGTGGGCTGGTTTCCCGCGTCGTAGTTGGTCGCCGTACCCATGGACTGCCGGCCGTTGATCAAGCGCGAACCGGTGACGAGCGGACCGCCTGCGATGGCAGACGCCTTGTCGATGAAGAGCAGGACGAAGCGGTCGGGTGAGAACAGATCGCCGGTGATGGAGATGATGTCCTCATCGACGGCCAGGTTGCCCGAGTCGACGAACTCCGTACCGTAGAGCGGGGTTGTCGGGATGAGATACTTCTCCCAGCTGCCGTTGGGGTTGTCGTCGTCCGAGATGGCGAGCAGGTAGCCGTTGTTGGCGTCGCTCGCAAAGGCGACGAATCGGCCGGAGTGGGAGTCCCAAACGACCTCGGGATCGAACACAAATCCGCTGCTGGTCTCGTTGCCCCAGAAGCCACTCGATCCGTTGATGTCCTGGAAGAACTGGCTCGTGCCGTCCTTCAGCCACCAGCCGATGCCTCCGTTGACCATCGCCACGATGTGGTTCGGACCCACGGCCATTTCCGGATCGGGGGGCGTCCAGCCGGTCGCGCTGAAGGCCTGGAAGTCGAAATTCGCTCCTCCCAGGAAGCTCTCCTGATCGAGGGCATCCTGGTCGAGGACCTGGCGGGGGTTGTAGACCGGGAGATCGTGGGGGCGAGCGCCGGCGCGGGTGCTCTGGGGGCCATCGATGGGGTCTTCATCAGCAGAGCCAGCAGCGGGTGGCAGCCCGGCTTTGATGAGTTTCTGGGTGCCGCCGAAGAGAGTCAGATTGGCTCCGCTGGGATCGCCCTCGCCCGCGTCGCCGCTCCAGGCGAGGGCAGCGAGGCCTGAGGGCAGCAGGAGGCTGCGCACCGTGCCGCGTGCCGCATCGAGGCGCTGGGGGCCTTCGAGGCGGGCTGTCGCCTGGAAGGCATCTCCGGCGGGCTTTCCCGAGGCGTCGATCCACCGGGCTACGAGGTTCGCGCCGGTGGCAGTGGCATGGCGGGACCAGGACAGCAGGCCCTTGCCCGCACCGTCGAGGCGCAGCGCGATTCCGCTGGTGTAGCCGCTTCCCGTGACAGGAACGCGTAGGGGCGAAGCATTGAGGGTGATGGAGGCATCGGCCCAGTGCATTCCGCGGGTGAAGAGTTCATAGCCTTCGCCCTGGGCGGCCAGGTAAGCCGCGACCGCGTGCCCCAAGTCATCCAGGTCGAGCACGGGCTCGATGCCGACCCGCGCGGGGTCGTCGAGCCGTTGTTCGTCTCCGGCCGAAGTGCCGTCCGCGTGGAGTGCGCGCACGTAGACGCCCTCGGGCTGGCCGCTGGAGCTCGTGCGTCCGTAGGCGACCAGGACGCGCCCTTTGTCGTCCGTGGCGAGGGCAGGCGTGCGGTGGAAGCTGCCCCCGCTTGGGGCGATGCGGAAGGCGTCGCCTGCGGGCTGGCCGCTGGGCCCGAGCTTGCGGCCAAGCACTTCACTGGTTTTGCCGTCCTCCGAGGGCGAGATCCAAATCACCAGGGCCTCACCGTCTGGCAAAGCGGCGATCAAGGGATCGGTTTGGTGCCCAGCAGTGACCGCATTGACGAGCACCTCGGGGGTCGCGTCTCCCAGGTCCGCATCGAAGCGCCGAGCGATGATCGAACCCTGGTCACCATCGGCGCCAAAGCTGCGCCAGGTGAGCCAAACGGAACCGTCGCCCGCCATCGACGCGCTGGGCTGCATCTGATGGCCCACGGGGTTTGCGTTTCCCTGAATCTCCCCGGTCAGCGCGCGGCCATTCTGGGCGTAAGCCCGGAGGTAGATACCGTAGAAGCCGTCCTGTTGGCGGCGGCTCTGCCAGGCGAGCGCAAGTCTGCCCTTGCCGTTGCCCGCCAAGACGACGGCATCTTGGCTGCTGCGGGTGAAGGTGTTGGCGCGTTGGTCGAGCACCCTGCCGAGTTCTTCGGCACCGGGAATGTTCTGGGGATTCGCTGGAACCTGGGGACCGAGAGCAATCAAGAGCGAGGCTACTAGCATGTGGGAGGGGCTGAGAAACGGTGGATTCGTCCTATCCCACAGTAGCTCCAGCCGTGGATCTTGCCGTGGATTTCGCCGAGGTCCTGCGCCTAGCCAACCGCAACCGCGACCAGCAGCATGCTGAATCCCAATCCGATGCCGGCGAGCACGATCAGCAAGACGATGCGGCCCTCACCCAAGCCTTCTTCCCGGCGCATCAGATGGGTCCCCAGACGATGGCGAAGACGAAGAGCCAAACCACTCCCATGAAGTGCCAGTACAGAGCGGCTAGGCCGATCCCCTCTGCGCTCGCGCCTCCGCGCCGTGCCCGAACCGCTAGGCTGAACAGCAGCACCACGCCCCCTGCCACGTGCAGGGCGTGCACCAGGGTGGCGGCGTAGAACAACGCGAGGTAGAGATCGCTCGAGGGCGGCTGACCGGCGTGATCGAGGCGCGCCCAGATCCAGGCTTGGCTTGCGAGAAAGGCGCTGCCCAGGAGCGCGGCGGCGGCGAGGCGCAGGGCGAGATCGCCAGCGGGCTCGGCGGCTTGGGAATCCGACTGGATCCGGCGCAGGGCCAGCTGCATCGCCGCGCTCGACAGCACGAGCAGTGCGGTACTGATCCACAGACCCGCGGGCATGCGTGCACCGCCCGGCGGCCACTCCGGGGCGGTGCTGCGGAGCACGACCAGGGTGACGAGGAACACGAAGAAAAGAGCCGCGATGGCGCCTAGGGTCAGCTGGACCCCAAGTCGCGCGGTGCCGGCGGGCGTCTCGCCGGGCTGGGGGGGCGGTGCGTCTTCATCGTCGGGGCCCCAGCGATCCCCATCTCCCCCGCGGCCTCCTCCTCCACCGGAGCCACCCGAATCTCCGGGAGGCGCAATCCCGCCGCCTCGGCTACGGCGCGGTCGCTGGCGCGGCCACCGGATCCGGTGGGACCGGGGACGCACGCGGGTCGGGGGGGAATCCCTATCGAGGAGCGCACGCGGCATGGGTATGGAGTCTACCTGCGCGCTTGGCGGCGGCTACCGGATGCGAGCAGTCCGGGCATGGGACCTGGGGGCTACAGCAGGGTCTCGTGTCCTCCTGGGCGGGTGGGACTGCCCTAGGAAGTGCCTAGCTGGGGCCGTCTGGTGGGGACATCTGGTGGGGGCCTCTGGAGCGGAAGATCCCTGGGACCTCGGCTGTGGATCCCGAGGCGACTGGGGATTCCATGGCAAGATTCCAGGGGGATCCAGGGCTCGCCCTGCGGTGCTACCACTGCTGGCCGGACGCAGGGATCGCTTGCCCTGCGCCGGCTAGTGGAGTCCTCCTACCAGTCCTGGATGAAGCGCGCGTGCGCGGGGTCTTCCAAGCCGCGCATAGCGTCGAACGCGGCGCTCGCCGCCTCGCGGTCGCCGTCGAGCAGCGCGGACTCCAGGGTCAGCATGGACTGCAGCAGCTCGATCATCTGCTTGCGGTAGGACACGACGAACGCCGCTTGATCGGCTTCGGGCAGGCGGCCGGTCATGCGCGGGGACTCGCCCTTGGCGGCGAGCGCGGCCGCCTGGATGCCAGCGATGGCCGTGAGGCTGTCGGCGTCCGATTCAGCGCTCTTCAAGCTGCGCCGCAACTTTCGTACACCGGCCTTGATCTTCTCCATGGACTCCTCGAGCTCGCTGTGCTCGTGGGACTCTTCTTTGGCGGGGTCCTGGGCTTGGGCAGTGCCGCTATTCAGAAGGGCGTAACCGCCGAAGGCGAACGCCCCGCATGAGGCGAGAATCATCAATGCGCGCACTAGAGCACCTCCGTGGTGCCAGGGGTTGGGATGGGATAG
>CAYWNK010000058.1:0-25608 GCA_964459495.1 uncultured Planctomycetaceae bacterium
CGCCGCCACTGCCGCCGTCCCCGCTCCCCCCGTCCAAGGCATCACGATCGTGATCAACGAGATCCGCATCGACCAGGGTGGCGCAGACATCGATGAGTACTTTGAGCTGGCCGGGACCCCCGGCGTCTCGCTCGACGGCTTCTCCTACATCGTGATCGGTGACGGCACCGGCGGCAGCGGCACGATCGAAAACGTCACCGATCTAACGGGTTCGGTCATCGGTGCGAACGGACTCTTCGTCGCCGCAGAAGACACCTTCACCGCCGGCATCGCGGACCTCGTCACATCGCTCAACTTCGAGAACAGCGACAACGTCACACACCTCATTGTGGAAGGCTTCACCGGAGCCTCCGGCGACGACCTGGACGCTGACGACGATGGCGTCATCGACCTCGCCCCCTGGAACTTCCTCGCCGACTCGGTCGCGCTGGTCGAGGAGATCGGCGGCGGAGACCTGGTGTACTCCAGCACCGTCGTAGGCCCCGACGGCTCCTTCGTTCCCGCCCATGCTTACCGCTGCGGCGACGAGTGGAACATCGGCATCTTCGACATCGTCACCGGCATCGACACCCCCGGCGCCGACAACCCCTGCCCCTTCGGTGAGATCGTCTGCATCTCCGAGGCGAACTCCACCGGCGAGATCTGCGAGATCGGCCTGCTGACCGACAACACCGCCGGCACGATGATCGATTTCACGGTCTCCAACGCGCCCGCCGGCGAGATGGGCTTCTTCTTTGCCGCTCGCAACTTCGGCACCGTCGTGAATCCCGGCGGCTTCCAGGGCGTTCTCTGCGCCGTGTCCGACACCGCCCGCTTCACCGACTCCATCGGCGTGATTGACGTCGACGGCAACTACATGGCCACGCTCGACACCGCCAACATGCCCAACAACCCGACCGTCCCCGCGATGGCCGGCGAGACCTGGATCTTCCAGTTCCACTACCGTGACGAGAACCCGAACCCCACCGCTAACTTCAGCAACGCGCTGTCGGTGACGTTCGAGTAAGAGCAGTACGCTGCGCGGGGAGTCCGGCGTGGACCCCGGGCGATCTCGACAGAATTGGCCAGGGCGGCTTCATCAGGCGAAAACCGATGAAGCCGCCCTGGCCAATTCTGTCGAGATCGACGGGGTCCACGCCGGACTCCCCGCGCCCCATGGATCGCTCAGCGCGAAGCCAGGCGTTTGGACAGCTTGGGCCGCGAGCCCGTCTCCACCAGGGGCTTGTGGGCGGCCGGCGCCGGCTTCTTGCCGGCCGTACGGGTGTTGTTGTGAGCGCAGGTGTAGCACTTGTGGTACTGACCGCGCTGGCGGTCCTGGCACTGGCCCAAGGTCACCTTGTGGGCGAAGAGAATCTCGACGCCGTCGGTGCGGGTGGGGCAGACACGAACGTGTCCGTGGGTATCGGTCATAAGGACTCCGGGGGTGGTGCGGTGCGGACCCGGGCTCAACGATCGCTGGCGAGCGGCCCAGCATTGTGGTCGGCGGCGGAATTTTCTGTCAAGACTGAGACTTAGTCTCAGCAGAGGGAAGGTTCTCTCATCTGAGGCAAGCGCGCAGGCATTCCATCGCCTCCTGGGCCGCATCCGCCCCGCGGTGGGCATCCCTGGACAGTTCTACCGCCGCTACGCCCCCATACCCCACCTCGACCAACGCCCGCAAGACCTCGGTCGTGTCCAGGTCTCCCTGTCCAAACGGCAGGTGTTGGTGCACCCCCCCGGCGATGTCGTCGAGGTGCACATGCACGAGTCGGTGCGCCCAGTCGCGGATGCACTGGGCCACCGGCAGGTCGCCTGTCACCAGGCAGTGCCCCACGTCCAGGGTCAGGCCAAGGGCATCGGCCGGCGCCCCCAGGTGCCGGCAAAGATCCGCATAGCCCATCGGCCGCTCGATGAACATGCCGGGCTCAGGCTCAAATGCCACCCGAACTCCGGCTCCCGCCGCGTGCTCAAGGACCGGAGCAAGCCCGTACGCGAGGTGATCCAACAGCGGATGGCTTGGGTCGGCTCCATCCCGCTCGTAACGCTCGCCCCCTGGAGCAGCGCCGGACCAAAGCGAGATCAGGGGCGCGCCCAGGCTCACCGCGATGTCGATAGCGCGCCGGTAGAAGTCCACGCGCATAGCGCGACCTTCGTCCGCAGCGTCCATGAGATTGGGGCGATGCTTGCGGCGTGGATCGAGGAGGAAGCGCGCTCCCGTTTCTACCGTCAGCGCTAGCCCCAGCTCCTCCGCCCAGTGGCGCACGTCACCAACCTGTTCCGGCCGCAGGTCGTAGGGATCGAGCTGGCCCACGTCCAGGGTCACCGCCACCGCCTCATAGCCCAGGTCCGCGCACAAGCGCAGGGAATCTAGGAGCCGGTGGTTCGCCAGCCCATTGGTCACGTAGCCAAGTCGAAACACGGACTACTCCGCCTGACCGTCGCTGCTTGGCTCCTGGGGAGACCCCGGCGGCTCGCTTCCCTCCTGCGCCGTCGCCCCCTTGTCCCCGCCCCCGACAGACTGATCTGGACTGGGCGCAGCGGCGTCGGCGGCACGCTTCTCCTCCTCCGAAGGGCCGTAGTTCCCTGCCTCCCAGTCCTGTCTCTGATCGGGATCCTCATCCGGCCCTTGCCTCGCTTCGGCATGGGCTGCCGCCAGGCCAAGGCCTCCGGCCGCCGCCTTCGGCGCGTCCGGGGTCTTCGGCGGGGGCGCATCGAAGAAGGACTTCGGCGGGGGCAGTTTGGGCACGCTCGTTTCGAGCTCGCGCTGGGCCTTGCGCAGCTCCTCCTCAAATCCTGCTTCGCGCCAAACCTGCATCAGTTGACGACGCAGCTTCACGAACTGCGCCGCGCCGCGCATCGCCACCTGGGGCAGGTTCCTGCCGAACACGAGGATCGCCCCGATCAGGATGATCGCAAGCTCGGACAGATCGAGGTTGAATAGGAGGGCCAGCACTCCGCTTCAGTCTAACTATGCCGTCCGCAGCCCGGGCAAGATTCGCCCCCTTGGCCTGGGAGCTCCCGGCCCAAGCCGGTTTACGCACACCATGCGCCCAGGTGCACCCTGAAGAGGCAACGCCAGCCGAAGCCGAGGCTGGCCGCACGGATTGACGCTATCCTGGCGCTCCGTGAAACGAACGCCCCAGCCTGCCGCGATGAACTCCGTCCGCCGCCTTGCCGTCTGCACACTCCTCGGGACACTGTCCAGCCCTGCACTGGCCCAGGCGGCCAACGATCCCCCCGCCGCCGATCGGCCTGACTTCGAGGCATTGAAGGCAAGCGGCGCGGAACGCTCGCGCTACGCCAGCAAGCAACCCGAAACCAGCGCCGGCCTCGCCCCCCAGGCGGACCTTGAGGGCTTCCGCCGGGAGGTCGCCCCCATCCTCTCCGGGGCCTGCTTCCGCTGCCACGGCCCCGACCGCCAACGGGGCGGGGTACGCATCGATGACATGGACCCCGACCTCTTTGCCGGCGAGGACGTCGACTGGTGGCTGGAGGTGCTTGCGGTCGTGACCAATGGCGAGATGCCCCCCGCCGACGAAGCAAACCTAAGCGACGAAGATCGGGGCAAGATCATCGAATGGCTGTCAGGCGAGGTCCAAGGAGCATCTTCCGCACGCCGCGCCGAACACGGGCATTCGTCGTTCCGGCGGATGACCCGCTACGAGTACGACTACGCCCTGCAGGATCTGCTCGGCCTCCCTGCGGGCTACACCGCCGACCTGCTGCCCGACCCCGTGTCGGAGGACGGCTTCCAGAACAGCTCTGAATCCCTCCACATCAGCGCGATGCAGCTTCAGGCCTACCTAGAAGCCAGCCGCAGCGCGCTGCGTTCTGCGATCGCGGTCGGTGATCCGCCCCCCACGCTGCACTGGGGGGTGCACGCGGACCAGGTCGCGGCCCTGGAATGGAAGCGCCAGGAAGAGCAGCTCGACAAGATTCGGGAGAGGCACAAGGACGACCCCGAGACCCTGGAGAAGAAACTCGGCGACCAGCTCGCGAAGAATGAGAAGCGGCCTGGCGGCGCCCACTACGAAGAGCTCGCAACGGGCCGCTTCGCGGCCCAGTCGTGGCATTACAGCAAGGGAAGGTTCGCATGGGCCCCGGAGAGCAGCCCGCCCACCCTGCCGAAGACAGGCGATACGGTGGCGGTCGTCCCGCGCGGCCGGGGACTGATCATCGAGCTCGGCGATCAGCTCCCGCTCGAGGGCGTCATGCGCGTGACCGTGGAAGCCTGCCGCGCCGACCTAGACCACAAGGGTGATCCCAGCCTCCAGCTTCATTTTGGATGGCGAGCCAGCAACGACTCCCGGGCCGTGTTCCGCGTGAGCTCGGAGGACCACATCGTGGATGCGGCCCCGGGTTCGCCGCAGACCTACCAGTGGGACGTGCCGATGGGTCCGGTGTACCCACGCAACTCGGTGCGCGGTACCAACAAGATGGGCGACTTGCCCAGCCCCTCGGAGTACATCAAGCTCGTGAACGGGTCCCTCTCTGGCGGACCGCTCCACGTTCACTCCGTGCACGTCGCTGGCCCGGTGCACGAACAGTGGCCATCCCCAAGCCACACGCGGATCCTTGGGACGGCTGACGAAGAAATCAGCGAACTGGACCGTGCCCGCAGTGCTCTCACGGGCTTCCTCCCCCAGGCCTGGAGGCGCGTGCCCAGCGAAGAAGAAATTCAGCGCAAACTCGAGCTGTTCGAGCGCATGCGTCCGGAATTCACAAGTTTCGAAGGGGCGATGATCGAAGTGCTTGCAAGCGTGCTCGCATCACCCAACTTTCTCTACATCTCCACCGCTGGGCCCACCGAACATTCAAGTGACCGGGATTCCGCTTCGATCAGCGGGCGCCTCAGCGACCCCGAGCTCGCGGCGCGGCTCGCGATGTTCCTCTGGTGCAGCGTGCCGGATTCCGAGCTGGCATCCACCGCACGCCAAAATCGGCTCAGCGAACCCGCTGTGCTGCGCGCACAGATCGATCGCATGCTCGGCGACGAGAAAGCCACGCGCTTCTCCCAGCAGTTCGTTCGGCAATGGCTCGACCTCAGTCTGCTGGACTACCTTCAGATCGACGGCAAGCTCTACCCGGGATTCAGCGCGGAGCTGAAGGAGTCGATGATCGAAGAGCCGATCGCGTTCTTCCATGAGACCCTCCGGGGCGATCACAGCGTGCTCGAGTTCCTGCACTCAGACTTCTCGGTACTCAACGAAAGGCTGGCCAAGCACTATGGCGTGGACGGCGTCGAGGGCAATCACTTCCGTCGTGTGGAGCTCGACCCCGAGCAGGGTCGCGGCGGCCTGCTGGTCCAGGCGGGCCTGCTCGCCATGAATTCCGACGGGAAGGATTCCCACCCGCTGAAGCGCGGCATTTGGATGCTGGAGCGCTTGCTCAACGATCCTCCGCCGCCCCCGCCGCCAGCCGTCCCCGAGATCGACCTCACCGACCCAGAGATCGCCAAGATGACGCTGAAGGAGCGCATCGAGCAGCACCGCGACCATGCCGCCTGCATGTCGTGTCACGCCAAGATCGACCCCTGGGGAATCGCCTTCGAGAACTTCGACGCCGTAGGAAGCTGGCGCGACGAAGTGGCTGGCAAGCCGGTGGACGCGGTAGGCGTGCTCTTCAACGGCCAAGAACTCGACGGCATGGATGGCCTCAAGGCATTCCTGCTGGAGAATCGCCAGGACCAGTTCGTTCGTGCGCTCGTGCACAAGCTCACCACGTTTGCCCTCGGACGTCCCCTTTCGTTCCAAGATCGAGCCGCGATCGACGGGATCACCGGTGAGGTCCGCAGGCACGGCGACGGACTCGCTACCATGGTCCAGCTGATCGCGACGAGCGATCTGTTTCTGTCCAAGTGAACCAGCCTGCCGCTGGGATCACACCACACGAATGAGTGCTCCGATGACCAACCCCATCGCATCCCTCGACCGCCGCAGGTTCCTCCGGGGTTCCTCGGTTGCATTGGCACTGCCCTGGATGGAGTCCCTGGCCGGAGCCTGCCCCGCACCCAACGAAGAAGGAAGAAGCGGAGCGGCGCGCAAGCGGCTCGCCTGCATCTACATGCCCGACGGCGTGCCGATGCCCCTCGCCGAGGACCCCGCCTATCAGGATTGGTCCTGGTTCCCCCACGGCAGTGGCAAGGACTTCAAGCTCACCAAGTGCCTGGAAGTCCTCGAGCCCCTGCGCAACGACATCACGATCTTCTCAGGGCTCTCCCATCCCCTGGTACGCGCGGTTCACGGTCACTCCAACGCCGACCAGTTCCTTACAGGCGGCCCGACGGGCGCCGTCGGACACTACGCCAACACGATCTCAATCGACCAAGAGTTCGCCTCCCACGTGGGCGAGCAAACCCGCCACGCCTCCCTGGTGATGTCGACCGATGGCGGCACGGGCACCCCGCGTGGCTCCCACACGCTTTCTTACGATCGCAGCGGACGCGCGATTCCCGCCCAGCACAGGCCGAAGAAGATCTTCGACGCCCTGTTCGTCAAGCGCGATGCAGACGCCGCCCAACGGCTCGCGTGGAACCAAAGCGCCCTGGACGACCTGCTCGCGGAAGCGCAGACCATGCGCCGGTCCCTGACCGAACAAGACCGGGCCGCTTTTGACGAGTACCTCCAGTCGGTGCGCGAAACCGAATTGCGCGTGGAGAAAGCCAAACGCTGGCTGCACATCCCGCTGCCCGAGGTCGATGAGGATTCGTTCGACTTGGATGTCACCCCGGAGGATTCGCGCAACTATCTCCAGACCATGTACGGCCTGATGTTCCTCGCGTTCCAGACCGACTCCACGCGGACAGCGACCTACCAGCTCGCACGGGAGAACGGTATCGGACAGAGCGACCATCTCGCCAAAGCGGTGGGCTTCCCCCTCAGCCACCAGCTGTCCCACGAAACCAAAGAGCCCGGCGGCTGGAAGAACTTCGGCATCTACTGCTCGTACCTCGCCGAGGAGTACGGCCGCTTCGTGACCAGGCTGAAGGAAACCCCTGAGCCGGGCGGTGAAGGGAACATGCTGGACCACACCCAGGTTCTCTTCGGGTCCGCATCCAGCGCCTTCCATCTCTCGCGCAACTATCCACTGATCCTCGCGGGAGGAAAAGCCATGGGCTTCCGTCACGGCGAGTACGTCAACCTGATTGGCGACAAGGCCTTCGGCGGCTCCTGGAGCGGCGGCAAGGAACCCTGGCAGCAGGAGTTCACGCACGAGGATAAGCCCCTGTCCCACCTGTTCGTGACGATGCTCCAACGCTTGGGCGTGGACATCGACACCTTTGGCGGCAGTACGGGCGGGATGCCGGGCATCTAGACGGACCCAGGCGGTCTGTGAGAGTCTCCCATGCGCCCGGATCCTCTCTCCCTTCCTGGCAGCCGACTCCTCGACTTTGCAGACCCCGCCGAGGCTGGCCGCTGGTCTGCAGTCAACGACGGGGTGATGGGCGGCCTTTCCAGCAGCGAGATCGTAGGCACGGGCTCGGGCTCGTCCCTCTTTGCTGGCCGCGTCTCCCTGGAGAACAACGGCGGCTTCGCTTCGGCCCGCCGGACCGTAGCGGAGGGCGCTTTCGCTGGCGCCACCCACTTGCACCTGACGTTCCTTGGCGATGGCAAAACCTACAAGCTGCGCCTTCGCAGCGACCCTGGCTTCGACGGGGTGAACTACGAGATCGCCTTCGCCACCCAGGCGGACAAATGGCAAGCCGCAACCATGGAGCTCGCCGACTTCGCCCCCGTCTGGCGCGGCCGCCCGGTCCCCGATGCAGACCCCCTGTACCCTGAGCGGATCCAGAGCGTGGGCTTCCTGATTTCCGGCGGCCAGGAAGGACCATTCAGGCTCGAGCTCGCCGCGCTCTCGGCCTCCACGTCACCCTGAACGCGGCGCCCGATCCCCTGCGCTGCGGAACTCGGAGCGGGTCCAGCCCTGCACCTCAATCAGCGCTCCTTCTCCGCCAGCCAAAGGCCCAGCGGAACCCCAAGGAACAAGAAGAAGTGGCGCCAGTGAAGCGTGTCGATGATGAAGCTCTCGCCCAGCGCACCCAGGGTCACCGCCATGCAGGCTGCCGCTAGGTTGGCCGCGGGCCCCCTGCGCAGTACGACCCGCAGCCCCGCCAACAGGAACGCTCCGCAGAAGCCGAGATAGGCAAACAGCCCCGCCAGGCCGTTCTCGGTGAGCACACGGGCGTACACGTTGTGGGTTGCGATCACACCGGGGATCTGCTCCCACATGCCAGGGCCCATACCGAGGGGATGTTCCGTAGCGAGGGTCCAGGCCACCGATTGATTGCCAAAGCGTTGGGAATCATAGCTCTGCAGGCTCAGGCGCTCTGAAAAGTAGTCCAGGAGCTCCGGCTGCGCGAGCAGCACAGCGACGCCAGGGATGAGCGCCAATGCTCCCAGGCCGGCCGCTCTCACGAGTCGCCCGATCGACGCGGGGTCGCGAATCAGCGCCACGTGCATGCCCGCGTAGAGCGCGGTAGACAGCATGAGGTGAGCCCACGCGCCACGGGAAAACGCAAGCAGGACCGCAGCGACACCAATGCCGAGTGCAGCCACGGTGGTGAGCCGAATGCGCTTCGCACCCACCAGCTGGGATAGCCACAGCATCACCGCCCCCACCATGAACGGTGAGAAGACGTTGGGGTCCTTGAACGTGCTCTTGATCCGCAAGCCGTCTTCGCCACGGAAGAACAGGTGGCTGTTGGGCACCAAGTCAAATCGCGCCCCCAGGCCGATGCCCGCCGCGATCAGCGCGGCGATGCCATAGGACGTGGTGACGAGCCGCGCACCCCGCATGCCATATTTGCCGACCACACCTGCCAGCAGGAGGGCGAGGAACACCATGTAGATGGTGATCGCCCCATAGCGCGCGGCATCGATCGGTGAACGCGACCAGAGCAATCCCGCCAGATTGATCGCGATGACCGCAAGCGCTGTGGCCACCACAGGAAACGGAAAGCGGAACGGAGACACCATGTGTCCGCCAAGAACCGTCGCCCCGACGACCACCGGAAACAGCAGGTCGCTGGGCGCTGGCTCTCGCATCACGAAGAAGCTGAGGGCCAGCATGGCGCCCAGCGGAAAGCTCAGGCTCCAGGGGAGGCGTACTCGCCCGTCAGCCCCAGCCGGAACGGCCTCTGCTGCTCCCAGCATCACTGCGCCACGGCCCCCGAAAGAGGATCCGCGCGGAGGCTGCGATAGAGCTCCACCGTGCGCTCGACCATCACGTCGATGCCGAACTCCGCCGCAAAGTCAGCGCCCCCCGAGCGCACTCGAGCTCGCCCTGCGGGGTCGTCCAGCCAAACACCCAACGCTGCAGCCAAGCCGTCGATACTCCAGTCCCCGGTAATCGTTCCGTTGTCTGGGCGCACGCACAGACTGGCGCCGCCCACGGGCGGGCAGACGATGGGAACGCCCGCTGCACCGGCCTCGAGCAGCACATACGGCATGCCCTCGTAGCGACTCGGCATGCAGAGCACGTCGATTGCCGGGAGCAAATGCTCCGGCGCCTGGTGCCCAAGCCAATGCACGCAGGGTTCCAGCCCCAGCTTGGCTGCATGGGAGCGAGCTTCGCTCTCCAACGGTCCCGTCCCTGCCACCGCAAGCCCTAGGTCGGGGCGATTCCGACGCAGTCGTGCGAACACATCCAGCAGTCGCAGCGGGTCTTTCTGGGCGGACAGCCGGCCGATGAAGCCGACCAGTGGCTGGCTCGCGTCCAGGCCAAGCCTGCCGCGCGCGGTCTGTCGATTTTCCCAGTCGAGCTCGGCCACCCCGTTCGGGATGCAGACCAGGTTGCGCGGGTTCAGGCCACCCGCACGGGCGTGTTCCTGCTCGTCGGGCGATACCGCGATAATCGCGTCCGTGGAAGGCGCAAGGGCACGTTCCAGGCTGCCGATCGTCCAGCGGCCGACGCGACCAAGATCAGGGTTCATCGTGTACAGACAATGCGGCGTGTACACCGTCGCCGCGCCCACGAGATCCCCGAGTCCCCGCCCCACCAGGCCCGCCTTGGTGCTGTGCACATGCACGATGTCCCAGGGCCCGCGGCCCCGCACGATGCCGCGCAACTGACGCCGTACCCCCAGGTCCGAGGGATGCGGCGCACGCTGCATTGGGATGGAGTGCGTCACGACGCCAGGGAGGGACCGCAACCGCTCTAGAAACACAGGCTCGGAACGAACCGGTGAGTAGACCACCTCCACCCGGTGACCGGCTCGAACGAGCCCACCCGCCAGATCCATGAGGTGCCTGCCCACACCGGCAGACGAAGCCTCGGTGACCAAGAGAATGCGTAGGGGCAATTGCATCGGCTTCAGGGCAGCCGGCTAGCAGGCGCCTTCTCGCCGAAGAAGCACGGGAACGGTCCGCAGCAGCACCCAGAGGTCCAGCCACGGCGTCCAATTGCGCACATAGAACGTATCTAGCCTGACACGCTTTTCGTAGGTGGTGTTGTTGCGGCCAGAGACTTGCCACAGCCCTGTCAACCCTGGCGTCACTCGGCCGTAGAGCAGGAACGCTTCGCCATATTTCTCGATCTCGTCTTCGACGATAGGCCGTGGTCCAACGAGGTTCATGTCGCCGACGAACACGTTCCAAAGTTGTGGCAGCTCGTCGAGGCTTGTCCTGCGAAGGAATCCTCCAACGGTGGTGATGCGGGGGTCCTTGCGCAGCTTGTGGTCACGCTCCCACTCCTCACGGGCTGTCGGGTCCGACTCGAGCAACTTCGCAAGCTGCACGTCGGCATCCTGGACCATCGTGCGGAACTTCCATGTGAGAAAGCGCCGCGCGCCCCTGCCGATGCGCTCTTGCCCGTAGAAGACAGGCCCCGAAGACGTGCATTTCACAGCTAGGGCCAAGCCGAGAAAGAGCGGGGCGCCCAGCAGCAGCCCGGGTACCACGAGGATGAGGGAAAGCGCGCGCCGAACAACACGCGCGACCAGGGTCAGAGAATTTGTCGTGCTGACGACGCCCGACATCGCACCGATCTGAAAACGCCGACCCCAGGATTCTTCCCAGCCGGCACTTTCAGCCCCCATGAATGCTAGGTGCGGCAGAGAGCCTTCGTAGCGTCGGACCAATTCCTCCCGCGCCTCAGCGCCCATCCCCTGCACAGCGATTAGCGCCCAGCTGGAGCTGGCGCGTCCCGCGAGTCTCGCCAGGTCATGCCTGGCCGGAAATCCGTAGCGGACATCAACGATGCGTAGGCCGCCATGGGCGCTGCCCTCACGGGCCTTCAGCACCTCGTCTACCGATTCCTTGGGACCGACCAATACAACGCTGGCGCCCCAGGCTGGGGAGCGGGAGAGCAACCGGCGCAGGCCGCCGCGCAGCCACGACACAAACACCACCGACGCCGATAGCGTCAGCACGACCTGGATCGGCAGGAGCACTGGCACAGGCCCAGGGAAACTCACCAGCACAGCTGCAGCGAGCCCCACCAGGAGCAGGAGGCCCAGGGTCAGAAGGCGAACCTCCTGGACCGGGTTGTGGACCGGCAGTCCGTATAGACCCAGCAAGCCGAAGAGCGGTAGGGTTGCCAGCAGCATGGCAGAGATCGGTCGCAGGGACTGCGTGAACTCAAAGCCCTCAATCAGATAGCCCCCCAGGAACCACAGAAGCCCGGGCACCAGAACGTCGATGACCGCGAGGGGCATGGCACATAGAAGCGGCCACGCCCAGGTGGAGAACGTTGGGGTATGAGTCGCCGTGCGCTCGCTTTTGTGGAGCAGGTCCTCGTGGTTGACGGCTTGCTCGGAGTCTTGCTCGACCCCGACGTCCTCTCGGCTGGGGACGACCTTCATAGCTTGCGATAGAGCCAGTCGGGAACAGGGAATTCGCGGCGGTTCAACACCGTTCCGATGACGCGAACGCCCGAATGGTTGAGCTCGGACCGCAGGGCGCCCAGGGAGGCGGAACGGGTGCGTCCGGCGTCTGCAACCAGGAGGGTGCCATCGCAACCTGCAGCAAAGGTGTCGACCGCCAGGGGTCCACCGGGCGGCAGGTCGACAATGATGTAGGAATAGCCCGCACCGAACTGGCGGAGGCGCTCAACGAGATCCGCGGGGTCCAGAAGCTGGGGAGCCGTTTGGGACTCCAGGCGATCGACCGGTAGTAAGGCGAGGCCTGCCCCCCCGACGGGAGGTGCAGCGGGGCGCTCATCCTGCAGTCGCACCTGCCAACCTGGCTCAGGAGAGGTCGAAAAGGCATTCGTCAGCGTCGCCTGCACGAGATCGCCATCCATAAGAAGCACACGCTGCCCCTCTAACTCGCTGAGCTTCTTGGCAAGTGCCGCGGCAAAGGTGCTGGTGCCTACGTCACCGCGCGCCGCTGTGATCGCCAGCAGGACTGGCCCCGAGGAGGATGCGGGACGGAGACCGCAAATCGCAGATGGGGTCAGAGCACTCAGAGTCACGTCCATTGCCGAACTGGGCTCCCACTCGTCGCCACCGGCCCCCGGCAACTTCGCGCCCTTCGACCGCGCAAGGCTAGCGATCACGGGCAAGCCCATGGCGCTGGCCAGCTGGTCGGGGGTGTGCACGGAATCGTCAATCAACTCCAAGAGGAAGCCCACACCGACCGCGCACACCGTGGCGAGGAGCATGCCGACCACAAGCAGGAACAGCCGCTTCGGTCCTTCAGGCAGGCGAGGTACGAAGGGTGCTTGAACCAGGGAAAGGTTGGAGATGTCTCCGGCTTCGAGTGCTTCATCGATGCGCGCTTGCTCCAAGCCCTGCACGTAGCGCTCATAGCCTTGCGCAGCCAAGTTGCGCTCCAGCTCCAGAGTTTCGATACGAGCAGTACTGCCGTTCAATTGTGCGATCTGGCTCTTCAGGCTGGTGATCGTCTTGTCCAGTGCAGTGATCCGTGACTCAAGCGCACTCTGGTCCGCGGCCAGGTTGAGCAGGGATAGCTCAAGTGCCCGGCGGTTTTCGTTCAAACCCTGCGTGACCTCCTGTCGATCCTGCCATTCGCGATCGATCAGCGACTCGACGTCCTCGATCTGCTCGCGCATATTCCGGACGATGAACGTGTCTTCGTGGTAGCGATCGGATAGCTCTTGTTCCTTGAGCTTGAGCTCCACCAGCCGCTCACGCAGGCGCTCGGCCGGCACACTCGCCAGCCCGCTCGCGGACGCGACCACGACGTTCTCGGGAAGCTCGCCTACGAGATCAGAGACCGCCTTTTCCGACGCAGCGAGTGCGTTGAGATTCCCTCGCGCGGTTTCGATCTCTACCGCGCGGGAACGCAGACGCTCCAAGAGAGCTGTCCGCTGGGATGCAACGTCGGTGATTCCCGTCTCGCTGCGGGCCGCAAGCAGCGCATCGTCAGCCGTTTTCAAGCGACCCGCGAGTTCCACCTTTTGCTCCTCGAAGAACCGCTTCGCGCCAGGCGTTCGGTGCACCTCTAGGTGCTTGGCAAAGAACCGGTCGATCAAAGCGCTGACCACGGCGTGCACGCGCCCGGGGTCGTTGCCTTTGTACCCAACCTCGATCACGTGGGTGTCCTCAAGCAGCTCGATGCGCAGGTCCTTCTGCAGCTTGCGCACAGCTTTTTCCAGTTCGGCGGGGCTCTTCTCCTCGTTCCCCTCCAGGCCGGCGACCACCTGCAGGTGCAACTCGCGGCTCTTCATGATCTCGAGCTCCGACCGCATCTCCTGCAGCCTGGCGCCACCACCCTCGCGGGACGCGTCCGCCGCGCTAGCGAGCGCGGAGCTCTCCGGTCCACCGCGAACCAGAACCTTCGCGCCGGACACATAGGTGTTGCTCGAAAGCAAGGCGTAGGCGACCACCGGGATGAGCACGCACAACAGCACCACCAGCATGGCGTTCATGCGACGGAAGCAGACGTACGCCACGTCACGCGGCGTTCGAATCTCCATGCCCGTCGATGCGGGTTGGGGCTGGGGGGTGGGTGTCTGAAAACCGGCCATTACTAGAAGCGGAATCCACGGGAATCGAGACTGATTCGTGCCGGTCCTGCGTCGCGGCTGTAGACCAAGCCCGGGATCAGGTTTAGCACATGTTGCTCGATCCATTGCCCAGCGACCACGACCTCGGTGCGCGGCAGGAAAACGACGTCCGCGGGACGCAGGTAGAAGGGGTCTGCGAGTTTGCCGTCGAGCACGGGTCCCAGATCGATGGCGTAACCCTGGTGCTGGCCGCTCTCCTCTTTGCGAATGACCAGCACGTTGCGGATGTTCGCCCTATCGAGGAGCGGCCCGCCCGCGAGCATGACCGACTCGAGCAGGGTCATGGAGTCTGGGAATTCGACGGGGCCTGGCCGCAGGACTTGACCACCGACGAACACCTGACGCTGCCCCCAAGTAGCGATCGTCACGTTGAGCTCTGGCTGCTTGAGGAACTCGGCATAGCGCTCGGTTAGGTCGCGACGCAGGTCGGACGCCGTCATCCCGCTGCAGTCCACTTCCCCAACCAGCTGGAAAGCCACGATGCCGTCGGGGGCCACGACCTGATCGGAGTCGAGTTCGGGCGCGTAGGGGAAGCGCAACTGGATCTCGGTGCCGGGCAACAGAATAGCCGGCACGGTGCTGGCTTGCTCAAAACCCGTGTCCTTCCACACCGATTGCCCCACGGACTGACATCCGATGAGTGCAAGGAGCACAACTAAGAAGAGAGACCGCATGCGGAGAAAGGTGAAAGCGGGCGGCAGCCCGAGAGGCAGGGGAAGACCGGGCGCCACTGCGCCAAGCGGTCACCCTCAAGCTAGGCTGTCGCCGGGTGCCAGCGACAGCCAAGCAGTAGGTCGGACTAGACTGGGACGCACCGGTGACTTGTTTCGGAACATGCCAGACTGCGCTCTGTTCCCTCGAGTTTGAGGCTCCTTGCACCACCCAGACCACGATGAAGAATCTTCGACCCATCTGTCCTGACCGATTCGGGCGCGTAAAAGGCGAGGCATGCTCCATGGACCGACCCCAGGGGCGGGCTTAGACATGCGCAAGCCCAAGAGCGTGGACGACTACATCGACAGCCTTGAGAACTTCCAGAACGAGACCAAGCGGCTGCGGGAGATCCTGCTGAAGCTGCCCCTAGAGGAGTCCATCAAGTGGATGAGCCCCGCCTACTCCTATCGCGGACGTCTTGTATTGAGCCTAGTCGCGTTCCAAAAGCACTTCGGTCTCTGGTTCCACCAAGGTGCGCTGCTCAGCGATCCTGATGACGTCCTGGTCAACGCCCAGGAGGGCAAGACCAAAGCCATGCGTCACTGGCGTTTCACAGCGGGCAAGCAGATCCGTGTGCGCAAGATTACCGCCTACGTCAAGGAGGCGATGGAACATGCCGAGCAGGGCCGCTCCGTGCCGATCGCCAAGGCCAAAGCCGTCGTTGTGCCGCACGAGCTGCAGCTAGCTCTCGACCGTGACCCCGCCTGCGCTGAGGCCTTCGAGGCCATGCCCCCTGGGAAGCGTCGTGACTATGCCGAACACGTCGCCGGCGCCAAGCGCCAGGAGACCCGCGATCGGCGCCTGGAGAAGATCCTACCGATGATCCGGGCCGGGAAGGGCCTGCACGACAAGTACCGCTAGCCGCCTTTCGAGGCAGCTCCCCCCGCTTTCGCAAGATCTGTCAAACGCGCTCCGTCCAGTCCGGATACCTAGAAACCATGAAATCCATCCTGCTCATAGCCTGCCTCTTCGCTGCATGCCAATCGGCCGCGAACGAGCAGTCGACCAGCCCCGCTCACGCCACGTCTTCCGAAACCACACCGGCCATGCAACTCGGCAACTTCTCCGTCAGCCTCGCCGTCAAGGACCTCAGCGCCAGCCTCGCCTTCTACGACAAACTCGGCTTCACCCAGGTCGGCGGAGATCCCGCCCAGAACTTTGTCATCCTTCAAAACGGCACGACCACCATCGGCCTGTTCCAGGGCATGTTCGAAGCGAACATCTTGACCTTCAATCCTGGGTGGAACAAAAACAGCGAGCGCCTCGACTCCTTCACCGACGTGCGTGAGATCCAGCGCCAGCTCAAGGACCAGGGCATGACCTTCATCACCGAAGCCGACGAATCCAGCACCGGCCCCGCGAGCTTCGTCATCGCCGACCCCGACGGCAACGCGATCCTCATCGACCAGCACGTCGACAAGTAGGACGGGCACTACCGCAGCACCGGACCCGCGCAAAAATCGCAGCCTTGAGAGTGGGAGGCGAGTAGGCCCCAGCATTGTCGGCGCGCCGTCGGTCGAGGCTGTGCATGAGCAGTGTTTGCAAGAACAACTGGACCAGTCGTCGGGGGTCCCCTCAGAGACCCTGGGCCTACGAGCAGTTCTGATCGACCTGTGACCGTGCGCGTTCTGGCTCCAACCCGTAGAGCTCTGTCCGAAATCCCCGGTGGGCAAGGATGCGCCAGGCCCCTGTAGCGCTGTGATCGGTGAGATCCTGTGCTTCCGGCCTCCGCAGCCCGTCTTCCCCGTACCCCGTGCATGCGCAGGGCAGACCGTCTCGCCCGGGAGCAGGCTTGGTCGAGCCGTACGGCGATCAGTAGGTGCGCAGGATCAGGTTGGGGCCTGCCTGGAACAGGGCTTGAATGCCCTGGCCTCGGTAGCGGGTGACTTGCACGTAGGTTTCACCCTGGAGTGCCATCGGGCCCAGGTCGATTCCGCCGCTTCCGTCCACAGCAATGAGCGAAGCGCGATTGCCAACGGAGCCTACGACCGCGTCGAATCCCCGTACTCCGTGCACGTGTTGGGAGAGCGACCAAAAACCGCACAGGGTCCTGAGTGTGCGGCCCGTCGCCATGTCGAAGACTCGGCCTCCCGCATCCACCCAGCGGTCGTGCTCGCCCTCGGTGGCGGGTCCAGCATGGTGGGAGAGCGGAAATTGGCTGGTCACCCGGGGGCCCAGGCCCTGGGCCTGGATGGGGTAGAACCACCAGGGACCGCTGGATGAGCCGCCTGGGACGGACTTCACAATCGCGAACTGCCCCCGATGCGACAGACTGATGAAGTCGTGGGCACCCCAGGTGACGGGGCGGGTCACCGGTCGCTTGCTCGCCGTAGCCAAGTCCCAAACGAACAACTCGGCTTGGTTGCCCGCAGCCGGCAACCGGCCCATGAACAGAGCCAAGGAATCGTCGTCACTGAGCAAGAGTCCCTCCGAGGGGCCAGCAATGACTTCGGAGTACCCAAGCTGGGCAGGAGTGAAGAGTGTGGTCTCCTGGAAGCCTCCCACGACCCTTTGAACGCGGAAGCTGCCATCGCTGTGAACGTAGTAGACCCGGTCCGCTTGAACGTTCGACCATTGTGCGTTCGAAGCGCCGCCGCCCGTGCCATGGAAGCCAACCTGTTGGCCAGACTGTAGGCCCAACACCGCACCGCTCTGCGTGAGGAAAGCCTGGTTGTTCGCATTGATGGCCCCCTTCGTTGGATGCTCTAGACCTCCGAAACCATCGCTTGTCAGGGTATCCACAAAGCTCAGCTGCGGATCCGGAGCTAGCGGGCAGGGTTGAAGCGGAGGCGCCACGAACCTGGGGCCTACGGCGTCCACCAGGAGTGGGACACTCGAGATCGACTGTGACGAAGCGCGGCCAACTACGGCAGCGCCAATCGCTGCAGTGAGGGCCCAGCGCACCAAGTGGGGCACAGGGCGGAATTCCATAGGGAAACCCACTGTACAGGAGCTTGAAGGATCACGGGCTTGCCCTGCCCGAGCCTCGTTCCGAGAACGAAGTGATGCGCTTGGCTGTTGGCCTTCTGGGGCCCCGACCTAGCGCCTGTCCAAGAGTCCCGTGCGGGGTCGCTTGAAGGCGAGCAGTGGCGAGAAGTTGAACGAGAACGCCGTGCCACCCTCGCCTGCGATCGTCGAAACACCCATTTCTAGGACAAAATCGTGGGCGAATCGGCGCAGGACGAACTGGTTGAACAGGGAGTCCTGGTTGTTGGTGTCGACCCAGTTGACGGTCGAGACCTCCCACTTGGGGCTGATCGTGTAGGTGCCCTGGAAGCGGGCCAGCTCAAAGAGGTTTACGAGGTCGTCGTCGCGGCCGTACTGGAAACCAATCTCGAGGACAAGCGGTTCGAAGGGGCGCACGGCGAACGTGGTGTTCGAGTAGGCCGTCTTCTCGTTGACGGTGTCGTAGCGGCCGTCATAGAGCATCGCCACGGGGATGCCACCGAACTCGGTGCGGAAGCCGCCTAGAAGCCGCAGCTCCTCCTGGTCCGCCAGGCCCGCATCGCGGTCGAATCGCTGCCGCGCCAACACCTGGATGTCGAGGCTGTCGCCGGCCGCCGGACGCCTCCAAATCGACTGCAGACCCAGCTCGAGCGTGTTTCCGTCGGTCGCATCCTCGACCCCGTCAAACACCACGGGGCGGCCACCGCTTTGCTCGTGCGAGAGCTCGTAGGAATAGCGCGCAACCGGCGCCAGCGTGTGGTACCCGGCGCGTCCACTCTTGACGAGACTCGTCGAAAGCTCGATTCCGCCGTGTAGTGACGCGCGCCCAGGGGTCTCGTCAGGATCGAGCCCCCCATCCCAACCGGTCGCTCGTCCCTCCAAGAAGGGTGTGAGCTGGACGCCAGAATGGCTCAAGCCGAGCTCGAATCGCTGCAGGGTATCCGCACGCAGAACGGTGCGGTTGTTGCCCGGACCGTTGAAGCCCACGTCCACCCCCGTCGAGAACAACGGCTCGAAGTCAGGGTCTCCGGGGCGGCGACGGAGATTCGCCACGTCGAGGGTACCTGTGTGCAGGATCGGCACCGAACCGATCTTCGCGATCGTGCGACGGCCGAGCTGGGCGCCCAGGCTAGGTAGCTGCTCAATCTCGCTGCGGAAACTGTCGATTTGCCAGCGGGCCTGACCACTGAAGTAGTTGCCGTCCCGTGCCTTGCGCCAGTGCAGGTACGTTTCACGCTCTTCGAAGGTCTGGAAGCGCCCCTCGAAGAACTCCGCCTGCACACCGGCATCGTTCTGGGTGTTAACCACCACGTCGATCCACTGGCGGTCATCGAACGGGTAGCGGCCACGGATGTTGAACCAGTTGCGGAGTGTGTCGCGATCATCACTCGGCACCCGCACCAGGCCGCGATCGTCCCCCGTGTCGGGGATACCGCGCACCCAGAAATCCATCCAGTAGTCCTCGGTGCCACCGGGGTCCTTGGTCCTCTCCCGTAGCTCCAAGCCAACCCCCAGGAGCGGTCCCCGACTCGAAAGCCAAGAGCCTTCCGAGCGCCAGCGGCCACGCGTCCGCGCGTTGTCGAAGCTGAGCAGCTTGGCGAACGATTTGCCGAGCTTGCCGATGTCGAAGGCGAGGCGCGTGCCGATCGATGTGCCGAAGCGCGGAGTGTTCTGTAGCACCACGTTTTCGACGGTCGTGACTTCGCCACTCTCGCTCTCGAAGCCCTCAAAGTCACCGGACTCATCTAGCACCACGTTGCGGATCGGCGGCAGCGGGAGCTGGATTCCGTGGCGGAAGATGATCCGGTTTCGGACAGCAGAGAAACGCCAACGTCCATCCTTGCGGGGCTGCAGCGACAGCTCACCGGTGCGCACTGTGTAGTGCGGAACGTCATGGGTACAGGTGGTCAGGATCGCGTTCTCCGCGACCAGCGAACCATCGGACTGGGACACGAACTCTCCGGCCCGCGTACGCAGGCTCTGGGCGCGACCGCTGATCGCCAGGTCATAAGTCAATTCGACGCCGCGCAACCAGCCGCGCCCGCCCTCGAGGTTCATGTAGATCGCATCTGAGCGCGCCACCCTGCGACCGCGCACGGTAGCCTCGACCTCACCCTCAAGCAGGACCGCCCGCAGGTACTTCGACAGCGTGCCCGCGTACAGGCGGCTGAACGCCTCCTGCACGAGGTCAGCCTTGGCGGGAGCAGGGGGCCGCACGGGGCCTTCCACCGGCGCCTGCATCTCCAGGGGCATCGGTTCCCCAAAGAGCAGCTCGCGGCCGCGTGCGCGCCACGCCTCGGCCTTGACCCAGCCGGTGGTCCACACTGCGCGCGCCGTGCGTTCCAACTCCGCGTAGACCGGCGAGGCGACAACCATCAGGGTGTCCTCACCGGAAATGCGCGGGGCGATCGACGCAAACTCCAGGGACCAGGGGCGATCCAATCCCGTGCCGCGCACCACGCCGCGCTCCGCACTGATCAGGAACGTGTTCAGATCCACGTCGATGCGGGTCGACTCCATCGCCATCTCCGCCGACTCGAGCAGTGCGGGTTCCCCCTGCAGCTTGATCCGGGACTGCATGAGCTCGAAGCGGTCTCCACTAACCCGGCCAAGCCCTCCGTAGACAATCGTGAACGGACCCTGGGCCTGGACCGAATCCAGTTGTTCCAGCGCCGTCCCCGGCCGATCTCGATCGCCGATCAACGTCAGCAGCGCCGCGCGCAGGCTTACGGGAACGCCCGACCTGTCCGTCCCGTTCGCCTCGACGCCACCGTAGAAGTCCACGCGGGTCGGGGTCGCCTCCAGCCTGGCCGCCTTCACCACCGTCATCGAGTTCCCGCCGGGGACCATCAGAGCCGAGGTGTCAACGCCCGGAACCCGCGGTGCGTCGATCGGCAGCAGCGGTGCCCCGACCTCGGCATCGATTCCGATCGCCACCAGTCGCTCGGGGCTGGTCTCGAAGCGATCCGCGCGAACGCTGTAGTCGATCTTTCCCCCGGGCAGCATCCCTTTTGCCGTCACCTTGCCGCCGACCCGCGGCATCGCCTCAAGCCGGCGGTCCTGGTGCAGCTGGATGCGCTCTGCACGAACGTCCGCATCCAAGTCGCCCTGGAGGCGAGCGTGCACGTTGCCCTCCGCCAGCGCGCTGACCACCGACCAAGTCGGTTCTTCCGCCCGCACGCCCGCAGCGCGACCGATCAGCTCCACGGACTGGCCGGTGAAGTAGGTCTCACGTCCTTGCTCGACCGCGTGCAGGCGGCGTACAGCCTGACCGGTCCAGCGGAATTCGAGGTCGTCCTCCGCGGGGCGCTCACCGGGCTGTCCACCCACCCGGTAGGTCTCCAGTTCGAACTCCTCCGCCTCGACGTTGAGCCTCAGATCGCCCTCACCCAGGACGCGCACCGCGCCGGCCAGGCGCAGCTTCTCCAGCCACAGCCAGTCTTTCGCCTGGGCGTTGCCCGCCCCATCTTCCTCTTCGCTCCCGTCGTCGTCGGAAGCCGGAAGGTAGATCCCTTCAACTTCCAGGACGCCGCCTGAGAGGGTCAGCACCTGGCCGGGTTCGGTGACCTGCACCCTGGTGATCTCGTCCCCGTCAATCCTCAGGGGCCTACCGCCGTCCGCGTCGGGCTCGGTGGTGGACAACCGCAGGAAGTCAGCGTTGGCCTCGACGGCGCGGGCACCTTCGGCGAGACGCAGCTCGGCGGAGCCGCGTGCCTCTGCCCACAGGGGATGGACGTCGATGACGTTCGCCTGCAGGTTGCCAGAGCGCAGCTGCTGCCGGGGACCGGTGCTGGGGAACAGGACCAGCCGTGCCGGCTCGTCCTCGCTGCCTTCGAGGTGCCGGACTCCGCCTTCGCGTGAGTCAAGCCGCTCTCCGGAAGCCGCGCCGAAGGGCGACAGGTAGCCGACGCCCTCGCTCGCCTCGAAGGTGCGCGACAGCCATTGAAAGTCGCGAATCCTGCCCGCGTTGGCCTGGAAGGGGTTCTTGCCGGAAGCGTTGACCCGCACATCGCGAGCCTCCGGCACGCGCCAATCTTCCTCGCGCACCTCGAGCTCGAGGTCTCCGGCCGCCGCGAGTTCCACCTTCCGCCCTTGCTCGTCCAGCGCCTGGGCCCTTGTCGGCCCCGACGCTAGCACGTTCGCCGCCCGCTGATCTCCGGCGAGAATCTCAGCCTCGATCCGTTCCGACCTCAGCTCGGATTCCCCCTGCCGAAAGACCGTATCGCCCACGGCTTCGAAGCGACCCTCCGTCCGGTCGGTTTGGGCAAAGCCCTCCAGGCTCGTACGGAAGTTCACGACCAGGTTGCGGTCCCTCGCGAGTAGCTCGCCCGGACCCTGGAATTCGAAGGAACTGCCCTCTTTCGACAAGAGCAGCTTGACCGGTCCCTCTCCGCTGGCCTCGACCAACAGGGGCACGCCGTTCTCGTCTTCTAGCGTCATTGCCACCACGGGCTGACCTGAGACTTCGAGCGACACCGGCTTGCCCGCAGCGTCGAACCCTGCCTCCGCTGCCTGGCCGCGGAAGATGTCCAGACCGTGGGTCACCGTGACATCTCCGCGAGAGAACACCGACTCGACCACAAAGATCCCGTCGGAGCGCTTGAGGGCGAAGACTTCGATCTCATCGGCCAACACACCCAGGGCCGGCGTGCCGGTGGCCTGGAGCTCGGCGCCTCCAGATGCCAGCAGACGTAGCTGTCCTGGGAGCCCGCCCTCGCGGGGCTCCACGATCAACGGGCCCTGCTTCGCCGAGACCCGCGCCGTGCGGCCTTCCTCACCCACGACCTCGACCCAGCCCCCGCCGGCCATGTTGAAGCGCTCCGCGGGGGCATCGAAATCCAGGCCCCGCCCCTCCGCGTCCAGGCCGTTGCCCTGCACGACGACCGGCGAATCCTCGGGCGTAACGAAGCGTTCGGCGTAGAGGTAGGCGTCGATCTTGTCGGTCGTGATCGTGACCGGTGCATACTCCAGGTCGCGCTGCTGCTCCATGGTCACATCGAGCATCGATACGTGACCTTCATCGAGCAGGGTGGGTCGGAACCTGGCGTCGACCTCGAGCCTGGCCCGGCCGGTCTTGGCGCGCAGCGTACGCAGCTCGGCCCCGTCTTCGGGCACAAACTGTTCAGCCAGAACTTCACGCAGCGTGAAATCGAAGCGGGTGCCGTCGTCCGCCTGCTTGACGTCGGCGGTGAACTGCAGGTCGCGCTTGCCGCTGATGGGGTCGAAGTGACTGAAGGACGTACCGCCGTCGATGCCAGCGCGCGGCTTGTTGAGGTTGCGGTTGTCGCCGGCGGGATCGGGGTCGACTTCGCCTACGCCGCTGGCCTCGCCCCCTGCATCGTTGTTCCCCGGATCCTCGCCCTCGCTAGGCCCCTCGCCTTGGCTGGAGCCCACATGTTCGTCGGGGATCAAAGGCGTCTCGGGACGGCCGCTTCCCAAGCCGGTGGAGCCCTCCCGGGCCTCCTCTTCGGCCTGACGTCCCCGTCGATCCAGGGTGAACAGCACCCCTAGCCCGACCGCCAGTACGAGCAGGAAGATGACGATGCGCCTCACTGGACCAGACCCCCCGCCGCCGCATCCCACAGCCCGCGCGCTGCCAGGAGGAGTTCCGCGAGCTCACGCACCGCGCCCGAGCCGGCCTCGGCGCCGGTCACAAAATCGGCCGCCTCCTGGACCTCGAGTCGCGCGCTCGCCGGAGCCACAAACAGCCCGGCCGCGCGCGCCATCGCGAGATCCGGTAGGTCGTCACCCATCGCCAGCGTGGCGTCGGAGTCGATGCCAGCCCGCTCCTGCACGTCGCGCAGCACCGTTTCTTTGGGTCCCGACCGCATGTGCAGATACTCCACACCTAATTCCTGTGCACGGCGCTCGGTCGACGCGCAGCCGCGACCGGTAATCCAGGCCAGAGTGATGCCAGCCTTGCGCAGCCAGGCTAGCCCCTGACCGTCGTATACGCAGTACGACTGCAGCTCCTGGTTGCCGATGTACACGACCTGCCCAGCCGTCAACGTACCGTCGACGTCAAACGCAGCCAGGCGCACGGCGGCCAGGCGACGCACCAGCTCTGGGTCGATGCGCGCGAGACGCTCGGATGCGGGAAGCATGCTCATTCGGCCGTCTAGACGGAGACGTCGAGCAGGTCCTGCACGTCGATCAGGCCCACGGGCCGGCCGTCGGCGTCGAGCACGGGAGCCTGGTCGATGCGGTGCTCAGCGAGCAGGCGCTGGGCTTCCTCGACGAGCTGGTCCGGGGTCAGGGTCTTCGGCCCGGCTGCCATATGCTGGTCGACGGGGTCGGCGAGACCCTCGGTCTTGCCCGACTCCAGGAGCCGGCGCAGGTCCCCGTCGGTGAAGATCCCCGCGAGTCGGCCGTCGGAGGACACCACAAGGGCGGCACCAGGCCTCCCCGGGGTCCCTCGGGTGCGCAATAGCACCTCGGAGACCGCGATGCCCGAGGGCACCAGGGGCAGGTGGTCACCCTGGCGCATGACCTCGCCCACGCGCATGAGCTTGCGGCCCAGGCTGCCGGCGGGATGGAATTTGGCGAAGTCTTCGCGCCCGAACGAGCGCTCGGACAGGACGACCATGGCGAGGGCATCGCCCATGGCCAGCATGGCGGAGGTTGAGGCGGTCGGCGCCAGCTTGAGCGGGCAGGCCTCCTCCACCCGGCCGATATCCATCACGGAGTCGGCCTCCCGGGCCAGGCTGGACTCCGGATGGCCGGTCATGGCGACCAGGCTGGCCCCGATGCGGCGCACCCCCGACAGGACGCGGGTGATCTCGGAGGTCTCGCCCGAATTGGACAGGGCCAGGACCACGTCTCCGCGGCGCACCCGCCCCAGGTCCCCGTGCAGGGCCTCGGCGGGGTGCAGAAAGAAGGACGGGGTGCCCGTCGAGGCCAGGGTGGCCGAGATTTTCGACCCCACCTGACCCGCCTTGCCCATGCCGGTGACGATCACCTGGCCCTCGCAGGCCAAGACCAGCTCCACGGCGGCGTCGAAGCCCTCGTCCAGGCGCTGCTCCAGCCGGGCGATCGTGGCAGCCTCGATCCGGATGACCTCGGCGGCCCGCTCCCGCCGGAGACGGGATCTAGCATCGTTGGGGGCGTCCAAGGTCGAACCAGGCAAGGGGAGAAAAAAGGGGGGCGATGGGTTGGGGCGCGGGAAGGGCGCCATCCTAGTCACCGGAACCCCGCGACTCACGGCCCGAGCGCCGGTCTTGGGACCAGAGTCTGCAGGGATCCCTCTGGCAAAACGTCCGCCGGGGCGCAGGGATCCACCCGACCATGGGCTACGATGCCACCCCTGCCCCCCTGCAGCCCACCCGTGCCTGACCACCAGTTCATCCAAGTCACCCTCGTCATCGGCTTCTTGATCCTCAGCCTGGGGATCCATGAGGCCGCTCACGCCTGGGCCGCCTACCGCTTGGGCGACGACACCGCGGAAAAGATGGGTCGGATGACCCTGAACCCGATCCCGCACATCGATCCGTTCCTGACGATCCTGTTGCCGGCGATGCTGTACTTCTCCACCAACGGCGCCTTCGTCTTCGGCGGGGCCAAGCCGGTGCCGGTCTTCAAGCAGCGCCTGCGCAAGCCCAACCGCGACATGGCCCTGGTGGCGATCGCGGGGCCGGCCTCCAACCTGATCCTAGCGGTGATTTTCACTCTAGCCTGGAAGGGCGTTCACTACGGTCTCGACTACTCCCCTGATGACCTGGCGGTCAAGGTCCTGGGCATGTCAGCGGTGTACAACGTGGTGCTGGCGGTGTTCAACCTGATCCCGATTCCGCCGCTCGACGGATCCCGCGTGATGGCCTACATGCTGCCGCCCAACCTGCGCGAACCGTACGTCAGCCTCGAGCGCATCGGCATGCTGCTGGTCATCGGCTTCATCTGGTTCCTGCCTGGCGGGCGGGACATGCTCGGCGAAGCGATTGGCTGGGCAATCGACCAGCTCGACGTGTTGACCGGGGGGAGGTGGACCTAGCGATGCCCCAGGCC
>CAYWNK010000059.1:0-25446 GCA_964459495.1 uncultured Planctomycetaceae bacterium
GGTGGGGCTCGTTGAAGCTGCAGAAGGCGAGGAAGGGGGAAGCGGGATCCGCGGCGACAAAGGCCTGAGTTTGGTCGACGAGCCAGGCCGCGTACTGGCGTTCGTCGGCGATCTTCAGGGGGACGCCGTCCAGGTTGAACTGGGATCCGTCGCGGGCCTTGCGACCCTTCCACAGGGCGGAGTGCTCCTCGAGTGCAGCGACTTCCCCTGGATTCAGCTGCGCCCGCCACTCCTCGCTGTCGGCGACCAGGTCGAAGCCGTGACTCTGGTCGGGGAAGCGCTTGCGCTGCCAGTGCATCTTCCCGATGGCCGCGGTGCGATAACCAGCAGCGGCGAAGACATCGGCGAGCGTGGGAAAGGACTCGTCGAGGACGGAGCGCACCTGGGTAACGCCGATCGCATGGGGCCAACGTCCGGTGAGGAGGGATTGGCGCGAAGGGGTGCAGAACGGGCTGGAAGCGGCCGCGTTTTCAAAGACGACCCCGCTCGCCGCAAGGGCGTCGATGTGTGGGGAAACGCCGGCGCTCGAGCCGTAGGCACCGAGCACGCTTTGGGACAAATCGTCCGCCAGGAGGATGACAACGTTCGGCCGCGGCACGGCCTGGTTCGCCCCGTCCCCCGCGCCGGGCTGCCCGCAGGCAAAGAGCAGCAGTGACGGCAGCACAAATCGCAGGAACGGGCTGTGGCCCGGGTGTTGAGAAGGGCGGAGCATGGTGTGCGCTAGTCGCGGAAGTCTGCGGCGGTGCGCCGACGCCGATCGACCTCGAAGTGGAAGACGTCGGGGCGATGGTAGTGCCCGGCGGCATCGAAGTTCTGGCGTTCCGCTAGGACCGCTTCCCGGTCGATTTCCTCCACGAGCAGCCCGGGCTCGGGCTCGTCGAGTGCGGCCTGTTCCGTGCCGTCGGGGCGGACGAGGCGACTGCCGCCGATATGCAGGCCCTCAGGCGCTGCCCCCTCGAGAAAGGCGCGCTGGAAATCGGCGCCACCGGGCAGCTCGCTGGGGACATCGGCGGCGGTCAGCACACCCGAGGAGGCGAGCACGTACAGACGGCCCTCCCGCGCGGTGAAGCGGCTGATGTCGCGGGTCAAGCCGGGGGAGCCGGGCCAGAGGGATACGTGCAGTTCGGCCCCCTGTGCATAGAGGGCGAGCCGAGCTGCGGGCATCCAGTTTTCCCAGCAGTTGAGGACGCTGACGCGCCAGCCGTCGATCTCGTGCACGACCAGGCCGTGGCCGTCGCCCCAGCCCCAGGCGAGACGTTCCTCAAAGGTCGGGACGAGCTTGCGGTGAGCGCTCCACTCGCCGCTCGGATGCACGACCAGCGCGGTGGCGTACAGCGTGCCGCGCCCCGTCTCGATCCCCCGTTCGGCGACGCCGATCACCAGGGTCTGCCCGGTGTCGGCGGCTAGGGACTGCAGGCGCGTCAGCTCCGGACCAGGCAACTCGACGGCCTGGTCGAGATAGCGGGCATGCATAGCTTTCTGCTGCGGGTCGTCGAACTGGGCACCCCCCGTGCGGGCGATCCAGGTCGGGTATCCCGGCAGGATGGTCTCGGGGAAGGACACCAGTCGCGCGCCGGCCTGGGCGCTGCGCTGGGACCATTCCTCGATGCGCTTGAGGGTGGCAGCGCGGTCGAGGAGGACGGGGGCAATCTGGGCGGCAGCGACGATCATGGGACGATTTGGAGCGGGGGGCTTGGTGGACGGGTTGTAGAACGCGGGCCTCGGCAGGGGAGTCGGCTGTCTCGAGCGCGGCTCCCATGGCGGCCGCTACGGCGGCGGCTTCGGTGCTGTGACAGATCGCAAGGAGGCTTGAGCCCGCGCCGCTGACCGTCGCCAGGTAGGCTCCGGCGGAGCGGGCGGCGGATAGGCAAGCGTCGCCACCGGGGATCAGGGGCAGGCGGTGACGGGTGTGCAGGCGTTCGTGCTGGGCGTGGGCGAGCAGGTCTCCGTCGCCGGTTCGCAGTCCCTCCAGGAGGAGGACGAGCCGGCGCGGGTTCTCGACGGCGTCCGCAAGGTCCACCTGGGCAGGCAACGCTGCGCGCGCCTGGGACGTGGCCAACGGGGTGGCGCCCCAAGCGACAACATAGCCAAGGTCGGGGTGCAGCGGCGCCTCGACCACACGGAGTCCTGCAGCGGTGGGGACAGCAAGAGTGCAGCCGCCCAACAGGGAAGCGGCGACGTTGTCGGGATGCCCCTCCAACTCAGCGCCGGCGTCCAGCAGCTTGGCAAGCAGCTCTGGACTCGGTGGCTGTTCGCTGCGCCGTGCCCAGGCTGCGCCGAGCAGTAGACCGGCAGCGACGGCGGCCCCACTGGAACCCATTCCGCGGGCCAGGGGAATCTCCGAGCGCAGCTCGAAGTGCTGGGCGAGTACGCGATCCGCGCCGGCTAGGCGTGCGCCGCGGTCGAAGGCAGCAAAGAGCGGTGAGGGGTCCTGGACATCGCGTGCAGTTCCCTCGCAGTGAACGACTTTGCACTCGCTCTGTTCCGGCGCTTCCCGTGCGACGACGTGCAGCCACAGATCCAAGGCCAGTCCGGCCAGGTCGAAACCCGGTCCCAGGTTGGAGGTGCTGCCCGGAATGCGCAGGGAGTGGGGAGGGCAGGTCATCGTGGGAATTGTGGTCGGGTTGTTGCGCGCGTTCGCGATGCAGAAGATCAAAGGGGGCCGCCACGTTGCGTGACGGTTTTGCAACCACAGACTGCGGCAAACCCTAAGAACAAGCTCCACCGGTAGTGGTTGCGCAGTCTTGGGACACAAGATAACGTCACATGCGTCACGGGTGGGGAGACTGGTTCCCCGAGGCGCGGGCGCACTGGGTGGTGCGATCCGGGCCAGGCTCCCCCGCGACAGGGCTGCGCTAAGGGCGTGCAGCTCTCTTGCGATCGAGGCGGGGTGGGGACCCCGCAGCGGACCTTCCTACCGCAGGAGGCCCCCCATGAACGACAAACTCAACGAAGAGAAGGACCGCTTCTTTTCCCGCTTAGCTTCGATCCCTGGGATTCATCCCATGCCGTCTATCGGCGATTGGATCTTGATCCAGGTCGAGGAACCTTCCGATCTTGCCCGCAAGGTCAACCGCAGACTCGCCCCTGGGATGGTGAGCGTGCCGCGGGGCATGGATCGAACCGTGCGCGTACACGTGGGGGATCCAAAGGACAACGAGCTGCTCTTTCGGACGATCCGGGAGCAGCTGACCGGCTGACCCGCTGAGCAACTGTGGGCGGGGTACGGGCATCGGCCGCAGGCTGTCTGGGCTCGCCTCGGCGGGCCCAGCGATCGCGCCGGTGCCAGGCCAAGCCTATCCGGGCCTGGTCCGCGGGAAGGGATGGGCCGGAACGGGGCCCTCTTCGGGTAGCGTAGGGGGATGCCGAGCCTCCTTCTAGCCGTCTTGCTGGGCCTTCAGGGCCCGGACCTCAGCGCTGTTCCCACCGACCCTCTGCCCGCACTGGAGGCGGAGGTCACGCAGGTTGAGGTGGAGCACCATGTGCGCTTCCTCGCTTCGGACGAGCTGCAAGGCCGCCCCGCGGTCTCGGAGCACAGTCGGCGCGCGGCCCGCTACCTGGCGTCCGTGTTGAAGGAGTCGGGACTCAAGCCCGGGGCCGCGGATGGGACCTACCTGCAGCAGGTTCCGTACGTGCGCACCGCTTTCACCGCGGCGCACGAGCTTCGGGTGGCCCTGGAGGATGGGACCCATCTGGACTTGGAGATGGGCTCGGAGTTCGCGCTGCGGGTGCGGGGCGAGGTGAGCTCCGGCACCTACCGGGCGCACCACGTGCGTTCGGCCGAGGACGTGCCTGAGCCCGATCCGGGCGTGGCCCTCGTGGTTCACGGACGTTCGTCGAGCGTTCGGAGCTGGGTGCCCGAGTACGGGGCGGGCTTTGGGCTGGTGTTGGTGGCCGGTGGCCAGGGCCTGCGCAAGCCCCGCGGGCTGCCCGCGGACAGCCTGAGCCCGGCCTGGACTGAGCCTGAGGTCGACCTGCCGGAGGAGGTGCGCGTCTACGGCGATCGCGCCAACGGGGCAGCGCAGGCCGCTACCAGCATCACCTTGACCCTCCACGGTGGATCAGAGCAGGTGAGCGACCCCAACGTGGTGGCGCGGATCGACGGTATCGGGACCAGCGACAACCCGGCCCTCGCGGACGAGGTGATCGTGATCTCGGCCCACTTTGACCATGTGGGCACGACCAAGCCGGCCGAGGAAGCGGCGGAGGGCGAGGACGTCATTCGCAACGGGGCGGACGACGACGCGAGTGGCGTGGCTTCGGTGCTGGAGGTCGCCGGGGCCCTCGCGGCGGGGCCGGCTCCAGCCCGGACGGTTCTCGTCCTGCTCGCCACGGCAGAGGAACGCGGGATCGAAGGCACCAAGTACTTCGTAAAGAGCCCCCCCGTGCCCTTGGAGCGCATTGTTTGCAACCTGAACTTCGAGATGCTGGGACGGCCAGACCCGACCGTAGGGGGGGCGGGCAAGCTTTGGCTGTCGGGCTACGAGCGCAGCAGCCTAGGCCCGGCCTTCGGGGAACAGGGCCTGGACGTCAAGCCCGACATGCGCCCGGAGCAGAACTTCTTCATGCGCTCGGACAACATCGTCTTCGTCCTCGAGGGCATCGTTGGGCAGACACTGTCGTCCTACAACATGCACGGCGACTACCACCAGGTGGGCGACGATGCGGACGGCATCGACTTCGATCACCTGACGCGGGCGACGCGGGCCGCCCTGGAGGCCACCCGGATGCTCGCGGACGGGCGTATCACCCCTGCCTGGAACGAGGGGGAACCGAAGGGCGTGCGCCGCTAACGTGGATCCTCGGGGGCAGCGCGGGTAGGATTCGCGCTCAACCCGAGGGGAATCCATGCCGAGCACCAAGAACCGCAAACAAGACAAGAGCAAGAAGCAGAAGTCGGGCAAGAACAAGTCCGTTCGCAAGAAGGACCGCAAGCTCAACGCGAAGAACGCGGACAAGCTGGATCTGTATCAGCGGTCCGTCAACTCGCCGGACACCGACGTCGACTTCCTGACCACGACGTTCGAGGAGCTGCGGGGCCGCAAGGTTCAGCACCTCCGCGAGGACTTCTGCGGCACGGCCGCCCTAGCTGCCGAGTTCCTGAGCCGAGATGAGGCCCACACCGCAGAAGGCTTCGACCTCGACAACGAGCCCATCGAGTGGGGCAAGCGGCGCAACTTCCAGACCAAGGATGGCCTGCTCGATCGCATGCAGTTCCACCTGGCGGACGTGCGCAACCCCTCGAACAAGCGCCCTGACGTCACCTGCGCCCAGAACTTCTCCTACTGGTGTTTCAAGACCCGCAAGGAGATGCTCGACTACTTCCGCGGGATTCACGCCGACCTGGCGAGCGACGGCATGCTGGTGCTCGACCTGTACGGCGGCCCCGAGTCGATGACCGAGATGGAGGAGGAGCGCGACATCGATGGGGCGTTCACCTACGTCTGGGACCAGCAGGAGTACTGGCCGGGGACGGGGACCTACAAGTCCGCGATTCACTTCCGCTTCCGCGATGGGTCGGAGATGGAGAACGCGTTCCAGTACGAGTGGCGCTTCTGGCACCTCACCGAGCTGCGCGACGTTCTCTACGATGCTGGCTTCGCCAACGTGCGTCCCTACTTCGAGGGCACGGACCCCGACGACGAAGAGGCGGGCAACGGTGAGTTCGAATACGGTGAAGACGGCGAGAACTGCGAGGCGTGGATCGGCTATCTGGTCGCGCTGAAGTAGGGCTTGTCCTTCGCTCGCAAAAGATGCGAGCGTTGACGCCGCCGGCCCAGGCGATCCTCCGCAGGCGCGGGGGATTGGCTGGGCCGGCGGTCTGTTGGGCTTAGTCCTTGGCCTCGAAGCAGTGCAGCGAGGTAGAGGGGTTTCCGCGCGCCAGAGTCGCTCGCCGCTCGCCCGTGGCGAGTCCGGTGCCATTGGGTCCTCGGAAGCGATTCCATGCGGTGATTCCGCGGCCGGGATTCGCTGTCGAGGGGGGAGCCTGTGCCATCTCCTGAGGGGGACAGGGGCGCAAGGGCCAAGGACAGTACGGAGCTGAAGGCAAGGTTGATCATCGAAACGGCCTGGATTGGGTCTTGGCAATCCTGCCCGATATCGGAACTTGCTGCGGAGGCCCTTGGCTGCCGGCTTCGCCCTCGAAGGCAATTCTGGGGTAGGCTCGGCGTCCGATGAGCGACCCATTTCGGCGAGATCGATTCCAGCGTCAGCCGAGCACCCCTGCCTCCAACACCAGCGAACAAGCCCGATGATCCACCCTACGCCTGCGCCCACCAGCGCCCACATGACGTCGCTCCTCCGCTTGGGCTTGGCCGGCCTGCTGGTCGGCACCGCATCGGCGCAAACCGTGACCGTTGCGGTAGAGGGAACCGTGGAATTCAACCAGATCGCGGCTCCACCCCTGGGCAACGCGGGCGTCAACGACGTGGCGGTGCTCACCTTCGAGATCGACGCGGCGGACTTTGTGGATAGCCCCAACTTCCCGACCCGGGGTTATGTCATCGATCAAGCCTCGTTTGTGCTGACGCTTGGTAGCACGTCGATTGGCCTCAAGAGCCCCTACGGCCCCGGCGATACCCCGTACTTTGTTCTGCGCAACAACGACCCCGCCGTTGACGGGTTCTACATCTCGAACAGCATCGACTTTCCGATCGGCGTGGACCTTGCCCAGGTGGGGGGCTTCGGTGACTTCGAAAACAACTTCTCGGTGGGCTACACCGGTTCCACGCTCGGATCGCTCGACGTGCTCGACGCCTGCGGTGCCTACGACTTCACCGGTCTGCAGGTCTTCAACTGGACGATCGATGACGGACCATTCAACGCCATGGGTTTGATCTTTGGCGGAATGACGATCGACTGTCCGCCGTCCGGTGCGACGACTTACTGCCAGGGCAAGGTGAATACGCAGGGCTGCACACCCGAACTGCAACCCGACGCTGGGTTGCCTTCGGTGTCGGGCGGGCCTTGGCTCATCACGGCGAGCGAGATGCTGAACAACCAGAATGGCCTCTTCTTCTATGGCCTAGCGCCCGCGAACCTGCCGTTCTTGGGCGGTACGCTCTGTGTGAGCCCGCCCCTGACCCGAACGGGAGTTCAGGGTTCGGGCGGCAACCCGCCGCCGGCCGACTGCTCCGGCACGATGACCCTGGACCTGGCTGCGACGGTGCCGGCAGCCATGACCCCGGTCAGGGTCTACGTCCAGGCCTGGGCCCGTGATCCCGCGGATGCCTTTGGCATCAGCTTGTCCAATGCGGTCGAGGTGCTGGTGCTGCCCTAGCGCTCACCTGCCCCGCGTACGCTAGTGGCGATGGTTCTGGACGTTCTGGATGGTGAAGATGTCGTCGACTTCGAACGACATCGGGGTCGTGATCAAGTAGCCACGCGGCAGCTCCACGAGTTCCATGTCCATCGCGCCCTGGGGCCGCAGCTGGATCACGTCCTGCGCGTCCGGGTCGGTTTCGGGGACGCGCAGCAACACGATCGGCTTGTCGGGCGGATTGGTCGCTAGGTTCGCGATGTGCGCGGAGCACTGCTCGCAGGACTTGCGGTAGAGCACGACGAGCGCGGGCGGGGGGATCAGGTCCACGCTCTCAGGGGGGGACAGGAACTTGGCCAGATCTGTGTCATGGATCATCTGGCCCTCCCAAGTCTCGGTTTGGAAGGCGTAGAAGTCGCCTTCGATCTTCTCGGTCGCAGGCCCAGTGGGTCCCTTGGGTCCCGACTCTTCGCCGCCTTCTGGCGCTTGGATGTCGGCGAGCTGAACGGGCACAAACTTGGTGAGGGGCGCCCACACGGCCAGGCCGAGCAAGGGGAGCAACAGCAGCAACCTCAGGGGCAGCAGCTTGGTCGTGGGGAGGCGCTTCCACGGCGCGGTGACGAGCAGGCCGAGCAGCAGCAGGCCGTCGATGCTGGCCATCTGCCATGGCGCCAGCTTGACCACCGAGCCCGTGCAGCCGCAGGTGTCGGCGCCCGCTTGAATCAGCTTGGCCAGGATGACGAGGAAGACCGTGTACTGGACGGCCAGGATGAACCAACCGAGCCGGGGCAGGAGCAACGCGATGGCGACGACCGCCAGTTCGATCGCGACCACGCCCCGGAAGGTGGTGTAAATGTCCCAGGGAGACAGCTCGATCACCTGAGGCGGCAGGTCGTTGGGGCTGCCCTTGTAGAGCTTCATCAGCGCCCAAAACGCCAGCCAGGCTACGGCGAGCAGCAGGGCAAGGCGGGCGGGGGCGGGGGACGGTCGCGACGTGTCGTTCATGGGGAATAGCGGGGCCTGCGCTGGATACGCGGCGGGCGCCCCAGGGTTGGCGCCTAGTCTATGGCTTGGGCGATCGCTGGCCATAGGCGATCGTCCCGACCCCAGGTTGGATCGACCAATACCAGGTAGCGGGTAGCGGCGAGGGCCTCGAGGGCCGGTCCAGGGCCCAGGGCGTCCTCGAAGAGGGCGAGTTCCGCGGGGCCTTGGGCGTCGCCGACGGCTAGGAAAGTGTCGGATCCACGCTGAGCGACGGGCCAGGGCTCGCCGCCGGACTCCCGGGCAGAGAAGTGCGTGATGAGGAGACCTGCGGCTTTGGCGGCGCGCTCGAGGCAGGCGGCAAGGTCTGGGGTGGCGAAGCCGAATACGAAGGCTCTCCGGCGCTCGATGCGCCCGTCGGCGCCGGGTTCGGGGGGGAGTCCTGGCTGGGAGGCTAGGGTCAAAAAACCGGCCCGTTGGGCCCGGGCGAGGAGAGCGACCTGGGAGTCTGACTCGTCGTCCAACTCTCCGGGCAGCCAGCCGGGGAACCCGACAGGGGCGCCCTCGATGAAGCGTGCGCCTAGCTCGCAGAGGTGATCGAAGGTGCGTGCGGCGCGCCAGTCGGGGAAAGAGTCCGTCATGGGGGGGCAACCTAGCTGCCAGGGGGAGAGCGATGGGTGCTGGCCCTGCTCCCATCGGTCGCGTCTCGTGGCCTGCTGGCTGTGGTGTGCATGGACCCGGTGACGTTGTTTCTTTCGTCCCTTGTGCGGGCTCGTGGGGGACGGCGAGAAAATGGACCGGGGAGCTTACTTGCTCGATGCAGCAGTTGAGTGTCGTCCCGGGGCATCGGTTGGATGGGGATGCGAGTCGTTGCTGGTCCCATCCTCCGCTCGATGGCCGCCCATCACTCCGGCTCGATGAGCTTCCCGCTCTCCAGCTCGTCGGTTGTCGCGGCTCGCACGCCGATCAATTCCGCCTCATACACCAGCTCAACTCCCGCCAGCGGGTGATTCTCATTGACGACGACGCGGTCTTTTTCGACGGAGGTAATCCAGAAGGTGACCTCTTCGCCGCTGGCCGTGGTGGCGCCCATCATGGCGCCGGGTTCGAGGTCGCCCTCGGGGAATTGGTTGCGGGGCACATAGAAGACCTTTTCGGGGTCATGCTCGCCGTAGCCATCGGCGGGGGAGACTTCGATGCGGTCGGTGGTGCCGGCGAGGCTGCCGGCTAGGGCGCGTTCAAGGCCGGGGACTAGGACTCCTGTTCCAAAGAGGAAGAGGAGGGGGGAGTCCTTGGAAATCGCTTCTAGGACCGCGCCGTCGGGGCCCGTGAGGCGGTAGGCGAGGGCTCCGACGGTGCCGGGGCCAAGGGGAAGGTTTTGGGCGAAGAGGTCCATCGGGGAGAGCGTACCGGGGGCGAGAGCCAATGTGGGATTCGGAGCTATAGGGATCGCAGGGGCCTGTCGATAGATCCAGGCGGGCGCCCTACGCGCCCAAGTTCCCCAACGCTCAACTCTCCCATCGATACGCGAACCATGGCCTGGATCGACTCCCTCTTCAAGCGCATGCTCGAGCTCGACGCCTCGGACCTGCACATGACCTCCGGACGCAAGCCCATGCTGCGGGTGCACGGGGACATGGTCGTCGTCGAAGAGTGTCCAGAGATCTCCGCTCAGCAGATGGAGCAGATCCTCCTGGAGATCGCCCCAGACGAATCCAAGAAGCAGTGGAAGGCGGAAAACGATGCGGACTTTGCCTACGAGCTTCCGGGCTTGGCGCGCTTCCGCTCGAACCTCTTCCAGGACAACCGGGGGCCGGGCGCGGTGTTCCGGGTCATCCCCGAGGAGATCCTGACCTTCGATCAGCTTGGGCTGCCCAAAGCGGTGAGCGAGTTCTGCTTCCTCTCCAAGGGGTTGGTGGTGGTCACCGGGCCCACGGGTTCGGGTAAGTCGACCACGCTCGCGGCCATGGTCGACCACATGAACAAGAGCCGATCGGACCATATCCTCACGATCGAGGATCCGATCGAGTTCGTCCACCAGGATCACAAGTGCCTGGTGAACCAGCGCGAGGTGGGACCGCACACCAGCAGCTTCAAGCGCGCCCTCAAGGCGGCCCTGCGAGAAGACCCCGACATCATCTTGGTCGGCGAGATGCGCGACCTCGAGACGATCGAGATCGCCATCGAGACCGCGGAGACGGGACACCTGGTTTTCGGCACCCTGCACACCACCACCGCGGCATCGACCGTCGACCGCATCATCGACCAGTTCCCCGCCGATCGTCAGTCGCAGATTCGCACCATGCTCTCCGGCTCCCTCAAGGGCGTCGTGGCGCAGACGCTCTGCAAGAAGAAGCCCAAGGGGCGCGTGGCCGCCCTCGAGGTGATGGTCGTCAACAACGCGATCTCCTCCCTCATTCGTGAAGGCAAGACCCACCAGATCGGCTCAGCCATGCAGATGGGCGGCAAGATCGGGATGAAGCAGCTCAACGACTCGCTCGGTGAGCTCGTCCACGCCGGCACCGTCGATCCCGAGGAGGCCTACATCAAAGCGGTCGACAAGGACGGGTTCCTCGCGCGCCTGCGAGCCTTCGGCATCGACTGGGATCCTTCCAGCCTGGGAGCCGCGGAAGCCGCTGGGGGAGAGACGCTCAGCGGTGCCGGGGATGGCCCTTCGGCCCCCCTGCCCGCGGGCGGACCTGCACCGGACTACGGCCAGCCCCTGGGCGGCGGCGCGGCCCCGTCCAGCGGCGCAGCACCCGCGGCGGATCCCTTCGAGGCTTACAAGCAGCAGCGCCGCTAGCTGCGCCGCCAGCGCACGACCGTTCCCGGGTCGGCCCCATAGCCCCAGTCCCCTTCGAGGGCTGGGGTTTTCATTTTTGCCACCAGCGCCAGCGCTCCAGCTAGGGAAAGGCGCAGTACGCCCTCGCTCCAGGTGATCTCAAGCGGCACCGAGCCGCCGGCCGCGGGCACACGGGTCCCCGCCCCGGTGGCCAGCTCGCGAAGGGTGCCGCTCCTCGGGAGCCGGGGGCCATACTCGAGCTCCACCAGGCGCGGTACACCCGCCGGGGGCAGTTCGATGGCGCGGATCAACTCGCTCCAGCGATCGGGACGTTCGCGGGTTGAACGGCGCGTCAGCGCGATCCAGGCGGAGCCTGGCCGGCCTAGGGGATCGACGCTGAACTGGGTCGTGATGGCCCAGGCCTGCGCGGACGGGCGCGCGGGCAGGGACCAGGCCCAGGCCCGCTCGCGCAGCAGGCCAACCTGCAGCCATTGACGACCCTCGCGCTCGAAGTGTCCGGGGCCGAGACCCCAGGCCGGGTTGCGGGCCTGCAAGAAACGCTCGAACGCGGGGCCGAGCGCGGCGAGTTCCGCATCTGTCTTGGCTCCCTCCAGCGCCGCCTTCAGGTCGTCGGGGCGACTGCCCAAGAAGCGGACGAACGCGCCCTGAACCGCATACTGCTCGAAGACGTCACGGCCCGGCGGGGCGCCGTTCAGGAGGTTGCGCAGCCCAGCGCCCTTGGCGCGTCGCATCGCCCCCGCAGCGGCGGCGTCCCGGGTCGCGGCAATGGGCGGGGCGCCGCCGCGACCGGCGCGCGCGGTCATCACGGTCTGGGCGATCGACTCGGCGAGGCCTTCGCGCAGCCAGTCGGGATGGTCGGAGTAGCCAGCGGAGAGGCGTTGCCCGACCAGGTGCGAGCATTCGTGGGCGACGGTCCAAAGGTCGGACTCGCGGGGTCCGAGCCCCGCGCGCACCTCCGGGGCGAGGCCTTCGCCCATCAGGACCAAAGAGATGCCGTAGCGTGCCGAGGTCAATCCCGAATGACCTGGCCAGGTGCGGCCGGCGAGCGCGATGCAGGCGGAATCAAACTCGGAGCGGCTGCCGTAGAGGTGGACGCGAATGCGCTCGTTCGTGGTTTCCGGTGAGGCTCCATAGGCACGGGCTGCGGGCCGCCAGGTGGCCTCGGCGACCGAGAGTGCCAGCGACGCGGCGCCTGCGTCGCCGTAGTGGCAGAGCACTCGAAACGAGCGCCCTTCGCGGATCGCGGCCTTGGTCGGAGCGGGTCCGCGGCGCTTGGTCGGCCTTCCGTCTTGGCGAATCCAGGGCGCCGCTAGGATCGAACCGAGCAGCAGCCTACGGGTGAGCGGATCGAGCACCGGGCCACTCTAACCGGGATCGAGTGAGATGCGGAGAGGTCTGCGAGAGCGACCAGGCATCTGGAGCTGTCCAGGCCTGGCTCTGGCTAGCAGACCCTAGGCGCTGCGGCGCTCGAGCAGGTGCCGCTGGGCGTACACCTCGATGCCCTTGCGCACGGTCGCGGCGAGGAACTCGGGGTCCACTGGCAGCTTGCAGGTGCCCTCGACGCCAATCGTCACCAGGTTGAGCAGTCGCGAGGCATCGCAGTCTTCCGCCATCATGACGAAGGGCACGATCGCGTAGTGGGGCGAGGAGCGCACCGCGCGCAGAAATTCCTCAAAGCGTCCGTCTGGGACGTCAAGGTGACAAAGCACCAGGGTCGTTTCGGGGTGTTCCGAGAGAACCTGAATCGCTGCAGCGCCGCTGGCGGCATTGACCGGTGCGTGGCCCATACCGCGAATCACTTCGCTGTGGGTGCGCAGCCTGTTCGGCTCGGGATCGAGAATGAGAATGGTCGCCATGCGGGCCTGGTGCTCCTTAGAAACTGCATCGTCGCTCGGAAGCCCGCGACTGAAACCGGACTGCAAGTCTCGAAACGACCGTGGCCGATGGCCACTGGGGGGGCCTAGGGAGGGGGGGGCCCCCAAAATCTCAGTTCCGGTGCAGACTGGAGCGATGCGCCTGCCTGCCCCCGCGTGCATCGGACTCGTCCTGGCGCTCTCTGCGTCGAGGGCCGTGGCTCAGGTGGTCATCGGTCCGGCGGTGCGGATCGACACGGGGGGAGCAGCTCCGGCCAACGAGACGAGCATCGCAGCGGCGCCGTCCTCACCCCTGCGCATTCTGGCGGCATGGAACGACTACCGCTCGGGGCCAGCGCGCTGTGGCGTGGGGCTGTCCAACGACGGTGGGGTGACGTGGACGGACACAGTGCTGCGTCCGCCTCTCGCCAACCAGACCCAGGACGAGGGCGATCCGATGACCGCCTACGACCCGCGCACCGGCAACCTCTGGGCGGGCGGTGTCGCGTTCGGTCCCAGCGGGGGCGTGTTCGTCGGACGTCTGGAGTTCGGCGCAGCTGGCCTGAGTCCGACGGTGATGGCGCATCTTTCCGCCGCGTCCGACAAGGGCTGGATGGCGGCGGGCCCGGATCCGATGAACCCCGCGGAGACCCATCTGTACGTTGCGTTCAACGAAGGTCTGCTCATCTCCGAGGATGCAGGCGACACCTGGACAGCTCCGGGCGCGTTGGGCATCGGCACGGCATTTCTTCCCCGCGTTGGGCCTGCGGGGGAGCTGTACATCCCGTTCTGGACGCTGGGTATGCCGTATCTGATGTGGCGCAGCACGGACGGTGGGCAAACGCTGCTCGGACCAACGGTGATCGCGAATCGCATGGACGTGTGGACCGACGGCTCCGATCGCGTCCCCGGCGCTTTTCGGGTCCCGCCCCTGCAGACCTTTGCGGTCGATCCAACGAACGGTGACCTGCACTGCATCTTCTGCGATACCACCTCGGTTGTGGGTCTGGAGACCAACCTTGACCTGTATTGGACGACGAGCACGGACGAGGGCGCGAGCTGGAGCGTGCCCCAGGTCTTCCATGGCGACAGTGCCCCATTCGGCGATCAGTTCTTCCCCTGGCTCGAGATCGATGGGGAGGGGCGGCTGCACGCGGTGTGGTTCGATACGCGTGAGACCGTGCAGTTCGACGCTGACCCGGCGGCGCTCCTCGACGTGTACTACGCCTACTCCGAGGACTCCGGCGTTTCATGGACGGAGATGCGGCTGACGGACACGAGCTTCAGCAGCGCGGACGCTGGGTTTAACGGCACCTTCTTCGGGGACTATCTCGGACTGACCGCCGCGGGTGGCCGCACCACCGTCGCCTATCCGGACACCAGCCTGGGCAGCGCCGATGTCTACGTGCGCGAGATCCGGCAGGGACCGGCCACGTCATTCTGCTTCGGGCTCGCCTGCCCCTGCGGGAACGACGATGGGGGAGCGGGCTGCGGGAACAACGGGATCGACGGACAGACCAGCACCGGTGCGCTCCTCGAGGTCCAGGGCGGCAGCGCGCAGCTCTCCAGCGACGATCTCGTGTTGCGGGCGTCGGGCATTGGCACCAATCAGTTCGGGTTGATCTTCACCTCCATGCAGCCCACACGCTTCGCCTTCGGAGCTGGGCTGCGCTGCATCGATAACCCCTTCTTCCGCTATCCGCTCTCGGGCACGGGGCCCACAGAGGAACTGCTGCTCGGACCTGGTGAGGTGGTCTCGATTGCCCAGGGCACATTCGGGCCGCCGGGCCAGCTCTTCATTGGAGCGACCTGGCACTACCAGGCCTGGTACCGGGATCCCTTTGGTCCCTGCGGGCAGACGTTCAACTTCACGAACGGCTTGTCGGTCACCTGGGAGTAGCGGTTGGCCCCGCAACGCAGCCGGCCCGCCTGCGTCCTGATGGGATGCAGGCGGGCCGGCGGCTTTGTCGCCCCGCGGTCCTAGTCGAGGCTGCGAACGAGCTCGCCGAAGGCCGCGAGCGGCATGCGCGCACCCATCGACCAGCGGAGGTTTTCGATCAGGAAGAACTGGGCGATCGGCACGGAGGCGGGCAGGTCCTCGGGCAGGCTCTCAGCGTTCTCGTCGAACTGCTTAACGATGGATTCGGCCTGGCGGAGCAGGGTCACGAAGTCCATGTTCATGGCCGCGCTGGGCGTGCGACCCCCGACTTGCTCCATCGCCCAGGACAGCATGGGCGCGGGCGCGGCGTCCGCGGCTTTGGCCCTGGCAACGACCTGTTCGGCAAGGCCTTCGCCATTGCCAAAGGCACCGAGTAGGATCTTGTCCATGGCGCCGTACCAGATGGGGACAGTGTTGCCGCCGTACATGACCTGCATCATCTTCTCGAACTCGGCCACGTCCATTGCGGCCCCGGCTTCTTCGCCCATCGACGCGAGCAACTTTTCGAAGTCCATATCGAGGGAGGATCGGAAACCGGCCACGCCGGAAACCGTGGCTTCGCTGACCTCGGTCATGCTGTAGCCCATCTCCTGCATCGACATCGCCTGGATGATTTCGCGGCCCTTGGGCAGGACGGCGGCCGCCTGTTCCTTCGCTTGGGCGACCATCCCCATCTGCATGCCTTGGCGCATGTCGAAGCGCATGGCGATGCCGGGCTCGCAGGCCTTCATCATTTCGGCATAGCCATTCATCGTGGCCTCTAAGCCAGTGCGCATGGACTCGGGGTACATGAGCAGGAGCTCGTTCATCATGCCACCAGCGAGGCGCTCGTAGTCGGCGTAGTCAAGGCCCATCAGGAAGGTGCCCATGCCGCCGCTGCCGAGGCGCGAGGCCACGGGTGCGAAGTTCGCCTTCGCGGCAGATCCGAAGCCTGCCATATCGCTGCCCTCGGCGACGTCGAGGCCGCCGTTCAAGGTCAGCATGCCATCGCGCAGCTCAAAGCCCATGTCGACGATCTCGGCCGAGTCCATGAAGCTCTCGAAACTGTCGAAATAGAAGTCCAGCATGACCTCCATATCCATGTCCATCGGCATCTCCTGATCGCCGGCCTCGGCCTCGGCCATCATGCGCACCTGGTCCATGCCCATGTCGATCATGGGGCCGAAGGCCTCCATCACAGGAGCGAGGTCCAGGCGCATCGCCACCTGACCGGGCTGCATGCTGCTGAGCAGGCTGCTGCCGCCGACCTCGTACTGGCTGCCTTCGCAGATTCCCACGTAGTTGCCCGAGGTGCGGGTGACGCCGGGGCGATCTTCGGCCTCGACGGCGGCGACCACGGAGGCGGGGTCGAGGGCGGGCAGGATCATCGTCACGACGGGCTGGCCCGAGCGCAGGCTCGCGGCCATCGTCATGGGCATGTTCTTGGCGAACAGGTCCGCGTCGAGCGGCAGCAGTTCCGCGACGTCCGGGGATTCCTCCCCGGGTGCGAAAGCCTCGACGATCTCGCCGGCCATGGCCTGGAAGGCATCGTAGGAGGTGACGCGGGCCACGAAGAAGGCGTCCGAGGGGACCAGGCTGGCCATGGGGTCAGCGGCGGCGACGCGGTCCTGGGCGATGGCGGGCGTGGCCAGCGCGAGGCTAGCGAGGAGAGCGGTGGAGGTGCGCATAGGAGGGGGGAGGGGAAACGGTTGGATTCGAATGGCGGAACAGTATCGGGCAACCCGGCGGTCGGGCCCCAGTGGATTCCTTTCGGTGTCCAGGGGCAGAATCAGGGGAGGGACACGGTCTCGAACAGCTAAACTGCGCAGGACTCGACGCCCCATTCAGGAAAAAACAGTGCTGCTGACCCTTCTACCGTCCCTTTACCTTGCCTCCGTCCCCGTCCTCGGCCCACAGGAGGCGGCAATGGCCGAGGCGGAGCCCGCCCAGGCCCTGGGGACTTTCACCCTCGAACAGGCATCCCGGCGTGACTCCAAGAACCCCGTCAGTCTGTCATGGGATGTAGACGACTGGTCCTGGGCCTCCGACGGTAAGACCCTGCGCAAGGGCAGGGGCGAGGCGGTCGAGTACTACGACGCGCTCTCTGGGGAGGCAGCCCCGGCGCCGGCGGAATCGGAGGCTGCGTCAGGGGGAAGCAGGACGAACCGCGACAGGCGCACTGCTCGCATCGTCGACCTGGCTAGGTCCGGCGGCGTCGAGCTGCCGGTTCTCTCGCCCGACGGCAAGAAGCTGGCCTTCATCCGCGACTACGACCTGTTCGTGGCGAGCATGAACGGCGGCGACCCCAGGGCCCTGACCGAGGGCGGCAGCCGCGAGTACCTCAACGGCAAACTCGACTGGGTCTACCAGGAAGAGGTCTATGGGCGCGGCGACTTCCAGGGCTTCTGGTGGAGCCCCACCGGCACCCATATCGCCTACCTGTGCCTGGACGAGTCCAACGTGAAGGACTTCACGGTGATCGATCACATTGAGGACGATCACTTCCGCGTCAAGCCGGAGCTCACCCGCTACCCCAAAGTGGGGGATCCGAACCCGATCACGAAGGTCGGGATCGTCGAAGTGGCGAGCGGCGAAACGACTTGGCTCGACCTCTCCCGTTTCCCCAGCGACCTGCTCGCCGTCCGGGTGAGCTGGACGCCGGCGGGGGATCGCTGCCTGGTCGCGATCCAGGATCGCATCCAGACTTGGGCGGAGCTGGTCTGCGCCGACCCCGCGACCGGTGAGGCTCCCACCTGGATTCGGGAGGACTCCACCGGTTGGACCAACCGCCCCGAGGCGCCACGCTGGCTGGCCGACGGCACGTTCCTTTGGATGTCCGAGCGCACCGGCTACCAGCACATCTACCACTACTCCGCGGCTGGCGAGCTGCTGAAGCCTGTCACCCAGGGGGACTGGGCGGTCACGGGAATCACGAAGCTCGATGAGGAACAGGGCTTCCTCCGCTTTGGGGCCACCGAAGGCGGGGCGATCGATCGCAACCAGTACCGCGTGAACCTCGACGGCACCGGTTTCCTGCGCCTGACCCAGGGGCGCGGCACCCACGCGGTGGACTTCAACGGAGACGGCAGCCTGTTCCTCGACGAGGTCAGCAGCCTGAATGGACCCGCTCCCGAGGTACGACTGTGCAGCGCTGAAGGGGACATCCTGCGGGTGCTCGCCCGGGGCGTGCAGCCGGTGGCGGCGACTCACCTGCTCTCGGACTGGGAGCTGTACGAGGTGCCGGCCGAGGACGGCACGCTGCTGGACGTGGCCCTGCTGCGCCCGGTGCCCTTCGACGAGACGATGAGCTACCCGGTGTGGATCCAGACCTACTCCGGTCCAGATGCACCGTCGATTCGCAATCGCGCGAACGGAAGCACCTGGTATCAGTTCCTGGCGCAGAACGGCATGATCGTCATGCAGTGCAACGTGCGCACGGCCAGCGGCAAGGGCCACTGGGCGATCAGCCAGTGCTACGAACGCTTGGGCGAGCAGGAGGTCGCCGACATGGCCGACGCGATCGATTGGCTCGTCGGCCAGCCCTGGGCAGACGCCTCGCGGGTCGGCATGACCGGTTACAGCTTCGGCGGGTTCATGACCGCGTCCAGCATGATCTTCACCGACAAGATCCGCCTGGGCATCGCGGGCGGCGGCGTCTACGACTGGCGCATGTACGACTCGATCTACACCGAGCGCTACATGGCGACCCCTCGGACGAACCTCGCGGGCTATGACAGCACCTCGCCGATTGAGCACGCGGCCAAGCTCAAGGGCTTCCTGCACATGCACCACGGCGTCATGGACGACAACGTGCACCTGCAGAACATGCTGCAGATGTCCTACGCGCTGATGAAGGCGGGGCGGACCAACTTCTCGACGATGACCTACCCACAGACGCGGCACGGCATTCGGGATCCCGAGATGGCCTGGCATGCGCGGCAACACGAGTGGCGCCTGATCCAGGAACACCTGCAGCCGCCGTACACCCTGGGGCTGGAGGAGGCCCGGGCGATGGCCGATTTCGACGCCGCTCTGAAATAGGCGTCGCGCGCCTGGGCCCATGCCGAAGTTCTTAGAGCACCTGCCGTCGACCACCGAGGTCGTCGGTCTTGCGACGGGCGTGTTCGTGGTCACCCTCGCCTACGCGGGGGCCCGGGCGCTGATCTCCAAGACCGAGCGCGGGAGCCATTTCTATCGGCAGTGGGCCCTGATCGCCCTGGTGCTTACGGGCGGCGTGCTCCTGGTGCTGTTGCTGCCGGTGGGGGGCGAGCTCAAGGGCCAGCTGGTCAGCCTGATCGGGGTCGTTCTATCGGCTGCGATCGCGCTGTCTTCGACCACGTTTCTGGGCAACGCGATGGCGGGGATCATGCTGCGGTCCCTGCGCAACTTTCGGTTGGGCGACTTTGTGCGGGTGGGCGAGCACTTCGGGCGGGTGACCGTACGGGGCCTGCTGCACACCGAGATCCAGACGGCGGATCGGGACCTGTTGACGCTCCCGAATCTCATGCTGGTGACCCAGGCCGTTCAGGTGGTGCGCGCCTCGGGCACAGTCGTCTCGGCCCAGGTCTCGCTGGGCTACGACGTGCCGCGCACCGATGTCGAGGCCGCTCTCCTCGAGGCGGCGCGGCGCGCGGGACTCGAGGAGCCCTTCGTGCAGATCCTGGAGCTAGGCGACTACTCGGTGCTCTATCGCGCGGCGGGGCTGTGCTCCCAGGTGCGCTCGCTGCTGACCGTGCGCTCCGAGCTGCGGCGGCATGTGCTCGACGCTTGCCACGAGGCGGGCATCGAAATCGTCTCGCCGATGTTCATCAACGAGCGACGTTTGGGCTCCACGGCGCCGCCGGTCGTGCCCCCCGACGCCCTCGAGCCCGCGGCCCCAACTCTGGCCGATGCGCCCACGGCCACCATCTTCGACAAGGCCGAGCTCGCCAGCGCCCTTTCCAGCCGCGAGGCCGAGCAGGTCAAGCTGGAGGAACTCCGCAAGGAGCTGGAGGCCGCGCTCGCGAAAGCCAAGGGCGAGGAGAAGGACGCGCTCAAGAAGGAACTCGAGGCGCTCAAGCCCGAGCTCGCGCACGTGGTCCAACGCATCGAGCTGTTGAAGAACCGGACCTCGGAAACCGAGGAACCTTCGGTGTAGCCTGACAGAGCGGTGGGGATCCCGGGCAAGCTGTGCCGATTCCAGGATCGAGGGGGGAATCTTGGGTCGGAATTGGATCCACGCCTTGGGGTGACCCCCAGGACCCCAGCATCATAAAGGGACCCTCCGGCCCCAAGATCGCTGTGCCCATGCTGCTCGCTGCCGTTTGCCTCGCCCTGCTCGGCCTATTCAAGCGCCCCCCTCTTGGGGTGTTGACGGCATTCTTCCAGGTGCGGCACCTGCTCTTGCCTCTCGCGGCGCCCTTGGCCTTCGCCGGGCTCACACGGGGGGACGCGGCGACGACGGTTTTCGCCGGGGTTGCGCTTGGGGCCTGCTGGGCGCGCTTTGGAGATCGTTTTGAGCGGGCTCGGGTAGCGCCGGCGGCCCAGCGCCAGGCGGACTTCACCGTCGCCACCCTCAACGCTGGGGACCACCGCTCGGACCCTTCGGAGATCTCCGCCTGGGCCTCGGCCTGCGGCGCCGACGTGGTTTGCCTGCAGGAGATCCACGCGGGTCACGTGGAGGTGTTCGAGCGGGAACTCGGCCGGCTTTTCCCGCACCGCCTGCTCTTCGGAGACGGCATCGGTGGCTTGGGCATTCTCTCCCGCAAGCCGATCCTGGGCCACGAACACGTCTCGCTGCGCTCCCGCCTGCCGTTCCTGCGGGTTGACCTGGACATCGGCGGCACGCCCCTGCGGCTCATCGTGGCCCACCCCTTTGCCTCGATCGCGATCTTGGGCAGCGGCTCGGCGCCCCATGAGGACATGCTGGACCTCGCCGCCGAGGCGGGTGCGGCCGAGCTGCCCTGCCTGCTGGTGGGGGACCTCAACACAACCGACCAGAGCCGTGCCTATGACGCGCTGGCCCGCGCAGGCCTCGTCGACACTTGGGCGGAAGCGGGCCAGGGATGGTCCCCCACCTTTCCGGTGGCGGGCCGCTACCTACACCTGCCTGTGCCGCCGGTCGTGCGCATCGACTACGTCTGGCACAGCTCCGAGCTTGAGGCCTGCTCCTACACGGCCGGCCCCGATGCCGGTTCGGATCACCTCCCGGTCCAGGTCTCGCTCTCCTGGCGTGAGCATCTCACGCTGCCGAAGCTGGATGAGGAAGCCCGGCACCATTCGCTCCTGCTCTCCCCGGCCCCGCGCCGACTGGCCTAGCCCGGGTTATTCGTGAGGGTTGGCACCAGGGCGTCGGAACAGGTCACTCGTGTTCGGGAATGACAGCCCTTCCATCGATCTCGGGCGTTGCGCCCGGAGACGGGGTCTCGCCCGGCCCGAGGACCGCAGCGCACGAGATCGGGCGCTAATGACCTGTAGGCTGCCGCAGGCAGCCGATCCGGCGTTCTGGTGCCAACCCTCATGAATAATCCGGGCTAGGGGCCAAGGCCCCTGGGCGGCATGGATGCCGCCTCCCAGGCTGCCCTCCCCTTGACGTGGGCTCGGACGAGGCGCCATCCTGCGCGCATGGTCGCCCCCTTCCCGAGTCTATGTCCGCCCCAGCGTGTTCTCTGCGGGCCCGGCCCTTCGGTCGTCGCGCCCTCCGTGCTGGGAGCTCTCTCAAAGCCGACCCTGGGCCACCTGGACCCCGCGTTTCTGGGGATCATGGACGAGCTGCGACACATGTTGCGGCTCGTCTTCGGCACGAGCAACGAGCTGACGCTCGCGATGTCTGGCACAGGGTCGGCGGGCATGGAGACCTGCATGGCCAACCTCATCGAGTGCGGGGACTCGGTGCTGGTGTGCGTGAACGGTGTCTTTGGCGGCCGGATGGCCGAGGTCGCCGAGCGCTGTGGCGCTAAGGTTGTGCGTGTGGAAGGGGAATGGGGCCGCGCCATCGACCCCGATGACATCCGCAAGGCAGCCCAGGGCCATTCGTTCAAGGTCCTCGCCATCGTGCACGCGGAGACGAGCACCGGAGTGCTTCAGGATCTCAGCCCGATGCGCGCGGTGGCCGATGAGCTCGGCGCGCTCCTGGTCGTCGACTGTGTGACGTCGCTCGGCGGCTACGAGCTGGACTTCGACGCGCTGGGTGTCGATGCCGCCTATTCGGGGACCCAAAAATGCCTCTCGTGTCCCCCGGGCCTGGCGCCGGTCACCTTCGGGCCCCGTGCGGTGGAGGTGATGAGCAAGCGCCAGTCGAAGGTGCAGAGCTGGTACCTGGACCTTTCCCTGATCGCGAGCTACTGGGGGGAGGCACGCTCCTATCACCACACCGCGCCTATCAACATGCTCTACGGCCTGCACGAGGCGTTGAGGCTGGTTCTAGAGGAGGGCCTTGCCGCTCGCGCTGCGCGGCACCAGGCACATGCGCGCGCGCTGGTGGAGGGCCTGGAGGCCATTGGCGTGACCCCGCGAGTCCCCTCGGTGGAACGGCTGGCTCCGCTCACCGCAGTGGCGGTGCCAGATGGCGTCGACGACGCAGCCGTGCGGCGCTACCTGCTCGAGGAATTCGATCTCGAGATCGGTGGGGGCCTGGGTCCGATGGCCGGCAACACCTGGCGCATCGGCCTGATGGGCGCGGGCTCGACGCGCCGCAACGTGCGGCTGGTGCTCGACTCCCTCAGCCAGGCGATGGGGGCACTGGCGCCGCAGCGCGGCTAGCCCGGCTCCGCACGGGACACCAGGCACTGCCGGCGTGGAACATCCCATCGCTCTGTACGAGCCCGGGTGGCTCAGCCCCGGTGCAGCGGCCGAGTTCTTTGCAGCGCTGCGCGCTGCCGTCGCCTGGCGCCAGGACCGCATCCGGCTATTCGGGCGCAGTCACGACCTGCCGCGGCTCCAGGCCTGGTACGGCGACCGGGGAACCGACTACGTTTACTCGGGGATTCCATTGGAACCACTGCCCTGGCTCACGCCCCTAAGGGAGCTCGGTGAACGGCTCGCCGCGACGCTTGCCCAGGGGGAGGGGGAGCGCTTCAACTCGGTGCTGTGCAACCTCTACCGCGACGGTCGGGACTCCAACGGCTGGCACTCCGACGATGAGCGGGGGCTGGGGCCGGAGCCGGTGGTCGCCTCGATCAGCCTCGGTGCGACCCGGCGCTTCCGCATGCGACCGAAAAGGGGACGGGGGGAGGCCATCACCCTGGACTTGCCTTCGGGCTCCCTGCTGGTCATGGGGGCGGGTGCGCAGGCGCACTGGCAGCACACTCTGGCGAAGACCGCCAGAACCGTAGGGGAGCGGATCAACCTGACCTACCGGCGCGTCGTGATCGGGGGCCCCTAGCAGGGGGACGGGTCCGATTCTTCGCGGAACCTGGCGACTGCCCATGGGTTTTGGAGGTGAGTCAGCGGCCGGCATCGGTCGATGCCAAAGACCTAGCCGAGAATGAAGAGCGAGCCCACTATGAGAAACACCCTTGTCACCCTGCTGTGCGCCCTGGCGCTTGCAGCGCCTTCGGATGCCCAGGAGAGAGGCGGCAGCCGCCGTGGCGAAGGGAGGGGGCCCCTTGAAGTGCACGAGCCCCCCACGGGGGCAGGAATCGCGTGGTTTGGCACCTGGGAGGCAGCGCTCGCTGAGGCCAAGCGGACAGGGCGGCCGATCCTGTTCCAGTCGGCGGCCCCCCAGTGCCAGAACGTGCCGGGCGTTTGGTGACCCGGCTACCAGCAAATGGACAGGAGTTTCCTGTCCGACAATGGGGTGATCGAAGCCTCTCGGGATTTTGTCTGCGTGCGGCCCCAGACCTATGAGGACAAGGCCGAAGCCGAGGTGCTGAGCTACGTCTACGCCGGTCGGAGTGGCCTGGAGAACACCTCCTTCGCGCTGCTCGACCCGCAGGGCAAGAAGCTGACGCGGGGCGGGCGTTCGCCCAAGAACCTCTACGGAACGCCGGAGCGATTCGCGGAGGCTCTGACCGAGCTGTCAGCCAAGTACAAGGGCGCGAAGCCGGTGGAGGCCCTGCCCGCGGTGCGCGACCTGCGGCTAGCCCTCAACGTGGCGGCGGCGGACATGCGTCCTCTGGTGGTGGTGCGGGGCAAGGACGCGAAATCCGCGGAGGCCCTGGCGGAGAGCGTTGCCGTGCTCTCCTGGTCCGAAGGCGTCATCGGCCGGGCCCACTACGTGGTGCTGAAGGAAGGCGAGACCTTTGAGGGGCTCGAACCGCCCCTGGGGGTGTCCCTGATCCAGCCCGACCCCTACGGGCTCGGGGGCGAGGTCCTGGTCGAGCTGCCCGCGAAGGTGAAGGCGAAGACGCTCGCGTCGGACCTGGGCAAGGCGATCGGCGAGTACAGCGTCGAGGCCCGTGAGCACAGCGACCATGTGCGCGAGGCGCGCCGCAAGGGCATCGACTGGGAGAGTGAAATCCCGGTCACGGATTCGGGCAAGAAGGGCCGCCGCCGCCGCTGAGAGCTGGACGGAGCCCGGGCAAATTTCACCGCCTTGGGAAGGAAGGGGCGTCGCGCTTTGCGCGACGCCCCTTCCTTCCCAAGGCGGTGAAAATTGCCCGGGCTCCGTCCAGCTCGGGCTCCGTCCAGCTCTCAGCCCAGCTCCCGGTCGAGCGCCGCCGCGTCGATGCCCGTATGGCTGCCGTGCCAGGTGAGTTCACCCTTCGCGAACCAGAGGGCTTGGGGGGACTCATGTCGCACGTCGACGGCGGCCACCAGGCCGCGGGCCAGCTCACGCTCAGCGATGACGTCGATATGGGCGACGCCGAGCTTGGCCCCCGGATCTACGCCGGCCAGCCAGCTGCGAAAGCGGTGCAGGGCCGCCGTGCTGACGGGGCAGATGGGGCTGTGTTTGAAGACGACGACGGGGCCGTCAGCCGACGCCTCGCACAGCGCCTCCAGGGCCTGCCCGGGGTCGGCGGGCAGCTTGATTTCGCGGCTCATGGCTGGTCGAAGTTAGACCCGGATGTGCATGAAGTGCAACAGGCGCGGGCCGCGGGTATAGGCGACGCCGGGCAGGTTGGACACGTAGGGATCAGCGTTCGAGCCGCGACCTGCGTAGGAGAACTCGCCGACCACGCCGCCCTCGAACTCGATCGTGAAGTGGTAGGTGGTGTCCCCATACCAGCCGCGAATGTTGGTCTCGCTGCGGCGGTCTGTGATGATTCCGGGGCGCTTCATCAGGGGCGCGGCCAGAGCGGCGCTGCGCATGGCTCTGCCCTGGCTTCCCAGACGAATGCCGAATCCGATGGCGGCCACGCCGAGCACGGTCCACAGGTTCAGGAAGCGTCGGAAACCCTCCACGCCGGAGTAGCTCCAGAGGCCAAGGGCGAGGGCGAGTACGCCACCGACGATCAGCAGCTTGGAGCGCCACACCAGCTGGCTACCGCGCAGGGTGGCGGGGTCCTCGGGCGGCTGGAACTCCAGGGCCGCGGGGTACTTGTCGTGGGCCTGGATGCGCTGGATGCGGCCAGCGTTCGGGCTCTCAACCCCCTCGTCCTGGGTTTCCTCGATTCCGATCGGCATGGCGCAGTAGGCGCACAGGGAAATCGGGATATCGGGGAGCTTGACGCCGCAGTTCGGGCAGACGTTCGGGCGGGTTGCGGTGGCAGCC
>CAYWNK010000060.1:0-25304 GCA_964459495.1 uncultured Planctomycetaceae bacterium
GGTCGTACCTCCGCACCTACAACGAGAACCCCAAGCCGTTCCGCTGGACGAAGACCGCGGACGAGACCCTCGACTCCGTCCGACGTTTCTGCCTCAGAACTTCTGACTTAGGACACTAGAGGCCTTCTTGGAAGATCCACGGTCGCCGATCCACAACAACGACGCTGAGAGAGATCTGCGCCACTTGGCCATGGGTCGTCGCAATTGGCTTGTCTTTGGAGACAAGGGCGGCGGCGAGGTTGCGTGTCGGCTGTACTCCCTGGTGCGGTCTTGCAAGCGTGCTGGAATCGACCCCGAGGCCTACATCTTGGATGCAATTGGTAGAGGCCCTCGACGCGACCGTCGCGCATGGCCGAACTAACGCCCTGGGCATGGGCCGCCGAGATGGCGAGCCCGAGCGCGGCCCAAACTGCCTAAAATAGGCAACTCGCCCTCCTGAGCGGAGCTTTTCGGGGGTGGTCGGGCCGGACACGTACACATATTGTGGGCTGAGGCTGATAAAGCTCAGTTGCGAGGGTGTGGGAATAGTCGGTTGACCGCCTCTTTGAGTTGAGTTTTGTCGGATTGCATGTCGCGAGCGAACAACGCGGGGGGGCTCGTGAAAGTTGTGCTCCTTGTCACGGTCTCAACTGCGATCTGGCATTCTAGGCTTGCTGATGTATATGCTGCTTCTAGTCGTAGCCAGGCGTCGTGATCGCCAGAGAATTGGGCCCGCCAGGATGTGGTGAGTGTTTCTCCAGGCGGGATAGTGATGTACTTTGTTTGTGAAGTCGAATCGCTTATATCTATTCCTTGGCCGAGGGCTTCAATTAGCGAAGTGGTCGGCGAGTCGTTAGTGGCGTCGTGAATGAGTGCCTCTCGGGCCAGCGGGGCTGATGCCCCGGAAACCTGGAGGGCGCCAATCGGATGGATTGTGAGTGGGTATTGGGACGTGTTGGTGATGGTTGCAGAGATGAGTATGCGCGGTCTTAGAAGGCTCTCGATGAGCGTGTTTGTGAGTGATAGGAACCGTTCTCGCTGAGAAATGTCTTCTGCGATAAGGCGTTCTGCGCAGTTCAGTGAGGATGTTAGGGTGTCGTAGTCGAAAGTTGCGAGCGCTGCCGCAAAGCCCTTGTTGATTTCTTCTCGCTCGCGGCCGAGGTCCCGATCTGCATCTTCTATCTTTAGCGGAATGCTGCCTGTTTGCAGGATGAATAGCGCCGCTCCGTCGCGGACTTCGACTGGCCATTTCTGCGAAGCGATCTCTCCGTATAAAGGGGACACGCGGGCAATGTCGAGCCTCGCCTGGGAGTCGGATGCAGACCTTGCCAAGGCGCCGCAAACGGATTCAAGTGCACTTGGCATGTAGGCGATCGAGAGCATGTAATCTTGAATTGCGGCAATCTTTTGCTCTTCACTTTGGCCTTTTGCTCGAATTGTACGCCTGAGATAGCGGTATATATCGATGTATTTCTTGTGCCTGATATTGTAAATGTTTGCAAGGTCGACATTGATTTCCCATCTGTCGTTGGGGATGTGTCCGCTCTCATTGTCCATCGGCAGTAATTGCCCTTAATCGCGACAGATGTCGATAATCTCGCTTGCTATTGGATCTGACGCTTGCACCTCCAGTCCTTTCTTTCTAATTTCTTTGAATATCTCGCTGGATTGTGCCTTGAGCTTATCTTCTGACCCTGAGGATGCTGGGCCTGCAACTGGCGCTTGGGGCTTGTTGAGGTCTATGCTTGTCGCCTGGATGTAGGCGTGTTTGGCTTCGGGGAGCGGGGTCTGGCTTTTTGCGTAAACTTCGACGCCTTTGAAGAGTAGGCCGATTGAGCCTGTGATGATGGCGCCAAGGATGAAGTTGCGGTCAATCTTGATTGGGCTTCTTTTCTCGGTTTCTTTGGTCGGGGTGGTACTATTCGTTGTGCTAGGTTTCTCAGTCATGGGCTTCGAATTTGGTTGTTGACCGGCTGGCCTTGGGTGTCAATTGGTCGGTGTTCAGATGCGAACGTACGGGCTGTCCTGCGTCGGTGGTTCGAAAATGTTCGGTGCTTTGGGGGGGGGTCCTCCTTCCGTCGAGATATCTGTACCGGTAGTTCGGCGCTTGCCCGGCTAGGCAGGATGGGTGGATCGGCTTCCTCAAGGCCGTGGGTTACTGTTCTGCGCGTAGACACTTCTCCGCAGAGCCACATGAGGAACCGATCCATGTCCGATTTTATTCGTTTCGTCGGCCTCGACGTCCACGCTGATTCCATCACTTTTGCCGTTGCCGAAGAAGGCCGTAGCGAGGCGCGGCACCTCGTCCGACTTCCCAATGACCTCGCCCGGCTCCTGAAATCTCTGGACCGTTTGGGGCCCAGGGTTTCCTTGCGGTGCGCCTATGAGGCTGGTCCTACGGTGTACGGCCTGCAGCGTGCTCTAGCAAGGGCCGGGATCGACTGTTTCGTGATCGCGCCGTCCAAGGCAGTACCGAGCCCGCACAATAATCACCGCCTTGGGCAGGTACGGGGGCCTTCTCACAGGCGGGCTCGGCGCTGCTGCGCGGGCGTTTGGAGATCAGAACATGAACAGCATCATCATGGTCATCTGCTGAGACGCGAGACGGTACTCCATGACTAGCCGTTCAGCGATGCGTTCTGGCGAGTCCTCCTTCAGTCGCTGAATGAATGCGTAGGAAAGACCGCCCGCTGTGCTAGATCGCAGAATGCGGATTGCTGCAGCCCGATCCGCAGCTTTGAGCTCCTGAATCGTCGCGTACGACATCGTGGAAAGAGGCAAGCCCTCCTCCGCGAAGCAGCGGAGGAGCGCAGCTCCAAAGGTCTCGCTCGGATCGACATTCGGATCATCCTTCGGGTCCATGTCAGTCGGCTACGCAGAGATCAAAGCAAAATTCACCTTGGCGCACAGACCTTCACGGTGGTGCCGCATTGCCAAGCTCTGACAAAGCCGTGCCGAAACCGTACCGACCCCGGCACAGGACGCCGGCCCTTGCGGCCCCTCATCTAGCACTACGGACGCCCTCGCAATCACGCCCGTTTGAACCTGCACTTGGATGGGGGGCGACCGTCGCTTTCCTGCACCTCGGAGGAGCGGAGCGGAGCTGCGCATTTCAAAATGCCGACCCTGCCTCGGATTCGTCGGAACCCTCCGTGGCCGTTGCCGCGCAAGGCGGGTGCCTACCCTCGAGTGCTGGGCTGAGCCCCACATTGATCTGCGGGGCCTTCTCGCAGGCGTGCTCCGAACAGCGTAAGTCAGCGAACAGGCTTGAGCGCGGTCCAATCCCCGGACAGGGAGTTGTCGCTCCCAGGCTCGTAGCTCAGATCGTTGGTGAGCAAGTACTCGCCGTTCCCGTTGCTGAAGACCCGCTCGTAGTAACTGGGAAGGGCGACCGGGTACTCAGCTCCCGGCACCTGATACTCTTGCACTTCGTTGATGGTATTGATCGTCCGCCGATGACCCTCATCACGCATCGCCTGGCGCTCGGCGTATCCCTTCGATTGGATTTCGAAGATGTCGGCGCTGGACTGGGCTTGGATGCGCGAGATCTTTGCAGCGGTGCGCAGATTGTCCATCGCCATCTCATGGGAGATCTGCTGGATCTTGGCCCTGTGGCGTGCCTGCATCTGCAGCCATGCCTGCGTCGGGCGAAGTGTGCTCCGTACGGCCATGGCGATGAAGGCCAGCTCATCCAAGCCTTCCTTTGGTGCCCGGAAGGAAAGGCCTCCGTTGATGGACCAATTCGTCCATGTATCACTTCCAGCATAGCCCAGCTGATTCCAAGGGCTGGGCATCGTCATGCGAAAGGCGCACTGACTGAATGCATGGACCTCCGACCATTTCTTCCCATCCTCTCGATAGGCTAGCTCGACACTAAGCACGGAAGCGTCAACGGTGAGGCGCGTCCCCATGTTCATCGACGCTTGGTTTTGGAGCATCCGCACGGTGGGCTCGAGTGACTTGAGCAGGGGCTCGGTCGCCTCAGGGATCGGACGTGCATCGACGATGCGCCAGCCCTTGGCCTTAGGTCTCTCGTCTTTCAGAGAGTCCACGATGACCTTGGCGAAACCCCGCGGCGTCTCTGGGTAGTGCAGGACAATTGAGCCATCGTCTAGCGACATGTTGGGAAGGCGCTTGAGCCCTTCCGCTGTCACCAGGGTTTTGTCTACAAAGGGGATGTCCGGCCCGATTGTGATCATGCGCCCGTCAGGTGCGGTCAGCACGACGTTCTGGCTGGCGAACACCCGAAAGGCCTGGTCCGGTCCGTACCAAGAGCCACCTTCCACCTTCCACCCCAGCGGCGCCAAGATGGTGTGGGACACTTGGTTCCCCCAGCCGGCTTCCCGCAGCTCATGCCGCTCCATCTTCCAGGTCTCTGGTAAGGCGGGGCTGGTTCCATCCTGAGGAGCAGCGAACACAGGACCGGCCAGAGCGACCAGGACAGCGGCGGGATTCAGAAGGTTCTTCATGGTGTCAGGCGGAGGAGAACTGTGGGGCTAGACCCTCTGATTCAGGTTACCCCGGCAGCATGGCACGAGTCATGCATTTCAAGCCGAGGGCGCATCCTGAGACCTCACGCGGGGGGCTCTCAAGCCCGCCGCGCATCCGTCGGGCTGCGCATTGCCTATTTGCGGAAGACCACTTCCTTGCTGCCTGGCTTCCAAAGCGTGATGACGGAGCTATCGGGCGTCCGGGAGCCAAGTGAGAAGGTTGGTTGACCGCCACCCCCCGTTGCATTCAAGAAGGCCGTGGAAGGTTCGCCGTCCACTGAGAGCTCGAATCCACTACCACTGCCGTTGGGGTCCCTAAGAAGGAACTCCGCACCACCGGGAAAGGAGCTACCGAGCCACGCAAAATGGGAGGCGCTGCCTGACTCCGTGATGCGGTAGAGCGATAGACTTCCGCCTGTGTAGGTGGATGTGATGCGCGCCTGCACCTGGCCCTTCGAGTCCACGACTTCAAAGCTCTCTGCCCTCAGCACCTGGGGCACAGCGGACTGTGGAACAAACCTCCCTACGAGGCTCGCCAGATTCACGAGCGTTGCTAGTCCAAAGGCGCAAAGTGCGAAGTTGCTGTGTTTCATGATCATTCGAGGCAAGGTGTATATCTCACTTTACCGGATCTGGAGCAGTGCCGGGCCCAGGCAAGCTTCATCGCGTTGGAAACGGCTGAGTCAACGCGGCGGCGCAGCGGGCTGCGGGGAGCGACAGCTTGGTGGGATCCGAGGTGTAGACGCGCGGACGAACGGAACCAACGCCGAGGCTTGACTCGGTCTCTCCTGGTGCATTGGAGACAGCTTGGCCCGCGTTCGCGTCATGGCTCGACCCCATTGCCCAGCTGTATGGGACCACGGCCTTGAGATCTTCCTGGGCAAAGCCGGCTGGGGGGCGTTGCCCGTGCGGCGAAGCCTGCCCGGGGTACCCAGGCTAGGCCACTCCCGACTCGACAATCAGCTTGCCTGCATCGGCGTCCAGCAAAGCCTCTGTCCCGAGAGGGACAGCAATGGGATTTGCTCCGTGGCCTACCGGCAGCCCGCCGAGGATCGGTATCCCAAGGCCTCCAAGCCTGTCCCGCAGCACCTCCACCGGGGTCCAGTCCTCGGAGTCCGGATTGGGGGTACCGCACTGCGTGTATTGTCCAATGGCGATGCCAGCGAGGCTGTCCAGGCAGCCGCTGTTTCTGAGCATGGTCAGCTGCCGGTCGATATGACCAATGCGCAGATTGAATGCCTCAAGCAGCAGAATCGCGTCGTCTAGGTCGGGCATCATCCAGCCGTTCGCGGTGGCGATCATGTCCTGGTTGCCACCGAGGAGCCTTCCCTTGGTTGCGCCTCTTGTCGTTAGCTCTGAAGTCGCCTCCCCCCGATTCATCTCAAGGGTGATGGCCTCAGTCCTGCACATGGCCTGCGCCAGGGATGCAGTGGACACCCTGCTGAACGACTCCGTCCAGGATGCTCCGTGCAGGCTTGCGATGCGGCAGTGCTTGTAGAGCGCCAAGTGCAGAATGGTGATCTCGCTGAACCCGATGAGCAGCTTGGGATGGGCCCGCATCGCTTCAAAGTCCATCCGATCTGCGATGCGATAGGCTCCTTTCCCTCCCCGGGTCGCCAGGATCGCGTCGACCTGCGGATCGCGAATGGCATCGTTCAAGTCCTCCAGGCGATCCTCGTCCTTCCCCGCGAGGTAACCGAACTTGTCGAATGCATGCCTTCCAAGCTGGACGCGGAGACCTAGGCTCTCCAGGTACGCCGTAGCCTCAGCGATGTGGCCCCGACCGGGTGCGCTCGCGGGGGAAACCATGCGAACCGTGTCCCCCGGCTTGAGCCTCGGGGGCTTCCGAGCGGCTGTCTGCGCCATAGTCTTCGGCCCTGTGTTGCTGGATGGGTCGCATTGGGTTCTTCCGTTGCTCGACAGCCAAGCTTACCCGGATCCCATCGCAACTCCCGCTGCCCTAGCCTGACGAATCAGTGCCGGAATCGGTATCAGGAGCCCCGCCCCTCAGGGCATTCAACAGAATGCCGCAAGCGGCCCGCATCGCGGGCTCCACTAGCGATGCGGGCCTGATGACTTGAGCCTCACTTCAACGGACTCAAGCCCGGATCCAGGCGGACGACGGCTGCAAGGTTGGATAGCACGACTCCCTGTGTGCCCAAGAACTGAGCCTGTAGGTACACAACTGCCGCTCCTTCTCCCGGCGGAAGCGGTGGTGCGGGCAGGGGGGATGCGAATGAGCCCACGCCGGGAACGGTGCCGTTTGGCTCCACAGTCGTGATCGGAAGGCCGCCTAGCAGCAAAACGCCTGAAGCTGACAAGCGGAGGGACTGTTGCGTGGAGTCCGAGTAGAACAGCCGGACGACGTCCCCGGGCTGGCCAAAGAACTGAAGGGTCGCGGAATCGCCGGCTCGCACGACACGATCGACCAGGATGGCGCGGGGTGATCCGGGCAAGTGAAGCAAGTCGCCCGTGTAGGCGTCTCCGTCCCGACAGGTCAACCCGAATGCGCCCGTGCTGCCGTCTCCGCCCTGGAACGTGCAGCCTAGTTCAACGGCCTCGGTGCCGGAGCCCACAACCAGACCAGGAGCGCCATTGGAACAGAGTTCCCCATCCCCACTATCCCCGCCAACGACCTGGCACTGCACCAGCCGACAGCTTCCTTGGTCACTCAAGACCAAGCCCGAGCCGCCCGATCCCCCCTGGAAGAAGAACACATTCCCACCGTCGCCGCCCCGAAGAATGCTGCGGTAGACGGTGAGGACGCTCGAGCGCGAAACGGCGGCTCGGCCTGCGAACCCGCTTGCGTCGGTTGTGCAGCCCGCGCGCCCCTCTCCGCCTGACACGCTGCATCCGGTCAGAGCAACATCTGCGCACTGTTCGACATCGAGACCGTCACCTGCAGCGTTGGTTTGGCACTCACTCGCATCCAGGCCGCGAACCTCGCAGTCTTGTAGCCGAACGGCTCCCAGGCAAAACGCCACAGAGACCGCGGAATCCCCCGCCGGTCCTTCAAAGGTCAATCCCGAGAAGAGTACGGTGTCATTCTCGGTGCCGTTGTTCACTCGTGTGGTTCCCTGTACGAAGGCGGTGACCCCAGAGTCAGCAACGATGGTCAGGCTTCGATCATCCAGGACCGGTGCGGAATAGACCCCGGATTTGACAAGCAAGACGTCACCATCAGAAGCACTGTCGATGGCTGGTTGTAGATCGAGGAAGTCACCAAATCCGGCTTCATCGACGACAAGGACATCGGCTGAACAGAGGGTGACTGTCGCAAGTGCGAGGGCGGGTAGTCGGATGGGGCGCATGGGCAGGATTGGTCTTGGGCTGAGCCAGGGACTGCTGGAGGAGAGACTCCTGTCCCCTAGGGAACCCGCAGGGACGCCTGGATTTCGGGGAAATTGAGGATACCGAGCCGGTCTTGGATTCGCCGGACCTGGGCATGCTGCCGGCATTGGAGCATGACCAAGGGCCGCCTTCTTTTGTCCTACCAGGTATCTGGACCACCCGATCTGCCCCTTGCCGGTGGGGGGGCGATGGGGCATCCGGGGATTGTGGATCTCCGGGGGCCTGCGGATGGCGGCCTCGGAGCAATCCGCCCGTCTGCTCGCCTCCTCCGCTGGGTAGCCACATGCGAGGCCTTGCCGCCTCCGGAAGACGATGTCCCATCCGGCAACCGGCCCGGTGCAGGCGTTTCGTCGCAGGATCTCGGGATCGAGCAGCGGCATCGGTTGGAGCTCTGTGCCATCGGCCATTCGTGTTCCTCGGCCCACCCAGCCATCGACAAACTTCGGGGTGGCGCTACCCGATGAAACTGGGCGGACTTTGTGCCGGTCTCTCGGCTGGCTGCTCGACATCTACGGCGTCGCGATCCCTTGGGGCAGCCACGTGATCCGCCGGCTTGGGCGCGAATGGGCGGGAGACTCCACCTGCCACTTCGTGCGTTCGTTCGAGTTCCGGGGGAAGGGCACCTGGATCCTGCGCGCGGTCTAAGAGCAGCCCTCTGTCTCCAGTCCAATCCGCACGGAGGATCGGATCTACCGTGAGCTTGAGGTCGCCGAGGAGGATCTCGACGAGGCTTGGAGGACATCGCCCGTCTTTCTAGTCGCGCGTGGAGGTCAGAGGGCTTTGCTCGCGACCCTCCATTCGACCGGGTGGAAACTGTGCGAGACCTGGTGGAGTAGCTCCACCAACAGCCAAAGACCTGTGACGGCGCGATCGAGCCTAGCTCAACACCTGGGTCGGACAAGGACCGCTGCCATGTGTGGCCAAGCCCCGGTTTTGCCGGGCGGAGCGCTAGATAGCCAAGGCGGTGCAATTCGGCGGGAGCCGGTAGCCTCGACGCAAGCCCACGCATCCGATTCAGCAGGCTCTAGGGGCTGTTTCCGCGCCAATGTCGAAGGCCTGCTAGATTCGAGGCATGCACAGAGAGGAATTTGAAGCCTGGGCAGCCTCCGTCAAGGTGCCCGATGAGACGGTCGAGCAGCTCGGCGATCTGATTTTCTCGAGCTCGGATCAGGAGCAGGCGAGGGCGGCGGGTGGTCCCGACCTGCCGCTGTGGAGCTTCGAGGAGATTCGCTCCGAGAGCGAGGGCTTCGAATACGAATTCCGCCCCCTCGAGGAAGGCCTGATCCTCATTGGCTCTGGCCCTAGCGGCGATCCGATCGTTGTCGACATCACCGTTCGCAAAGGAGCCGTCGGCTACCTCAGTATGTCCGAGATCTACTCGCACCCACCGCCGCGCGACGTGATCGCCTGGGTCAGCGACGACGTGCAGGACTTCCTGCGACGCTGGGCCGAAAGCGAGGACTTTCCACAGGACTACTACGACGCCCTGGACTGCAGCGACGCCCTGGACGACGACGAGTGATTTGCCGCGCTGGGAGTGCCGAGACCTTGCAGCAACCAGGGCATTGAACGACGCGAATCTCGGCGCTGGCAGGTGCGGGTACCTCGATGCACGACAATGCGAGGTGCACTCCTGTCGCAGGGGCGCACCTCGCGGCGGGGCTACTTGCAGACCGCGTTGCAAGCGGCCCTGCAGACAGCACTCGCGGGCCAAGGCAGGACGTCACAGGCAGTTAGGCAGATGGCGCAGGGATCTGCCGAGGCCTGCACGGAGCCGGAAAACGCCTGTTCGTTGCTGCGGTAGGTGAGGCCCTGCTGGGCCAGTTGGCTGCGGTCCACGGGCGGGCTAAGGTTGGGAATCATCTTTTGCTCCTGAGTGAGAATGCCCCGTTTGGGGCCGGTGAACTCCGATGGCCGAATACCGGACAGCGAAGACGATGGGGCGGCGGTACGTTCCGACGCCCTTCGCAGGGGCGGCAAGCAAAGGCAGGCCGCCTTGCACTAACGAACGGACCAGGAGCGAACCCGACCGACGGTGCAGGGCACCAAGTCGCTCACGTCGACCGTGAAGCGGTGGACCCGACGGGCCGCACGGTCGTTGTCCGGGTCGAAGAATGTGAGCATCACGTCCCAGCAATCGGAGTCCTGACGGCAGATGGGGCTCTTGGTCACCTCGATCCGGTCGAGCTCGTGCTCCGAGCCCGCTGCTTCATGGAAGATCTTGCTGACCTGGAAGGCATTGGTGGCCGCGAAATTGATCGCGCGCTCTTGGGGGCTCTGCCCCATGTTGCGCAGCTCGTAGTAGACGCGCTCGAGGAAGTTGCCCACACCCGCCGTGCTGCCGTCGGATTTTTTCACAGCATCGACAAGGCTCTCGGTGTCCCATGCGAACAGTCCCCGCATCGTGGGAACAAGGATGGGCACGGAGACGCCGTTGGTCAGGCGCGTCTGGCCTGCGATGTATCCGGGGACCGAGACGCGCTCGATTCGCTTGTCGCCCTCGATCTGACCGATCAGGATTTTGGCCAGAAGATCATAGGCCTGGGATGCGTATGCGCCGATCGGGTGGATCGCGTAGATCGGGGTCGCGTCGATGCGCAGGGTCCAGGTCACCGCCTCGGCGTCCCAGGGGTTCTCCTTCAAATGCCTGGCGAGGTTGCGCCAGTCATAGGGGTTGTCGCTCATCGCTTGCCAGAGGGAGTCTTTTCGGGCCTCGGTGACCAGGTCGTAGCCCAGCTCTCCGAGGGCGAAGGCAAGCTGCGGGGCGGAGGAGCCGGAGCTGGAGCCGTTGCAGCCACAGTCCCCAGAGGGTTCGACCTGAGGCAGTCCAAGCTCGGCGGGCGCGGGAGCACCGGTGTCGATAGGGAGGGCAGACGGGGTCACGGCTTCGGCCGCTAGCTCACCAGTCAGGTCGATGTCATTTTCTTGCATGGGGATTGGCTTGTTGTGAAGGAAGGGACCAGCCGAATGCGTCGAGCCGATGAGGGGGGCACCCTGCGCCGGCGGAAGCCTTTCGGGATCTGGTCGATCTCCCGAATGGCCTTGGGGTTCTGATGGGGCCAGGGAGGCGCTGCTGGGCCGAACCTCTGTGGCTGTGGGTTGTGGATCCAGGTGTTGGTCGGCGCGCGTACCGGCCAGGAGCTGCCAGGAGGCGACGGGGTCGAGCGTTCCCGCCAGGTAGGGTCGGCAGTCGGCTACCCGCTCACCGCTGCAAGGCGTTGCCCCCTGGACGAGAGCCCTTCGCACGGCCTGAATGTCGGGCTTGTCACCGACCTCGATCTGATAGGAAAGCAAGAGAGCGGCAACGCCCGAGACGATCGGAGCTGCGAAGCTGGTGCCGCTGCGTAGGACGATGCCGCCGCCCGCCTGTGCTCCGGGAATGTCGCGCCCCGGGGCGAGTATTCCGTGGCCACGGTACGCTGCTCCCCAGTTGCTGAAGGGCAGCGGTTCGCCTGTGGCCGGATCGAGTGCCCCTACGGCCAGTACTGTCGAAATTGCCGCCGGGACATGCAGGCACTCGCAGCCGTCGTTGCCGGCTGCTGCGACAACCAGCACGTTGTTCTCTTCGCAGTAGCGCAGGGCGTCCGTGAGGAACTGGTCGGCCTGGGGGGTGGAGCTGAGCTGCCCAGCGCTCAAGTTGATGATGCGTGCACCCTTGTCAACCGCCAGCCGAATCGAGCGAGCCAAGTCCAGCTGGGATGCCGCTACAAGGCCTCCGTCGGGCGTCCCAGCGAACACGGGGATGCTGAGTCCGTGGCAACCGGGGGCGATTCCCTGAAGGCCAGCCTCGCCGTTGGAGAAGAGCTCGCTGGCGACATGGGTGCCGTGACGCCGGGACTCGAGCGTGCCCTCGGCAGGGCCGGATCCAACGGCCGCCCTTGTCAGCAGGGACCCGTGAAGCGTCGGATGCTCCGTATCTACTGGGCCGTCCAGAACCGCAATGGTGATCTCGGGGTGGCCCCGGGTTGTGAGCCAGAGATTGGCTAGGCCGACACACGGAATGTGCTGCATGTCTATGGGGCGAAAGATGTTGGAAGCCGTCGATGGTCGAACGAGTGTTCGGCCTGGTCGTGGGCGTAAAGAACGCGGGGTGCTGCACGGCCAGTCGGGGCGAGCAGCTACCGAGTGCCCTCGGGTGTTCACAGGTAGGCACGCGAATCCATCGGTGCTTCGGCTGGCGTTCTTGTTTTCTTTTGCCTGGCCATGAACCAGGAGCACTCTCGGACTAGAGCACGGTGCGCTCGTCTCCGGACCTGGATAGGAACCCATGCGGAGAGGTACGGAGCCCGCCGTGTGGCCGCCGGGTGGCGTGGCCCCGACAACAGGCCCAGGGCTTCGTTCAGCACATGCAAGACGGAGCCCGTGCCTCTCGGGTACATTCCGCGTCCGCCAATGTGCGCTTGATCTAGTCGGTGCAGCCCGAGAGGGCTACGACTGGCCCGCGAAATGTCTCGTGGAGCCGGCAAGGCCAGAAACGGCGCCAATCAACAAATCAGGAGAGAATGACATGCCTTCGACCATTCCCTTTGACCCGAGCCTCGTACTCGGGAACATCGTCGACCCCAAGAAGATTGAATTCCTCGAGAAGGTCGCTGAGCTCCAGGCTCCCGTCGACAATGCCCAACGTGCGCTGAATTCGCTCATCACCTCGAAGCGGAGTCTCGACATGACGCTCCAAGAGATGATCAACATGAACGTGGACGAGAAGCACCTGGAGGAATTGATCAAGGAGATCGAGGTTCTCAAGGGCAAGATGGCCGACGCGGCCGTTGATGTAGCTAAGAAGACGATCACTGCCCAACAGGCAATCGAGGAGGCCAAAGACGGCGCCGGCCAGACGCAGATCAGCGAGAGCGTCGAGAGCCCGATGGACTACAACAAGTCTGCGATCAAGAAGATGCCCCTGTCGTCGGACAACATGGTGATGGACGCCCAGTACTTCCGGGTCGAGGCCAATGAGGAGGGCGCCGAAGCACACTCGAACTCCGTAGCCTCGTATGTCTCAGGCCAAGTCTCGGGCTTCCTGTCACCCACGGTGGCCAGCGAGGCGGGCGCATCTGCCAAAAACTCTCTGATGGGTCAGCACGGCAACCACAAGATTGAGGGAACGCTGGTTCTTACGGCGACCTGTACGCACAAGGTTGCCGACGTCTTTGCCCCCTTCGTCCTCGACCCGGAGAAGGGTATCCGAGCTTGGAACGTCTACCGCTCTGAGCAGAAGATCGATACCACAAACATAGCCTCCATGCAGGCGATGATCTCGGGCGAGGGCTCGGACGACGCAGGCCTGCAGCTCCTCTCGGGAGCGACCTATGGCTCGAGCTTCGTGGGGATGGTGCACATCCTGCAGGCAGAGAAGAGTCAATCCTCGCAATCTACCAGCAGCGTTTCGGCCTCGCTCAGCACGTCCATTCAGCAGCACCTGAGTCTCTTCAATGCTCAAGGGAAGTTTGGCTTGGACTCCTCATTCGCCGACAGCGTCAAGAACTTGCTCAGCACCTCGAACTTGCAGTCCCATGCGAGCGTGCTGACGATGGGTCTAATTCCCACCATCGTCTCCAACAAAGTTGCCACCACCGTGCAGGCTCTCAAGCCCGACCCGAAGGAGATCATGGGGCAGCTAGCCGCGATCCAGGGCTCGACAGACAGCGAGACGAACTCCACGGCGCATGACGCAGAGAAGGCTAAGTCGGGTCAGAGCTTCATGCAGCTCAACAACGAGTACGTCAAGAACGTCGCCTCTAGCCTTGGGAGCTTCGACAACTCCAACAATCAGGTGATCGATACCAACTCGATGATGACAGCCTTCGACGACTACGTGAAGAAGGCGATCGCCGGCGATTGCGGCGTTCCGATCAACTTCTTCCTGAAGCCGATCACATCCCGTCAGCTGGTAGAGGCCTTCTTGTACAAGTTCTACCCGGGCGAGTTCGTGGGAGAGAGTTCGGGAGATGACCTTTCCAGTGGTGGTTCGAAGAAGGGGGAATAGGAACCCCTGGAGCCTCCCTGCGTTGGGGGAAAGAAATCGAACCGGTCTGTGAGAAGGCCCCGTAGATTCAGCGGTTGATCTACGGGGCCTTCTTTCAGGCGGGTTCGGCTTCGCTGGCTTCAGCCCTGAAGGGAAGGGGCGGCGGCCGCGCGCCTGGATCGCCTAGGCGAGGCCTGGCTTCCAAGGCGTCGTCGAACGGGCTCTTGGGGATGGCTCAGGTGCCCACCGGCTGCCACCCAAGTCGGGAGAATTCGCGTAGGGTGAAGTGGTCCACCATTCGCTTTCATCCGCTTGGGAAACAGGAGAACGCAGCCGTGAGTATTCATCCCTATCGTCGCCTTGGTCGCACCGGCCTCAGCACTTCGCCCTTGGCTCTCGGGGCCGGGACCTTCGGCAAGGCCTGGGGTGAAGGGTGGTCGATCGACAAGAAGGAGGCCGAGGCGATCTTCCACACCTTTCTCGATGGCGGCCAGAACCACATCGACGTGGCGGACTTCTACCAAGCAGGCGAAGCAGAGGAGTGGGTCGGGGAGTTTCTGCAAACCCGTGGGAATCGAGACCGGGTGATCCTGACCACCAAAGCTGCCCTGAGTACGGATCCGGAGAATGCGAACGGGGGCGGGAATGGGCGCGTCCACATGATGGAAGCTCTGGAGGCCTCCTTGCGTAGGCTCAAGACCGACCATGTCGACCTCTACTATGCCCACCACTGGGATACCTTGACTCCGGTCGAGGAGGTCATGCGGACCTTCGAGGACATGGTTCGATCGGGCAAGGTGCGCTACATCGGCATTAGCAACTTTCCCGCGTGGTTCCTGGGGCAAGCCCACATGTTTAGCCGTTGGCAGGGAATCGAGCCGGTGGCGGCCTTGCAAATGGAATACAACCTGCTCGAACGAAGCATCGAGAGGGAATATCTCCCCTTTGCCGAGTCCACTGGAACGGCTGTCTGGGCCTGGTCCGTGCTTGCCAATGGTCTACTGACGGGACGCTATCAGATCGACCTGGAGGGCCGGAAGATCGTGGGGGAGGGCCGGGTGACCAAGACCTGGGTGACGGATCAGTCCCTCGACCCATTCACCCCACGCGCCCTGGCGACCTTGGAGGTATTGGCCGAGATCTCCAAGGAGCTCGACTCGACTCCCGCCCAGGTCGCCCTCGCCTGGACCTTGGCTCGACCGGGAATTGGTGGAGCTGTGATCGGTGCTTCGAAGGTCTCCCAGGTTCAAGCGAGTCTCCAGGCCCTTGAGCTTGAGCTCAGCAGCGACCAGCAGGATCGTCTCAGTCAAGCCTCAAGCCCACCCCCCTGCCAGCCCTACGCTTTTCACGAGGGTCCACTGCAGCAAATGATCCACGGAAACGCCCAGGCGCAGCCTTGACCCCAGCGGCACTGCACTCGGTACCTCTCTTGCGGCTCTCCTTCCTAGGGGAGTGCCAAGCGGCCGGAGGGGGTGGGCGACAGCGATCCTGGCGCAGGGGGATCCAGTCGAGCTCCTTTCCGGGGGAGCGATGTGCAGGGCGTGGAGCGTTCAAGCTCTGACGAGCTCGTAGTGCTTGCTGTAGAATCATCTCCAGCATGCAGGTCACGATTCGTCATTGCCACACATGAGGCTCGGCCGTTCGGCTCGCCGCGAGTTCCGCGGCTCTCATCAAGGAGAAGTACGGCATTGAACCGACCCTCGAGAAGGGAAGCCGGGGTCAGTTCTTGTTGCAAGTCAATGGCGAGGCCAAGCTCGAGCGCAAGGGCGGCATCATGGCGCTCCTGACGCGGCGGCCTTGGCCGAGCGAATCGAATGTTTTGGCGGCCGTCGAAGCGGGCTAAGCGCAGGACAGCCGTGACAGGTCACGCCTCGATGACTGTCGCCACCCCTCCCTTAGCCCGGATTCTTCATGAGGATTCGCACCAGGGCGTCGGAGCAGGTCATTGGCGCCCGGTCTCGTGCGCTGCGGGACTCGGGCCGGGCGAGACCCCGTCTCCGGGCGCAAGGCCCGAGATCGAGGGAAGGGCTGTCATTCTGGAACACGAGTGACCTGTTCCGACGCCCTGGTGCGAATCCTCATGAATAGCCCGGGTTAGGGGGTCAGACCCAGGATCTGGTGACACTTGGCCATGGCGTCGCGGAGGAAGTCTGACGCGACATCCACCGCGTCCGGGCCCCTCAGGGCCTCCGCAGTGAGAACTGCGCCGAACCACTTGTCCGTCCAGAGGCCTTGCTCCAGCGCGGGGAGGTCCGCGGCGCGGTCTACGCCATAGGGATTCACGTAGAGATAGGGCAGCGGGTAGTGATCGTCGACCACCGCCAGGCCGCCGCCGATGCTCTTGCCATCCTGTCCCTTGTCATGGAAGTAGCCTAGGTCAAAGTGGTGGGGCCAGACTCGAAGCACGCCCATGTCGGCCATCGCCCGGCTGCCCAGGGTGAACCAATGGGCCACCTGGGCAAGCCACTCCTCGTTGGCGGAGAATGTCACGCCACCGCTCCGCGGCTCCTTCGGCCAGTCGTAGTCCCTGAGGGTCAGCTTCACGCGGAGCCGCTTTGCGAGCCAGTCGATGCCTTCGTCCAGGGTTCTGCCATCGAGAGCGAGCGAATCGCCCCCGTGGTGCAGCGTGAGCGTGGGCACGTGAATGTGCGCATCCACCCGTCCCGTCAGGTTTTGCGGACCTGCCTCCCAGCCCAGGTTCGAATGGCTGTCGTCAGTGGCCTTGTCGAGCGTGGCGTCGGCTGCGGCGCTCAGGATTCGGGCTGCCCAAAGGAGCTCTAGGCGAGCGGCGGTCAGGGGGTCATGGTTCGGCATTCCGCGATTGAATCGTCGGCCAGAAGACAGCGACACCAGAGAACCGGTACTTCTTGCGAATCCCGTGGGTGAGTACCGATCCAGCAACGGCAGGGGCCACTGCCTACGGGTTGACTGGGCGCCTGGGGCCGGCCCGGCCGCCGCTCGCTCGGATAGATTGGGCCGACGATGCCCTCCCTGCCCTCAGAGCTACAGAGCGTTCGCCTTCGCCCGAGCACGTACCTCTTCCCCGTCAACTTGGACACCCTGGGTGCCTACATGTACGGCTTCTACGCGGGGCGGGGAGAGCCGGAGGTCATGGCCGAGTTCCAGCAGTTCCTATCCGAGAGGCTTGGACGGTACAGGAACATCGTCTGGCCACAGGCTCTCCAGCGCATGCGGGCTTCCGGAGAGGGAAGGCCTGTTCCGGATGAAGGCAGCGAGACGGAGCCTGGTCCTATCGAGGAGGCGTTCAGCCTTCTCGAACTGTTCCTGCTCGACCGCGATTGCGACTCCTAGGAAGGTCCCAGGGGCATGGGGCCAGAGCGATCCAGGTGGACGGGGTTTGGCTGGCGGCTCCCGTTGCCTGGCGGGGATGGAATGCGGCCACACGTCTCCTTCCCTGGCGGGATCGGAGCGAGCACCCCCCCGCCGCGTTGTCACAGAACGGGGCGCACCAAGAGCAAAGATGTTGACTCCGGCTGGGAAGCAGCGCGCAAGCCCCAAATGGAGAGGGGGAGGCATGGCGGCGGTGAAAGCGGCTTGGCCAAACCACGCCGCGCGGATGCTCAGGGTTGAGCGAGACGAGTGGGTGGCCGTACGGCGATTCGCCTAGGGCGCGCGTCCTTGTTCGAGTTGGGTTGGATTGGGATCTGGCCGTGAGCGTTTGGTAAGCGGAGCGACGTGCGTCCGTTGGAGTTGCGGTATCGACTGCTCTCAATCGCATCCGCGGGGGTGCTTCGCACGAATGCCCATGACGCTATCCGCCCCCGGACGCTGGTACACTGGTGCGCTTCTCGGCTGCATTCCTGCGGTCGAGGTCTCTCCGACAGTCCCCGAATGCCCACGGCCAGCCCCACCTTCCCCATGCGTTGCGCGTCGCTCTTTCCTTTCCTGCTTGCGGCCTGCACGCCCGGTTCGGAGGGAGGTTCGGCGCCTGATCTTGCCTCGGCAAGCAGCGCCCTCGAGCCGATTCATGTCTCTGTTGCTTCCCTGCAACGCGCGGACATGCGTTCCGCCTACTCGACCAGCGCGACCTTGCGCGCCGAGAAACGCGCGATCGTCACGTCGAGGACACGAGGTGTCCTCGAGGAGCTACTGGTAGAAGAGGGCGACAGTGTGACCTCCGGCCAGGTGATCGCGGTCTTGGAGAACGACGAGCAGGAGCTCGCGGTCGCTCGCTTCGAGGCCATTGTGGAGATCAAGACCCGCGAGTTCGAGCGCCAGAAGGAACTCAACGCGCAGAAGATCGTCAGCGACAACGACGTCGAGGTCGTACGGCGAGAGGTGCGCGAAGCCAGCAACGATCTGGCCGTGGCCAAGCTCAACCTCGAGCGCACGGGGATCAAGGCACCCTTCGATGGAATCGTCCTGGTGCGCTACATCGACATTGGTGCCACGGTCGCCGACGGGACTGAGATCTACGACGTCGCAGATGTCGATCCGCTGTATGCGGACGTGCGGGTGCCCGAGCGGCACGTTGCGCGGCTGACCGGAGGACAGGAAGCGTGGCTACGCGCCGACGAGCTCCAGGAGGTTGTCGCTGCGCGCATCGAGCGCCTCGCGCCGCTTGTCGACCCCGCGACGGGGACGGTCAAGGTCACCGTTGCTGTGGATCGGGAGGTCGAGCTTCGCCCGGGCGCCTTCGTCGAGGTCGAGATCGTTACGGATGTGCACGAGGACGCGCTCGTCGCGCCACGCTCCGCACTGGTGGCCGAGGGTCGGCGCTGGCTCGTCTACCGCGTCGCGGATGGCGGAGACAAGGTTCAAGCGGTCGAAATCGAACTCGGCTACGAGGGCGGCGACAATGTCGAAATCACCGGCAGCGTCGGCGAACACGAACTCGCCGAAGGCGATCAGCTGGTCGTGCTCGGTGCATCAGCGCTGTCGGATGGTGCGCCCATCCTGATCCTCGAAGAGGCGCGGGCCGTTCCCACCGCGGCTCTTGGCACTCCGGCGGGCACGGAGTAGGGCGGTGGCCCTCCCCGAGCTGGCGGTTCGCCGCCCCGTCACCATCTTGATGGGGACGATTGCACTGGCCGTCTTCGGCTTCCTCTCGATCGCCGGGTTTCCCGTCGAGCTGTTGCCGGATGTTGCCTACCCGACGCTGACGATCCAGACGAGCTACCCGGACGCTGCGCCGGACTCCGTCGAGCAGTTCATCACCAAGCCCGTAGAGGAAGCGGTGGGGGTGATTCCCGGCGTGCGCGACCTGCGTAGCACCTCGCGGGCTGGCATCTCCGAGGTCGTCCTCGAGTTCGACTGGGGCGAGGAGATGGACTTCGCTTCACTCGACGTACGAGAGAAGCTCGGCCTCGTGCAGCTGCCGCTCGAAGCCGATGTGCCGCGCGTTCTGCGATTCGATCCCTCGCTTGACCCCATCATTCGGCTGTCGCTCGCTAGCGATCGACCGCTCGATGACCTGCGCCAGCTCGCCGAACGTTGGATCAAACCGCGGTTCGAAGCGCTGCGAGGAGTGGCTGCGGCCAAGGTACGGGGCGGGCTTGACCCCGAGGTGCACGTGGACGTCGATATCGATCGCCTTGGGGCGCTCGGCCTCTCGATTGGCGACGTCGCGACGGCCCTACAGGCGGAGAACGTGAACCGGCCAGGCGGCACAGTCCAAGACTGGGGCGCTCTGTACCTCGTGCGGACGCTGCACGAGTTCGACGATCTCGATCAGATCCGGCGCACGATCGTACGCGAGACCCCAGAGGGCCGCGTTCGTGTCGAGGACATTGCGCGCGTCGTACGCGGCCACCGGGACCGAGACATCATTACGCGTACGGGCGACCGCGAGGGGATCGAGCTCTCCCTGCACCGGGAGGGATCAGCGAACACGATGAATGTCGCTGCTCTGATTCGAGGCGAGGTCGCAGAACTGCGCCGGGAACTGCCCGATGACATCGAGCTTTCGCTCTTGGATGATCAGTCTTTCTACATTGGCGAGGCCGTCGGCCAGGTGCTTTCCGCAGCGCTGTGGGGCGGACTGTTGGCGGTGCTCGTGCTGTACTTCTTCCTGCGGGATCTCGGCGCGACGGTGATCATCGCGATCTCGATCCCCACCTCGGTCGTAGCCTCGTTCCTGCCCCTCTCCGAGGCCGGGGTTTCGCTCAACATCATGTCGCTCGGAGGTCTTGCTCTCGGCGTTGGGATGCTGGTCGACAACTCGATCGTCGTGCTCGAGGCGATCGATCGGCATCGCAAACTGGGGCTCTCCCGAGCGCAGGCCGCGGCGAACGGCGCGGGGGAGGTGACCGGGGCGGTGACGGCCGCGACGCTGACCACGATCTGCGTATTCCTGCCGATCGTTTTCGTGGCAGGCGTAGCTGGCCAGCTCTTCCACGATCTCGCTCTGACGGTTTGCCTCTCGCTGGCGGCGTCGCTCCTGGTCTCGTTGACCCTCATCCCGACGCTGTCGGCCTTCGAGCCCAAGAACGTATGGACTTCAGGCCGGGAGACGCTGTTCCCCTGGGACGCGGGCTCCGCCGTCCAAGATCGCTTGCCGTTCACCGCAAACTTCGGCTTGTTCACGCTGCCGCCCGTCGGGAATGGTTCGCACTGGGTGAGCCGCGTGCTCACCGTGCTGCTGCTCCCAGCGCGCCTGGCCTTTGCGCTGGTGCTGGTCGGGGTTCTGGCCCTTTGGAGGGTCGTATCCAGCGCCTTCGTGATCGTCACCTGGCCGATCGCTCAGTTGTTCGAAGGACTCGATCGCATCTATGCGCCGAGCCTGCGGCGGGCGCTGCGGGGGCGCTGGCTAGTTCTTCTTGTCACGATCGCCCTGTTCGCCGGCGCTCTCTTCGTGGGGCGGGGACTAGGGACCAACCTCGTGCCGGATCTCGCGCAGGGCGAGTTCGCGTTCCAGTTCCGGCTGCCTGAAGAGACCACGCTCCAGAGCACTTCGGAGGTGGTGGGCAACATTGAGCGCCGGCTGACCGGCGACCCGAGCTTTGACCGGATCTTCTCCGTCGTCGGGAGCCTACCTTCGACGGCTTCGGGCCGGCAGTCACTCGGCGAGAACTTAGCCCAGATCAACTTCGTGCTACCGCATGGTGCGGAGTCGGGAGCCGAGGCCCGGGCGGTGGAACGCGTACGCGAAGTCCTCGCGCTCTTTCCCCGTGTCGAGAGTGAACTCGTGCACCCGTCCGTGCTCTCGATGCAGGCTCCGATCGAAGTCAAGGTCTTCGCTGAGGAACTGGACGCGCTCGAGGAGGCCTCGCGCATCGTGATGGCCCTGGTCCGGGAATCCGGCGGCGTGCGAGACGTGACGACGACCGTGGAGCCGGGGAGTCCCGAGGTGCGTGTTGTGCCCGACCGGGACCGTTGCGGAGCGCTTGGGGTTCCCGCGGATACGCTCAGTCAGGCCCTGGCCTCACAGATTCGTGGGCAACTCATCGGGGAGTTCCGTGAGCGTGAGGAGCTGTTGGACATCCGCCTTCGCGCTAGCGAAGGGGATCGAGATCGCGCCGCCGCGGTGCGCGACCTCGATATTCGGCTGCCGGACGGGACCTCGGTCCCGGTTTCCGCCCTCGCGGACATTTCGATCGAGCGGGGTCCAGCCGCGATCTACCGCGCGGGCGGCGCGCGGGTCGCGCGCGTTACCGCTGACGCGGACGCACGTGAGCTCGGGCGCGTGATCGCTGAGGTGCAGTCTCGGCTGGCCAGCATCGTGCTGCCAGAGGGCGCCGTGGCGGAGATCGGCGGGCAGAATGACGAGCTTGAGCGATCGATGTCGAGCTTGCTGCTCGCCCTGGGCCTCGCTGTGTTCCTGGTTTTCGTCGTGATGTCGATGCAGTTTGAATCGCTCGTGCATCCATTCGTGATTCTGCTGGCTGTCCCCCTAGGCGCGATTGGTGTTGTTGGGGCGCTCGTTGTGACAGGACAGGGAGTCAGCGTGCTGGCGCTGATCGGGGCGGTCATGCTGGCGGGCATCGTGGTGAACAATGCCATCGTGCTGGTCGATGCGATCAATCGCCGAAGGCGTCGCGGCGAGCCCCTGGATCAGGCCATCGTCGATTCCGGCGCGGAAAGGCTGCGTCCGATTCTGATGACGACCGCAACGACGGTGCTGGCGCTCGTACCGATGGCCCTGGGTCTGGGGGCCGGCGACGAGCTGCGCCGGCCCATGGCGATTACGGTGATCGGCGGGCTCAGCGTTGCGACAGTGCTTACTTTGCTTGTGATCCCATGCATGTACCGCGTGATGGCGCGTGCGAAAGGACGACTGCGACCCGTGGACGGCGGTCCGCCCTTGGGAAGGGATAGGGCCGCGGATCCGGGCGAGCAGCTCGAGGTGCTCGCCGAAGCCGTAGCCGGAGGCAGGGACGCGTCGTGAAGCGACCCCTGGACCTCGTCATCGAGCGGCCGATCGGCACGTGCATGCTGCTGTTGTGCCTGATGGTGCTCGGCGTGATCGCGATTTTTCGGATGCCCCTCGATTTCCTGCCGTTGGAGCCTGAGCCGGAGGTTGACATCGAGGTGCCGTTCAGCGGCAGCCATCCGCTGGAGACTCTGCGAGAGCTGGCGATTCCCATCGAGGAGGAGGTCGCGACGATCCCCGATGTGAGCCGCATAGGTACGCGCGCGAGCGCGGGCCAGGCACGTATCGAGGTGAACTTCAATCGCGGGGTCAACGTCGACATCAAGCGCATGGAGGTGCGGGAAGCCGTCGAGCGCGCGCGGCCGCTCTTGCCAGAGGGCGTCGGGTTCATCCGTGTCGAGGGCGAGATCAGCGGTCCGGCTGACGGCGCGATGCTGCAAGGGCGCATCTCGGCCGAGCGCGACCTGTCTGAGTCCTGGGAGCTTCTCGATCGTCGAATCAAGCGACCACTGGAGCGCATCAAAGGCGTTGCGAGCGTCACCCTCAACGGGGTCGAGCGGCAGGAGGTCTTCGTCGAGCTCGACTTCGAGGCATTGGAGGCGCACGGCCTCGGCGCGAACGACGTGCTGGCCGTCATCAACGCTGCCAACCTAGACATGGACCTCGGCGCGGTGCGCGGGGACCTTGTGCGCTACAACGTGCGGACAGTTGCGCGCTTCGATGAACTCGAGGATGTAGAAGACCTGTTTCTACGGGATGGCCTACGGGTTCGGGACGTGGCGACGGTTGAGGCACGCGAGCCTGTTGTGGACTACGGCAGGCACCTCGATCGAAGTTTCGCGATCGGGATCGACGTCTTCAAGGAGCCCTCGGCCAACACGGTCGAGACCGTCGACGCCGTGCTCGAAAAGATCGAGGAAATCGAAAGCGATCCCGCCCTCGAGGGCATTCAGCTACTCATTTGGGAGAACGCCGGTGAGCAAATTCGCCACGCGTTGACGGGGCTGCGCGATGCGGGGATTTATGGCGGCATCCTTGCGGTGGCGGTGCTGTTCTTCTTCCTGCGTCGGGTGCGCAACACCTTGATCGTGGCCGTGGCGATTCCCTTTTCGCTCGTGGTGACCTGCGGCGGGATGCTGGCGGTTGGCTCGGAGTTCAACGTGTTGACCCTGTTGGGCTTGATGCTCGGCGTTGGGATGCTGGTGGACAACGCCGTGGTGGTGATGGAGAACATTCACCGCCTGCAGGAAGGGGGCATGGACCCGCGCGAGGCCGCGAAGGTGGGGGCGCGTGACGTCGCAATGGCAGTGACCGCCTCGACAGCGACCACGATCATCGTCTGGTCGTGGTTGTTCACGGCAGAGGAGAGCGAAATGGTCCTGCGCATGCGTGAGAGCGCACTGACCATCTGCCTGTCCGTGGTCTGTTCCTTGCTCGTCTCGCTGACCTTTATTCCGCTTGCGGCTGCGCGTTTGGCGGAGCAAAAGCCGCGACCGCCGGGGTTCCTGGTGCGCCGCGTTGCGCCGGGCTACCAGCGAGTGCTGGGGTGGACGCTACGGCACCGGTTCTTGGCGCTCTTGGCCCTGATTGGCCTCGCATCGACCTCCGTGATCCCTTTCGAGCAGTTGGAGATCACCGGGGACACGAGCGACCAGGAATACAGCGTCGAGATCCGCTTCGAGGTGCATGATCCGTCCACGAAGGATGTGCTCGAAGGTCACATCAACAAGGTCGAGGCATGGATCGACGAGCGCAAGGAGGAGCTCGCGTACAAGAGCATGTACTCCTGGTACAGCGAGAACCAGGGCGTCATGGTGCGCCTCTACTTGGCCCGCGACGAAGCCACCAAAGAGGCTCTGGCCGAGCTGCGCGGGAAGCTGCGCGGCAACCTTCCTGCCATTCCAGGCGTGAAGCTGAAGGTGGGCGACTCGGAGTGGAGTTGGCGGAGGCGGGGCAGCGACGGCCGACGCATGGTCTCTGTGGCGATCACCGGGGAGGACCCTGAGTACCTCGAGACGCTTGCGCTGGATGTGGAGCGGGACATGGGGCAGATCCCGGGAGTGGTCGAAGTCTGGGGACCCGGGACCCAGGGCCAAAAAGAGCTGCGCATCCGCATCGATTCTGACCGCGCCAAGGTCGCGGGGGTCACCCCGCAATCGGTGGCGGATGCCGTTGGCTTTGCGTTCCGCGGTCGCCGGCTCCGGCGCTTCCAGACCGACGCGGGTGAGCTGGACATGGTGGTCGGCCTTCCCGAGCAGCTCGAGGAAGGAGGGATGAGGGTGCTGCGCGACCTGCCCGTGCCCGTGACCAGTGAGGGCGCAGCGGAGGCCTTCGTTCCATTGGCTTCGCTAGCGCGTTTCGAAACCGCGCGCATGCCTCAGCGGATCAACCGTACGGACCGGGAAACGACGCGCGATGTGCGAGTCGAGTTCGACAAGGCGCTCACAACGGACGAAGCGACGAGCCTCGTCGCCGCGCGCATGGCGAACGTCGAGCTGCCGGACGGTTATCGCTGGAGCTTCGGCGAATGGGGGCGGCGCCGCGGCGATACCCTGAAGACCATGTGGCGTGGGACCCTGATTTCACTCGCCGTGGTGCTGCTCCTGATGGCTTCCCTGTTCGAATCGCTAACGCAGCCGCTAGCGATTCTGATTACCCTACCCTTCGCGTTCTTCGGTGCCCTGTGGGCGCTTTGGATCGGAGGCTATGAGCTCGACATGGTTGCGTTTGTGGGTCTGATCATTCTCATCGGGGTTGTGGTGAACAATGGGATCGTCATGGTCGATCACGTCAATCACCTCAGGCACGGGGGCATGCCGCGCGTGGATGCCCTCCTCACCGGTTGCGGCAATCGACTGCGTCCGGTGCTGATGACCGCGATTACGACGATCTTTGGACTCGTGCCGCTGGCGCTAGCGGGCGCGACGGTCGCGGGCGCGTACATCGACTCACTCGCGGTCGCGGTCATCGGTGGACTTACGACGTCGACACTCTTCACGCTCCTCGCGCTGCCGGTCTGGTACACGACGGTCGAAGACGTGGGGTCGGTGCTGGTTCGCCTCGGGCCTCGCCGGAGCGCCACGCCGCGTCCAGAAGTACAGTCCTAACCCGGATTGTTCATGATGATTTGCACCAGAACGCCGGATCGGCTGCCTGCGGCAGCCTACAGGTCATTCGCGCCCGA
>CAYWNK010000061.1:0-24970 GCA_964459495.1 uncultured Planctomycetaceae bacterium
CCTGGAGGGTGCCGGCGACGAAGGGGCTCCGCTTGTGAATTGGGGGCCGGATCTGGGGGTGAGCGAGGCCGTTCGGGTCGCGCTGGAGGAGGGGCTTGAGCAGGCTTGCCAATCCGGCCCCTTGCATGGGTCGCCGCTGGCCGGGTGTCGGCTGACGGTGGCTGGTTTGCGCTCGGAGGGCCTGGAGGCGGGCCAGCTGGCCGCCCTGGCCGCCCAGGCTGCCCGAAATGCACTCGCTCTGGCGCTTGGGGACCCTCAGGGGCAAATCGAGCTCCTCGAGCCCCACATGGAGGTGGTGGTGGAGACCCCCGAGGAGTTCGCCGGGGGCATCCTCGCCGACCTTGGAGCGCGCCAGACGGAGATTACGCAGGTCGTCTCCAGTGGATTGCGCTGCACCCTGCGGGGGAGGGCTCCGCTGGCGCGCCTGCTCGGTTACGCCAGTGTCGTGCGCTCGCTCTCCCAGGGCCGGGCAACGTCAACGCTGCGCTTCGGAGGATTCCGGGTCGTGTCGGAGTCAGGGCAGAAGTCCCGCGGCCTCTAGCCTGGACCGGGGGGCGCTTGCGGGCCCCAGGGGGGCAAAGCCCGGTCTACGGGGAATCCAGCAGAGATTTAGGGGTTCTTGCCAGGTTTGTTGGCCAGCGCTGTTGACGGCCCATCGGTGAGACCTTACTTTCCTCGCCCTTCCAGCCAGGGAGCGTCAAGCTCCTGTTGCGGCCGATCCCCACAACCCCCCACCTTCGACCCGTGAACGAGACGTTCGCTTCGGTCCAGTGGGTCGGTCGAGGGAGCTTTCTTGGGTTCACCCAGGAGCGCTCCGCAGGGCTCGGTTGCTGGGCTCGTTCGCTGAGGTCTTTGGCCCCGGCGGTCGTGAGTCTGGCTTGAAGGAGACCCCCCTCAGAACGAATGCTCCCCCCAGAGCAACCGGGCCCCACTTCACGGTAGGGCCGCTACGCACCGCACCCCCCGCATGAGCGACAAGATCCAAATCCGGATGGAGGCCTACGACCACGAGGCGCTCGACCAATCGAGCGCTGAGATCGTCGAGACCGCCAAGCGCACCGGCGCGCGCGTCAACGGGCCCATCCCGTTGCCGACCCGCGTGGAGCGCTACACCGTTCTGCGTTCGCCCTTCATCGATAAGAAGAGCCGCGAGCAGTTCGAGATCCGTACGCACAAGCGGCTCATCTATATCTCGGAGCCCACACCCCAGACGGTGGACTCCTTGAGCAGCCTAAACATGCCGGCCGGCGTGGACATTCGCATTAAGGCCTAGTGCCAACGGCCGCGCAAGCGCTTCCAGCCGAGCTGGGGCGCCCGCCGGCCGAACCAGAACACGGCCTGTGGCTACCCCTGATCGGGTAGCTCGGGTCCGGAAGCGCCAAGCGCGACTCCATCGACAACTCATCCGCCGCGTGGCCCCGCCGTCGAATTCAACCCAGCGTTGAATTCTCATGGGGTCGAACCGGTTCGCTACTCACAAAACTCCCCGGGCAACCCCCACAGAGGAGATCTCGAGGATCATGACGCTGATTCTAGGGCGCAAAAAGGGCATGACCCAACTGTTCGACGAGGACGGCACCGTGACTGGTTGCACCGTCGTCGCGGCGGGTCCGTGCGTGGTCATGCAGGTCCGAACCGAAGAAAAGGACGGCTACAATGCCGTCCAACTCGGTTTCGAAGACGTGAAGGACAAGGTCTGCACGAAACCGCTGCGGGGGCACGCCGCCAAAGTCGGCACCGCTCCCAAGCGCTTCCTCCGCGAGGAGCGCCTGGCCGCTCCCGCTGAGCAGGCCGTGGGGGACACCTTGACCTGCACCGTGTTTTCCGAGGGCGACATGGTGGACGTGGTTGGCACGACAAAGGGTCGTGGCTTCGCGGGCACCATCAAGCGCCACGGCTTCAGCCGTGGCCCCAAGACCCACGGCTCGATGAACTACCGCGCGCCGGGTTCGATCGGCTGCTCGGCGTATCCGAGCCGGGTCTTCAAGGGCAAGCGCATGTCGGGCCACTACGGCAACTCCCGTCACACGACGAAGAACCTGCACATCGTCAAAATCGACGAGGCGCGCGGTCTGCTGTTCATCAAGGGCGCGGTTCCTGGCCCCAAGAACGGCTTCGTTCAGATCCAAACGGCCAAGACCGGCATCAAGAAGGGCTGATCATGCAAGTCAAGAGCTACAAGGCCGGGAGCGTTGGCCAGGTGGAGTTCGACGAGTCGGTGTTCGGGGGCAAGGTCCTCTACCGCACCCTCAAGGACGCCGTCGTGATGTACCAGGCGAACAAGCGTCAGGGTACCGCGGCCACCAAGGGTCGTTCCCAGGTCAAGGGCACCAACAAGAAGCCCTACAAGCAAAAGCACACCGGTCGCGCGCGCGCCGGTGATGTGAAGTCGCCCATCTGGCGTGGGGGCGGAACGGTCTTTGGGCCCCATCCGCGCAACTTCACCTACCACATGCCGGTCAAGGCCCGGCGCGTGGCCCTGCGGGGCGCCATGGCGGGCAAGCTCGCCGACGGCGAGGTGGTGATCGCCGACCTTGGCAGCTTCACCCAGCCCTCTTCGAAGGCGGCCCGCAAGGTGCTGAACGATCTGGGCACCCCGCGCCGCGCCTGCGTCGTGGTCGCTGAACGCGACGACAGCCTTTACCGGTCCTTCCGGAACTTCCCGGGCGTTTCGGTGCGCACGGCCGCGGAGCTTTGCTCCCTGGACGTGGTGGCCGGAGGCCTGATCATCGCCGAGGCGGAAGCCATGGCTCAAATCTCCGCGCGCGTCGGCGTCGGGGCGGTGGGTACCGCCAAGTCCCAGGTCCGTACGGGCAAGGGCGTCGAGTCGAGCAGCAACTCCACGGATGGAGGGTCCCAAGCATGACTTCTCTCGCCCGCTTCTATCAGCTCACCAAGAGCCCCGTCCTGACCGAGAAGGGCAGCGACGACCAGGCTAGCCGCAACGCGTTCCACTTCCGGGTTCCGTTGGACGCCAACAAGGTCGAGATCCGCCAGGCGGTGGAGAAGGTCTTCGAGGTGCGCGTGCGCTCCGTCAACACGATTCGGGTCTCCGGAAAGTCGCGCCGTCGCGGCTGGGTCGCTGGTCAGCGTCCCGACTGGAAGAAGGCCATGGTCACCCTGCACCCCGAGGACACCCTCGACGTCTTCTAGGCCAACAGGTTTTAGAAGCAACGAACATCCATCATGGGCATTCGCAAATACAAGCCGACGTCACCGGGGCGCCGCCACGGCAGCGTCCTCGACTTCGCCGAAATCACCCGCAGCAAGCCGGAGAAGTCCCTGCTGCGTCCGCTGAAGAAATCCGGTGGACGCAACAACCTGGGTCGCATCACGGTGCGCTTCCGGGGTGGTGGCGCCAAGCGCCGCTATCGCCTGATCGACTTCAAGCGCAACAAGGACGGCGTGCCGGCCAAGGTCTTCTCAATCGAGTACGACCCCAACCGCAGCGTCTTCATCGCGCTACTGCACTACGCGGACGGCGAGAAGCGCTACATCCTCTGCCCGCTCGGGCTTGAGGTGGGGCAGACGATCCTCTCCGGCGAGAAGGCTGAGCCGCTCCCCGGCAACTCGATGCAGCTGGCCCACATCCCCGTCGGTGTCCAGATCCACAACGTCGAGCTCATGCCCGGTCGCGGCGGCCAGCTGGTGCGTTCCGCCGGCTGCACCGCGCAGCTTCAGGCTCGCGAAGGCAAGTACGCCGTGGTGCTCCTGCCCTCGGGCGAGCTGCGTCGGATCCACGTGACCTGCCGCGCCTCGATCGGGCGGCTGGGCAACACCGACCACCAGAACGTCAAGCTCGGCAAAGCCGGCCGCCGTCGCCACCTCGGGCGCAGGCCGCACGTGCGAGGCACCGCGATGAACCCGGTCGATCACCCCATGGGTGGTGGAGAGGGGCGCACCGCAGGTGGTCGTCACCCCTGTTCTCCGACCGCCGTGCTAGCCAAAGGTGGCCGCACTCGCCGTCGGAATCACCCGACGGATGCGTTCATCATCCGCCGTCGCAAGAAGAAGTAACCGGACACCTAAACCAGACACCATCCCATGGGACGTAGCCTGAAAAAGGGTCCGTACATCGACCCGAAGCTCGAGAAGAAAGTGGCCAAGCAGGAAGCTGGAGGCGGCAAGAAAGAGCCCATCCTGACCTGGGCGCGAGCCTCCACGATCCCCCCGCATCACGTGGGGTACACCTTCATGGTCCACGACGGACGCAAGCACGTGAAGGTTCAGATCACCGAAGACATGGTGGGCCACAAGCTCGGCGAGTTTGCCCCTACCCGTCAGTTCCGCGGTCACACCAACAAGAAGGAAGCTAACAAGAGCCGCTAGGCCTAACTCGGTTGCGCAGGCCCTGGGGGGGATATCCCTCGGGCAAGCCATGCGCAACCGATCAGCCTCGGTCCCTCCACGACCCCAACCGCCATGAAAGCTTTCATCGAAGACCCGGACTCCTACCTGGCCCGCCACCGCTACGCGCGCATGACCGCACGCAAAGCGCGTCTGGTGGCCGACATGATCCGCGGACGCACCTGCAACCAGGCGCTCGAGATGCTGGAGTTCGCTCCCCAGCGCGCGGCAGCTGCCTACAAGAAGGTGCTTGCGTCGGCCATGGCCAACGCCGCCCAGAACGAAGAAGTGGACGTCAACCGTTTGTACGTGGCCGACTGCCGCGCTGACGAGGGGCCTCTGCTCAACAACCGCATGCGCTATCGGCCCGGTCCCCAGGGACGCGCCATGCCCTACGCCAAGAAAACCAGCCATCTGACGGTGGTCGTCCGGGAAGTCCCCCAGAGCACCGGGGAGAGCAACTAGCCACCATGGGTCAGAAGATTCACCCCACAGGGTTCCGCATCGGAACCATCGAGCCGTGGTCCTCACGCTGGCACGGATCCAAGCACGACTTCGCACGCCTGCTCCTGCAGGACAAGAAGATCCGTGACCACGTCCGCCGCGAGTACGGCTCCGCAGGCATCCCGCGCATCGAGATCGAGCGCACCGGAGAAGCCGTCAACGTGATCATCTACACCGCGCGCCCCGGCGTGCTGGTGGGCCGCAAGGGCGTGCGCATCGACCAGCTCAAGGCTGAGCTGCAGAAGATCGCCGAGATGACCGTGCACCTCACCATCCACGAGGTGAAGCGTCCGGAGCTTTCGGCCGGCCTGGTGGCGGAAAACGTCGCCGATCAGCTGCGGCGCCGCATGGCATTCCGCCGCGCGATCAAGAAGGCCGTGCAGACGACGATTCAGGCCGGTGCCCTCGGCATCAAGGTCTCGATCAGCGGTCGACTCGGCGGCTCAGAGATGGCCCGCACCCTGGTCGAGCGCGAGGGCCGTGTGCCCCTGTCGACCCTGCAGGCCAACGTGGAGTACGGCTTCGCCGAGGGCAAGACGACCTTCGGGATCATCGGGGTCAAGTGCTGGATCTACAAAGGCGACATCGATCGCGGCGAGAAGGTGAACTACCGGGTCACCTCCGCAGCGGGCGGTCGTTTCGAGCGCGGAGGCCCCCGTAGGCGCCGCGGTGGTGGTGGGGGCCGAGGTGGTTCCCGTGGCGGCGGAGGCGGGCGCTAGCCCGAAGGAGAATCCCTATGGCGTACATGCCCAAAAGGATCCGGCACCGCAAGGTGATGCGCGGCAAGCTGAAAGGCCTTGCCAGTCGCGGCAACCGCGTGGTCTTCGGAGACTTCGGACTGCAGTCCCTCGACGCCGGTTGGATTACCGGTCGTCAACTCGAAGCAAGCCGGATCGCGGCCAACCGTGCCACCCAGGGCGCGGCCAAGATCTGGATTCGCGTCTTCCCCCACAAGCCGGTTTCCGGCAAGCCCGCCGAGACTCGGATGGGTAAGGGTAAGGGCGACATCGACTACTGGGCCGCAGCCGTGCGTCCCGGAACCATCCTGTTCGAGCTGGGCAACGTGACCGAGGAGAAAGCCAAGCTGGCTTTCAAGCGGGTCGCCCACAAGATGCCCGTCAAGGTCCGCATGGTGCGGCGCCTGCCCACTTCGTAGCGGCGCGAGTTCCCCCTCCGCCAGCGTCGTCAACCGAACCTAGCCCGCCTCACCAGCACACTTTTCGTTTCCCCCGAGCGTAGTCATGAAGATCGAAGAGGTCCGCAGTAAGACCGATTCCGAGCTCTCCTTCGACCTGGACAACATCCAGAAGGAGCTGTTCGACCTGCGGTTCAAGGTCGCCACAAGCGGTGCTCAGGACACCGCCCAGATCAAGACCTTGCGGCGCTCCGTGGCGCGTATCCGCACTGTCCTCCACGAGCGTTCGCTCGGAATTCGCGGCGCTAGCGCCGTCAAGGCCTAGGTCCTCTCGGACCCAGAGGTGAACTAGATGAGCGAAAGCCAAAACACAGCAGGCGAGGCGCGCAACACGCGCCGCACGCTACAGGGGATTGTCTCCTCGACCTCGATGTCGAAGACGATCACCGTCCGCTACGAGCGGATGTTCAAGCACCCCAAGTACAACAAGTACATCCGTAAGCACTCCAAGGCCATTGCCCACGACGAGGCCGAGGATGCCAATGTCGGCGACACGGTCGAGATCATGGAGTGCCGTCCCCTCAGCAAGACGAAGCGCTGGCGCCTGGTGCGCGTGGTTGAGCGTGCGGCTCTCGCCGCAGGAGAAGGTCTATGATTCAGATGCAAACCTACCTGGACGTCGCCGACAACACCGGCGCGAAACAGGTCCAGTGCATCAAGGTGCTCGGTGGTACCCACCGGCGCTACGCAGGCCTGGGGGACGTCATCGTGGCGTCGGTCAAGAAGGCCATCCCCGGCTCTGAGGTCAAGACCGGAACGATCGTCAAGGGCGTCATCGTGCGGGTGAAGAAGAACACCCGCCGCAAGGATGGTTCCTACGTGCGTTTCGACCGCAACGCTCTCGTCCTTGTGGACGGGGAAGGCAACCCGAAAGGCACCCGCATCTTCGGTGCCGTGGCCCGAGAGCTGCGCGAGCGCAGCTTCATGAAGATCATTTCGCTCGCCCAGGAGGTGATCTGATGAAGATTCGAGGCGGAGACCAGGTGATCGTTATCGCCGGCAACGACAAGGGCCGGACCGGAACCGTCGTCGAGGTGGATCGCAAGCGCGATCGCGTCGTCGTCGAGGGCATCAACATGCGTGTCAAGCATCAGAAGCCCACCCAGCAAAATCCCCAGGGCGAGCGCGTTGAGCGCGAATTCCCGATCCACGCTAGCAACGTCATGCTGCTGGATCCTGCTACGGGCAAGGGCACCCGCAAGCGCCCCCAGGAGGCCTAGACCATGGCACCCCGACTGAAGGAAAAATACAACAGCGAGGTCGCGCCCAAGCTGAAGGAGAACTTCTCCATCAGCAACGATCTGGCCGTGCCGAAGCTCGAGAAGATCGTGGTCAACATGGGCGTCAAGGGCGCCGTGGAGAACAAGGCCAAGGTCGAGTCCGCTGCCAAGCTGATGGCCTTGATCACCGGCCAGAAACCCACCGTGCGGGTTGCCCGCCGTTCGATCGCAGGTTTCAAGCTTCGCGAGGGCATGCCGATCGGCTGTGCTGTGACGCTCCGTCAGGAGCGCATGTGGACTTTCGCCGACCGCCTCATCGCCGTTGTGCTTCCTCGTATTCGCGACTTCCGCGGCGTCAAGGACAAGCTGGACGGGCGCGGCAACTACACCCTCGGTTTGGCGGAGCAGTCCGTGTTCCCCGAACTGACCTACGACCAGATCGAGTTTGAGCAGGGGATGGACATCACGTTCGTGACCACCGCCAGCAACGACGAGCAGGGCCAAGCCTTGCTGCGCGAGCTCGGAATGCCCTTCCTGGACCGCAACGCGGACAAATAGATCCATGGCTAAGAAATCCCTGATCGCCAAGTCCAGCCGGACGGCCAAGTTCAAGACGCGCGCCTACACGCGCTGCAATTTCTGCGGCCGTTCGCGCGCCGTGTATCGCAAGTTCGGCCTGTGCCGCATCTGCCTGCGTGAGCGTGCTCACATCGGCGAGATCCCCGGCATGCGCAAGGCGTCCTGGTAACGGAGGCATATCCCATGATGACCGACCCCATCGCGGACATGCTCACACGCATCCGCAACGCCAACTCCATCCGCCGCAAGCGCGTGAGCATGCCCGCTTCACGCATGCGCGTCGGAATCGCCGAGGTGCTGAAGGAGGAGGGCTTCGTGTCCACCTACCAGGTCACCGAAGGCAAGCCCGCCAGCACCCTGACAGTCGAGCTGAAGTTTGGTGACGACGGCGAGTACGTCATTCGTCACATCGAGCGCATCAGCAGCCCTGGCTGCCGCGTCTACTCCTCGGTGGAGGACCTGAAGCCCGTGCTGCGCGGGCAAGGCATCCACGTGGTCTCCACCCCCAAGGGCGTGATCTCCGACCGCAAAGCTCGCGAGCTTGGCGTCGGCGGCGAGGTCCTGGCCAAGGTCTACTAGTCCCATGTCACGAATCGGAAAGAACCCCGTGCCCGTTCCGGGTGGCGTCACCGTCGATGCCAAGCCGAACACGCTCACGGTCAAGGGCCCGAAGGGCACCCTCTCCATGCCGGTGCGGCCTGAGGTCAAGGTCGCTGTCGAAGGCACCGAGGCCAAGGTCGAGCTGACCGGTGCCGGCGCGGCGCGTGAGGCGCGGGCACTGCACGGACTGACCCGGGCGCTGCTCGCCAACATGGTCGAAGGCGTGACCAAGGGCTTCGAGAAGCAGCTTGAGATCGTCGGCGTTGGTTGGAACGCCAACGCACAGGGCCGCAAGGTCGTGCTGAACATCGGCTTCTGTCATCCCGTCGACATCGCCCTACCGGACGGCGTCGAGGCGGAGACCCCCAAGCCCACCCAAATTATCCTGCGCGGCGCCGACAAGCAGGCTGTCGGCCAGGTCGCCGCCGTCATTCGCAAGGTGCGCCCCCCCGAGCCCTACAAGGGCAAGGGCATCCGCTACCAGGGCGAATTCGTCCGCCGCAAGGCCGGCAAGTCCTTCGGAGCCTGATCCAAGTCATGAAGTCAGCCACTCTGCTCAAGAACAAGCGCAAGACGCGGCGTGCCAACAGCACCCGTCGCCTGATTCGGAAGAATTCCGATCGGGTCCGGCTCAGCGTCAACCGTTCGTGCAAGCACATCTCCGCCCAAGTCATCGACGACAAGACCGGCCGCACCCTGTGCGCCATCTCTTCGACGACCAAGGCACTGGGCTCGGAGCTCTCGGGCAAGACCAAGACCGAGCGCTCCGCGATCATCGGCCGAGAGATTGCCAAGAAGGCCCTCGAGGCCGGCGTGACCGAGGTGGTCTTCGACCGCGGGTCTTCCCTCTATCACGGGCGCGTCAAGGCGCTCGCCGAAGCAGCCCGTGAGGCGGGCCTGAAGTTCTAGCAGCATGAAAGATCCCGTTCAGTTTCTCGATCACGCCGAGGTCGAAGAGCTCACCACCCTTGGTGAGCAGTTGATCACGGTGAACCGCTGTGCCGCGGTGGTGAAGGGTGGTCGTCGATTCTCCTTCAGCGCTCTAGTTGTCACCGGCAATCGCGAGGGCGTGGTGGGCTTTGGCTTCGGCAAGGCGCGCCAGGTTCCCAACGCCATCGAGAAAGGCAACAAGGATGGGCGCAAGCACCTCCAGCGCGTTCCGCTGACACCCTGGGGCTCGATTCCCCATGAAGTCACTGGAAGGTTCTGTGGAGCGGTCGTCCGTTTGATTCCCGCCTCCGAGGGTACCGGCATTATCGCCGGCACTTCGGTGCGCGCCGTCGCCGAAATGGCGGGCATCAAGAACATGCTCTCCAAGGCCTACGGCTCCACCAACTCGCTCAACCTGGTGAAAGCGGCGCTCGACGCCCTAGGCCAGCTGCGCACCCACGAAGAAGTGGCCTCCCTCCGGGGTGTCCAGCTTTAGGCCCGCGTTTTCGCGGTCCGCACCTCTCACATCCCCCCAGTATCCCACCAACCCGAGTAGAAGGCAGATCTATGGATCTCAAAACCGTCTGCGCCAAGGGCACGAAGAATCAGCGCAAGTTCCGCGTCGGCCGCGGAATCGGTAGCGGCAACGGCAAGACCTCCGGTCGCGGCCACAAAGGTTGGGGCTCTCGCTCCGGCTCGAGTCGACGTGCCGGTTACGAAGGCGGCCAGATGCCCATCTACCGCCGCGTGCCCAAGCGGGGCTTCACGAACGCCCGCTTCCGTACCGACTACACCATCATCAACGTGGGATCCCTTGAGGGATTCGACAGCGGAGCGACCGTGGACCTGCAGGCGATCCTCAATGGGGGACTGGCCAGCATGAACACTCCTCTGCTGAAGGTCCTCGGCAACGGAGAGCTCACCAAGTCCCTGACTGTGCGCGCTCAAAAGTGCTCGAAGTCAGCGGCCCAGAAGATCGAAGCCGCTGGCGGCAAAGTGGTCTTCCTCAACAAGCGCGGCGTCGAAGAGCAGCAAGGCGAAGAGCAGGCCGCAGGGGCTTAACCCGGTGGACAACATCTTCATCAAGCTGCTGAAGATCCCGGAGACCCGGGAGCGTATCTTCCGCACACTGGCTCTGCTGGTGGCCTACCGCATTGGGTTCCAGATCCCGATCCCGGGGATGGATCCCCAATTCCTGGCGTCCACTGGCGACCAGGGCATCATGGGAATGATGTCCGCCCTGTCGGGCGGTGCGATCGGCCAGACCACGATCTTCGCACTGGGCATCATGCCCTTCATTTCGGCGTCGATCATCTTCAGCATGCTGACCAAGGTCTCCCCGACCCTGGAGGCGGTGGCCAAGGAGGGCGCCGCCGGTCAGAAGCGCATCAACCAGTGGACGCGCCTTGTGACGGTGCCGATCGCCCTGGTGCAGGCCGTGCTGATCTTCAGTGGCGTGTTTTGGGCCAGGCGCGAAGCCATGGTGGAAAGCAGCATGCGGGATAACCCCGTGGCCCTGTTCTTCATCGTTGTGACCTCGTTGCTCGCCGGCTCCATGATCGTGATGTGGATCGGTGAGCTCATCACCGAGTACGGCGTGGGCAACGGAGCCTCCCTGATCATCATGGCGGGCATCATCGCCGTCATGCCGTCGAGTTTCGCCCAGATCAGTCAGAGCCCCGACTTCTGGCAGATCCTGATGTTCCTGTCCGCGGTCTGGATCGTGACGATCTTCTTGGTCGTCTTCATGCACAAGGCCGCACGCCGTGTGCCGATCCAATACGCCCGGCTGACCCGCGGCCGTCGCGTCTATGGTGGCCAGCGTCACTACCTGCCGATCAAGGTCAACATGGCTGGCGTGATGCCGATCATCTTCGCCTCGGTGCTGTTCGTGATTCCTGGAATCCTGTTCGACTGGCTTGGCTGGGATCGTCTGCAGGGCATGTTCCAGGACCAGACCGGCTTCCTGTACGTGACGGTCTACCTGGTCTTGATCTTCTCGTTCTGCTTCTTCTGGAACCGACTGATGTTCCAGCCGGAAGAGATCGCGAACAACCTGCGCGAACACGGATCTTTCATCCCGGGCATTCGCCCCGGTGTGAAGACGGCGGAGTTCCTGTCCAACGTCTTGAACCGGATCACCCTGGTGGGGGCGGCCTTCCTGGCCCTCGTCGCCGTGCTGCCCGCGTTCATCACTAAGGACTCCGGGATGACCCAGTCCATGCAGTACTTCGTGACGGGCGCTTCGGTGCTGATCGTCGTGGGGGTTGCGCTGGAATTGGTCGACAAGCTCAACGCGCAGCTGGTGATGAAGGCCTATGAGGGCGGCGGTGCCGAGGCAGAGCAGGGTGGCGCAAGCGCCCGCTGGGCCAAGAGCAGCACCAAGTCCGGCGGTGGCCAAGCCAAGCCCCAGGGGGGCAAGTAGCGTGACGACCGTCGTGATCCTGCTGGGCGCCCCCGGTGCCGGCAAGGGCACACAGGCTGCCCGTCTCTCCAGCGACCTGGGTTTGCCCCATGTGTCGACGGGGGACCTTTTTCGGGCCAACCTCTCCGGCGGCACGCCCCTTGGCGAGCGCGCTCGCGGCTTCATGGAGGCCGGTGAGCTCGTTCCCGATGATCTAGTCCTGGACATGCTGTTCGATCGCGTCAGCAAGGACGATTGCAGCGGGGGCTACCTGCTCGACGGGTTCCCCCGAACGATCGCCCAGGCAGACGCCCTCGAAGAGCGCCTTGGATCCGGGGCTGGTGCCCCGGCCCGTGTGGTCATCGATATCCGTGTGCCGGACGAGGCGATCGAGAAGCGGATCGTCCAGCGACGCACCTGCTCGAACTGCGGGCACATCTGCCATCTCGAGTTTTCTCCGCCCAAGGTCGACGGCAAGTGCGACCTGTGCGGTTCCGAGCTCGTTCAGCGCAAGGACGACACGGCTGAGGTCGTGCGCAAGCGTCTGGAGGAGTACCACGCCAAGACGGCGCCCCTCGTCGAGTACTACGGTGCCCGCGGTGCGGTCTGCGCCGTCGATGGGCAACAATCCCCCGACGTGGTCTTCGCGGCCGCGAAGGCCTGCATCAGCTCCCGCGATGGGGCCGAGGCAGCTGCGGGCAAGAGTGCCCAGGAGGGAGCCCGATGATGGCCAAAGAAGAGCCCATTCAGGTCGAGGCCATCGTGACCGAAGCCCTGCCGAACGCCCGATTCCGGGCTAAGCTGGAAAACGGCCACGAAATCCTCGCTCATGTGAGCGGTAAGATGCGCATGCACTACATTCGCATCCTGCCCGGAGACAAAATCACGGTCGAGATGTCCCCCTACGACCTCACCAAAGGACGCATCACCTGTCGTGGTGAGCGTAGACGCGGCGGTGCCCGCCGGCGACGCAGGAGAAGAAGATGAAAGTTCGAAGCAGCGTTCGGCGCATGTGCGCCCAGTGCAAAATCGTGAAGCGCCGTGGTGTGCTGCGGGTCATCTGCAAAGCGGATCCGCGTCACAAGCAGAAGCAGGGCAAGTGACCCTCTGAGTTCGGCTCACCCCCTCAACCCTAGACTCCCCAGAGCATCCCATGGCACGCGTCGTCGGCGTCGATATCCCCAACAACAAGCGTTTGGAATTCGCGCTTACCTACATCTTCGGCATTGGTCGTTCGACCTCGCTGGTCGTCCTTAAGCAGCTCGGTTTGGATCCGGCCATGAAGGCCCGCGATCTCACCGAGGAGCAGACCACCAACCTGGCCAACCACCTACGCAAGGAATACAAGGTCGAGGGTGACCTGCGCCGCCAGCTGGCGCAGGACATCTCGCGACTGCGGGACATCGGCTGCTATCGCGGCCTGCGTCACCGTCGCAGCCTTCCGGTGCGCGGTCAGCGCACCCGCACCAACGCCCGTACACGCAAGGGTCCCAAGCGGACCGTCGCCGGCAAGAAGTCCGTCAAGGGCATGAAGTAGCCGGCCATCCGGGAGCCTGTTCAGGTTCCCGGATGCTCCCCGGATTCCGGACCCACCTCCAGAGCCATCTCCAGAGCCACATTCTCGAGTCGAGTCAGCAGTCACCATGGCCAAGGCCCAGAAGCGCAAGCCGCGCAAGAACATCGCGAAGGGAATCGCCCACGTCCGGGCATCCTTCAACAACACCCACATCACGCTCACGAGCATGACGGGGGACACCATCTCTTGGGGGACCGCCGGCGTGGTCGGGTTCAAGGGAACGCGCAAGAGCACCCCGTTCGCCGCGCAGCGCGCCGCCGAGACGGCCGCTTCGGCAGCCCAGCGTCACGGCCTGAAAGAGGTCGAGGTGCGCGTGAAGGGTGCTGGTTCTGGTCGTGAGTCGGCCATCCGCGCTCTCTCCAACGCTGGCCTGCGCGTGACTCTCATCGAGGACGTGACGCCGCTTCCCCACAACGGCTGCCGCGCGAAGAAGCGCCGCCGCGTCTAGTTTCCACCTCGCCAACCAATCCAATGGGACGTTACACAGGGCCTAAGGTCAAGCAGTGCCGCCGCGAGGGGATGAACCTCTTCTTCCTCGGGCAGAACACCTCCAGCGGCAAGGTCGCCGTACTCCAGCGTCGGGATTACCCGCCCGGGGTGCACGCCCAGAGCCGACGCAAGATCACCGAATACGGTGTCCGCTTGCGCGAAAAGCAGAAGCTGAAGCGTGTCTTCGGCGTCTACGAGGGGCAGTTCATGCGCTACTTCAAGGAATCCGAGCGCCAGAAGGGCAACACGGGTGAGAACCTGCTCGCTCTGTTGAGCCGCCGTATGGACAACGTCGCGCTGGCAGGTGGCTTCGCGGTCACCCTTGCCCAGGCGAGGCAGTTGTGCACGCACGGCCACTTCCTGGTCAACGGCAAGCGCTGCAACATCGCTTCCTACTCCGTCAAGGTGGGGGATGTCATCACCCCCCGTGCCAAGGAGAACACGAAGAAGATCGTTTCCGAGCACCTTGACGTGACCAAGTCCGGAGTGGTTCCCAGCTGGCTCGAGGCCAGCGCGGACGCCATGTCGATCACCGTCACCGGGCTGCCGAAGCGCGAAGACTTCCAGCTTCCCATCCAGGAACAGCTCATCGTCGAGCTTTGCTCGAAGTAGGGTCGCGCCGGGTTCGCCCGGCGCTGCTCCGACCTCCAGCCGTCCTTCCGGGCCTTCCTCCGAAGACCCCTCCGTTCATCGCACTGCTCTCGCAGCACTGCACCCAAGCCCCGCCCCACACGGTCGCCCTCCGGCAATTGCCCAAGGAACCCGCCCATGCGCATTCGATGGCGTAATTTCGAGCTGCCTAGCCGCGTGCAGCCCGACAAGGACACGCTCACTCAAGAGTACGGACAATTCGTGGTCGAACCTTTCGAGCGTGGCTTTGGCCACACGATCGGCAACGGCCTGCGTCGCGTGCTGCTCTCTTCGATCGAGGGAGCGGCCGTGACGGCTGTCCGAATTGAAGGAGCCAACCACGAGTTCGACAGTCTTGAGGGCGTCTACGAAGACGTCACGGACATCATTCTGAACCTCAAGCGGCTGCGCGTGCAGTTCGACGGAGACGAGACCATCACTTGCGTGGTGGAGAAGACCACTGAGGGGCCGGTGACCGGTGCCGACGTCTCGTGCCCTGGCGAGGCCAAAGTGATCAACACCGACCTTCACATCTGCAGCCTGACGATGGAGCGCGATCTGCGGATCGAGCTCGACGTGCGCAAGGGCCGTGGTTACGTGGGCTCGGAGGAGAACCGCGCCGAAGATCAGCAGCTCGGGACGATTCCCGTGGACTCGATCTACTCGCCCGTCAACCGCGTGCGGTACTCGATCGAGGCCACTCGCGTCGGCAAGTTCACCAACTACGACCGGCTCGTGCTTGAGATCTGGACGGACGGTACCGTGACGCCCGAGTTGGCGCTCACCCAGGCCGCGAAGATCTACCGCAAGCACCTGAACCCCTTCGTGCTGTTCGATTCGAGCAACGAGTCGTCGCCGCTCATCGAGACGCCCTCGGCGTCGGAGTACAACCCTGCCAACCAGGAGAACTCCGAGCTGGAGATGCTTCTGGCGCGGCCCCTATCCGAGCTCGAGCTGTCCGTTCGCGCCCGCAATTGCCTGGACGGAGCCAACCTGCACACCCTGCGGGATCTGGTGACCCTGTCCGAGAACGAGGTCATGAACCTCAAGAACCTGGGTAAAACCAGCATGACCGAGATCAAGACCAAGCTCGTCGAGCGTGGGCTGGATCTGGGCATGAACCTCGACAACTGAGTTCGTAGAGCTCGACCCCTTAGCGAAGACACAAGAGCCATGCGACACCGCGTAGCAGGATTCAAACTCAATCGGACGACTAGTCACCGGATTGCGATGACGCGCAACATGACCGCTTCGGTCATCGAGCACGAGCGCATCATTACGACCTTGCCCAAGGCCAAGGCCGTGAAGCCCTTCATCGAGAAGCTGATCACGCTCTCCAAGGACCCGAGCCAGCACAACCGCCGCCGTGCGTTTGCAAAGCTTCGGAACAAGGAGGCTGTCGTGAAGCTCTTCGACGTGCTGGGTCCGCGCTTCGCGGATCGTCCGGGCGGCTACTGCCGCATCGTCAAGCTGGCCAAGCGCCGCCTCGGAGACGCGGGTGAGCGCGCGATCCTCGAGTTCGTAGAGCGCACCCCGGCCGAGGTGGTCGAGGTCGGCGCCGAAAGCGAAGAATAGGCGCCTGGTAGCGCAAGCCCTGCCACGGCCGGGCAGGTTCCAAACAGCCCCCATTCGTCCATAGGCGAATGGGGGCTGAATGCGATTGGTTCATGCGAGCTGGCTCTGTAGGAGTGACTCTGGCGGTGTGGGCCATGCAGCTGGCGGCCAGGCCGCAGCGTGAGTGACCTTTGGGCAGAGCCCTCCCTGGAGCCGTCAGGGCGGCGCTCGGGCGGCCGTGGAGATTTCCCGTTTCGAACCCGCGCTCGGCAGCGCAGGCCGCTACGAGGGCCGTATCCGGCCGGCCTAGACTCGAACCAGCCCGACGCGTCCCGGGCCGAGCAAAGCGTCGAGCTCGTTGGCCAGGACGTCGGAGATGGCGGCGTTGTACTTGTTGCCGGCCCGGATGCGGCGGGTGTGCCCGTCCCGGCCGGTGACCTGGAAGAAGACCGGGCGGTCGCCCTTGTTGTCGCTGAGCAGGCCGGCGAGGCGCTCGAGAAGACCCTCGTCCTCGTGGCCTAGGGTGATCGAAAGGCCTCCGCGGAACGATGCGAGCGCGCGGTGGATGGGAAAGGCCTCCTCGAGGATCAAGGCCGGCTCGTCTCCACCGTCCTCGAGCTTGGCGCGTATGACCAGAACCGCTCCGTCCTCGATGAACTCCTTGGCTTCCTCGTAGGTGCGCGGGAAAACCGTGACGTTGATCGAGCCGTGCAGGTCTTCGAATCGGAAGCGACACATTTTCTGGCCCGCCATGCGCCCGGATTTGACGATCAGCTCGGCTTTCTGGAGCACGAGCCCAGCGAGGCGCACCTCGGTGCCGCCTTCGGCGTCGACGAGTCGCGGGATGGGGGAGCTCGAGAGCAGGGACACCAGGCCGGCCTTTTCCTCGAGGGGGTGACCGGTGAGGTAGAAGCCCAGGACTTCAAACTCGGCCGCCAGGGTGTCGGGCTTTGACCAGGCTTTGGAGTCGTCGATGCCGTCGTCGGCCGCTGCAGCCTCCGCGTCGCCCCCGCTGTCGTCGCCGCCGCCGAAGACGTCCAGCATGCTGACTTGGCCTGAGCGCCGGTCTGCGGCGGCATCCGAGCCGTCTTTCATGGCGGTGTCGACGCTGGCGAGCACAGCGCCGCGGTTGTGCCCGGTCTCGTCGAAAGCGCCGGCCTTGACGATGGCCTCCCAGGCGATCTTGCCGGCTTCGGCGGGGTCGACCTGCTTGCACAGGGCATGCAGGTTGATGGGCTTGCCCTCCTCGATCAGCTTGTCGCGTCCGGCCTCGATCGCCTCGACCGCCTTGCGGCCGGTGCCCTTGACGGCGCCAATGCCAAAGCGGATGACGCCGGGGCCTTCGGGACGGAACTCCCACGACGAGTGGGTGATCGAGGGGTGGGTGATCTCGATGCCGCAGCGCTTGCAGTCATCGATGAAGTCCTTGACCTTGTCGGAGTCGCCCATCTCGCAGGAGAAGTTGGCGGCCATGAACGCGGTGCGGTAGTTCGCCTTGAGGAACGCGGTCTGATACGTGATCAGGGCGTAGGCGGCCGAGTGCGATTTGTTGAAGCCGTAGCCACCGAACTTGATGATGTTGTCCCAGACCTCCTGGGCGACGTCCCGCGCGCAGCCGTTGGACTCGGCGCCATCGAGGAACTGGGCCGAGAACTTCTGCATGATCTCGGGCTTCTTCTTGCCCATGGCCTTGCGGAGGTTGTCGGCGTCGTTCATCGAGAAGTCGCCCAGGGCCACCGAGGCCAGCATGACCTGTTCCTGGTAGACGATGCAGCCGTAGGTGCTGTTCAGAATCGGCTCTAGCGTCTCGTGCGCATAGCTGATCGGGTCGATGCCGTGCTTGCGGTCGCAAAACATGTCGACCATTCCCGACTCGAGCGGGCCGGGCCGGTAGAGGGCAAGCACGGCGACCAGGTCGTCGAAGCAGTCCGGTTTGAGCCGCGCCAGCAGCTTGCGCATGCCCTCGGATTCGAGCTGGAACACGCCGAGGGTGTCGCCCGCGATCAGCAGGTCATAGGTCTTGGGGTCGCCGGCCGGCAGGTTCTCGATGTCCGGGACCTCGCCGCCCATCGCCGCGATGTTCTTGCAGCATTTGTCGATGATGGTCAGGGTCCGCAGACCCAGGTAGTCCATCTTCAGCAGCCCGAGCTCCTCGAGCTGGGGGGCGGGGTACTGGGTCGTGATGTCTTCGCCGTTCCGGCCAAGCGGCACGAACTCGACGGTGGGGCGCGGGGTGATCACGACGCCGGCGGCGTGCGTCGACACGTGCCGGGCCATGCCCTCGAGGGGCACCGAATAGCGGAATAACTCCTCGTACTCGGCCGATTCCGCCCGGATGTCCTGCAGGTCCTTGTCGGTGTCCAGGGCCTTGGCCAGGGTCGGTGCGCCGGGCCCTGACGGGATCTTCTTCGCGATGCGGTCGATGTCCCGCAGTGGCACGTCGAGCACCCGGCCCACATCGCGCACGACCGTCCGCGAGGCCATGGTTCCGAAGGTCACGATCTGTGTGACGTTGTCACTGCCGTAGCGATCGCGGGTGTACTGGATCACTCGCTCGCGACCGTCCTTGCAGAAGTCGATGTCGATATCGGGCATCGACACGCGACTCGGGTTCAGGAAACGCTCGAACAGCAGGTCGTACTCGAGGGGGTCAAGCCGCGTGATGTCGAGCAGGTAGGCAACGATCGAGCCCGCCGCCGAGCCACGCCCGGGGCCGACGGGGATGTCGTGGTCGCGCGCCCACTTGATCAGGTCCCACACGATCAAGAAGTACGACACGAAGCCGAGCTCAGAGATGATCTTCTTCTCGTGCTCCAGCCGTTCGCGCGCCTTGGTGTTCGTGCTGCCGTAAAGTTCGGCCAGGCGCTCTTCCAGCAGCCGGTTGAACAGCACGTCCGGCGGCTCGCCGGTGGGGGAGTCGAACTCCGGTACGTGGTACTTGCCGAACTCCATCTCCACGTTGATCTGCTCGGCCACGTCCATCGTGGCGCGCACAGAATCCGGCAGGTCCCGGAACATGTGCGCCATCTCTTCGCGGGTCTTGAAGTAGAGGCTGTCGGTGTCGAAGCGAAAGCGCTTCTCGTCGGCCTTCTTCGCGCCGGTGTTGATGCAGAGCAGCACGTCCTGCGCGTGGCAGTCTTCCTGGCGCAGGTAGTGGATGTCGTTGGTTGCGACCAGGGGGATGCCGAGGCGCTGGTTCAGGCGGACGAGCGACTCGTTGACCTTGTCCTGGATCTCGATGCCGTTGCGCTGCAGCTCTAGCCAGAAGTGGTCGGGTCCAAACAGGTCGCGCAGGTGGCTGGCGAGTTGCTCCGCCTCGCTGTCCTTGTCGCGGAGGAACAGCTGGTTGATCTCGCCGGCGAGGCAGCCCGAGAGGCACGAGATGCCTTCGGAGTGCTGATCCAGCAGGGCCATATCGATGCGCGGGCGGAAGCTGTAGCCGTTGACGTAGGCTTCGCTCGCAAGCTTGACCAGGTTCTTGTAGCCGGCCTCGTTGCGCGCCAGAAGGGTCAGGTGGCTGTAGCCATTGCCCTTCTTCTTGCTGTGCTTTTGGTGCATCGACTGCTTGGCGATGTACACCTCGCAGCCGATCAGGGGCTTGATCCCACCCGCCTTGCAGGCCTGGTAGAGCTCGACCGCGCCGTACATGTTGCCGTGGTCGGTGAGCGCAAGCGCAGTCTGCCCGTCCTCCTGGCAGGCCTTGACCAGGTTCTTGATGCGGTTCGCCCCGTCCAAGAGGCTGTACTCCGAGTGGACGTGGAGGTGCGCGAAATCGGGGTTGCCCATGGCTAGCCCCGGAGCAGCAGAGAGAGCAGGCCTTTCTGGGTGTAGAGCCGGTTCGCCGCCTGCTCGATGAGCAGGGAGCGCGGGCCGTCGAGCACCTCGTCGGTGACCTCGAGATTGCGGCGCACCGGCATGGGGTGCATCAGGCGCGCGTGCTCGCCACGCTTCAGCAGGCGCTCGTCGACGAGCCAGCCCGCACCGCGCGCGAGGCGACTCGCAGCCAGCGTTGGGTTGCCGTAGCTTTCAAGGCTCCACCAGGACCGCGCGTAGACCACGTGCGCACCCTCGACACCATCTTCGGCGGACATGCCCATTTCGAGGCGCCCGCCGCGGTCGCGCGCGATCGAGGCGGCCTCTGAGGTGACGCCTTCGTCGAGCTCGAAACCCGCGGGGTGCGCGACGGTGACATCCATGCCGGAGCGCAGCGCCGCGAGGAGCATCGAGTGCACAACCGCCGGGGATCCCGGGGTGGGGGATTGGGTCCACTGGATGCTCAGCTTCTTGCCTTGGAGCGAGCCCAGGGAGTCTCGCAGCGTGAAGAGGTCGGCGAGCGCTTGGAGCGGATGCCAGAGGGCGCTTTCCATGTTGATCACCGGGACGCCGGCGTGCTCCGCCCACGCGCGGATGCTGTTGTCCTGGCGGTCGAGCTGCCACGAGCGGCCATCCACGGCGGGGCGAATGGCGAGCGCCTGCAGATAGGTCGAGAGCACCGAAGCGGCGTCGCGGATGTGCTCCGGGGCCGTGCCGTCCATCACCCTGCCCGACCGCGACTCAAGCTCCCAGAAGTCGCTGGCCGCGGTGAGGTTGACGGTGTTGCCGCCGAGCTGGTAGGCGGCGACCTCAAGCGACGTTCGTGTGCGCAGCGAGCCGCGGAAGAAGAGCATGCCCAGGCTTTGGCCTGAGAGCTCCGTCCGGGTCACGCCACGCTTGAGGCGTGAGGACAGGTCGATGACATCTTCGACCTGCTGATCGCTGAGGTCCTGAAGACGGATGAAATGCTCGGGGGTGGAGGCGTTCGCCATGCCGATAAGAGTACCGGTGACCGGATCCGAATCCAGGCCGCTGAGCCTTCAGCCGCCTGCGGGGGGGAGCAGATCGGGGCCATGCGGGCGAAAGAGGTTTTCGAGATGCGGAATGACGTGCTTGACACCCCCTGCCCACACCGCTACAAAACTCGCCCGCGCACCCGTAGCTCAACTGGATAGAGCACCTGACTACGAATCAGGAGGTTACAGGTTCGAATCCTGTCGGGTGTACCACTCACCCCCCGGTCTACGCAGGCCAAGCGGTTCTCCGCCCCGTCTGCGACCGGTTGCCCGCCGGCTGTCTTCCCTCTCCCTGGATCCTTCGCTTTCCAGGGCTTGGTGGATCGTTTCGGCGGATTCTGACAATGAGTCCTGGAGCGAAGAGTCCTTTGGATGACCACAGGCCCGATCCGGGCGCCGACCACCTCTCCCCTGCGGGTCTTTCCCCAGTAGACGAAGAGGCACGGCGTCGCGACGAGCACTGGATGGAAGTCGCCCTTGAAGAAGCCCGCAGGGCGGGGGCTGCTGACGAGGTGCCCATCGGCGCCGTGCTGGTGGCAGGGGATCAAATCCTCAGCCGCGGGCGGAACGCGACCCGCGCGAGACGCGACCCCACGGCCCACGCCGAGATCGTGGCCCTGGTGGCGGCAACCCGCGCAACCGGCGACCTGCGCCTGCCTGGCACTACCCTGTACACGACGGTGGAGCCCTGCTTCATGTGTGCTGGAGCCCTGGTGCACGCCCGCGTCGAGCGGGTGGTTTGGGGGGTGCGAGACCCGAAATTTGGAGGCGCTGCCTCCCTCGGTGAGGTCCTCACCGACCCGCGAGCCAACCACAGAGCGCAGATATCCGAAGGTGTTGGGGCCGAGGAAGCTCGGCGCCTGCTACTCGAGTTCTTTCGATCCAAGCGCAAGGCGTCCCGCTGACCGCGGCGGCCTCACCGGAGGTCCCCGTCGGGGTCGGAGCGCCGAGTTACAGGAGCGGAGAGGTGCCGGAGCGGCTTAACGGGCTGGTTTCGAAAACCAGAGTGTCCTTACGGGCACCGGGGGTTCAAATCCCTCCCTCTCCGCCATTCCCCCCGCACGAGCTGATTCGGACACGAGTCGAGACGCTTGTTCGACAACGCATCGATTTCCAGGACCCCTAAGACCACGGCGCCACCCGTGCCTAGTCCGCATCCCGCGGTTCTGGGTCGGTGGCGCTGTTTTGAAAACCCGGTGGAGAGGTGTCTGAGCGGCCGAAGGAGCACGCTTGGAAAGCGTGTGTGTGGGCAACTGCACCGAGGGTTCGAATCCCTCCCTCTCCGCCATTCCTTTTGGCCTCCGGCGGATCCCCATTCCCCGTAGGCTCACCGACCCCATCGGCTTGGCGCGCCCGGCGATGGGTCCGGTCCCACGCGGTGTATCGGGTTCGAATCGGGTCAGGCCGGGAACGGAGCAGCCCTAAGGATTTCGACGCACGTGCGAGGTGCCCGGGCCCTTCGACGGGCGCGCCTTCTTGGGCTGGGCTCGGGCCGCCAGCTGGATCTTCGGGCCGGCTGTTCCGCGCCATATCCCGGCCAGGTCGCCTCGATTCCCCGGGAAGGAGCAGCCCAGGGCGACAAACCGCAGCGCCGGGCGGCTTGTTTGCCCGCCAGCGGGGTGGGCATGAGTCCCAACGGGCTACACTGACCCTTCGATGAGCTACCTCGTTCTCGCCCGCAAGTACCGGCCCAAGACCTTTGAAGAGGTCGCAGGCCAGGAAGTGATCAAGCGCACCCTGCGCGGCGCCATCGAGGAAGCGCGCATCGGGCACGCCTACCTGTTCACCGGTCCCCGCGGCACCGGCAAGACGACCACCGCTCGTCTGTTCGCCAAGGCCCTCAACTGCGAGCAGGGCCCGACCCCCAATCCCTGCGGCACCTGCGAGCGCTGCCAGGCGATCGAGGCGGGGGCGGAAGCCGACGTGATCGAGATCGATGCGGCCTCCCACACCGGCGTCGACGACATCCGCACCCTGCGCGATCAGGCCGGCTACGTGCCCATGCGCGCGCGGCACAAGATCTACATCGTGGACGAGGTCCACATGCTCTCGCGCTCGGCCTTCAACGCACTGTTGAAGACGCTGGAGGAGCCGCCGCCGCACGTGAAGTTCCTCTTCGCGACAACCGAGCTGCACAAGGTCATCGACACGATTCTGTCGCGCTGCCAGGTGCTGAAGCTCACGCCGCTGCCGGAGGAGACCATCGCTCAGCGCCTGGACGTGGTCTTTGCCGCGGAGGGCATCCAGGCGGAAGCCGGGGTCACCGCTGAACTGGCGCGCAGGGCGCGGGGCGGGATGCGCGACGCGCTCTCCCTCGCCGACCAGCTGCTCGCGCTCATCGGCGGGGCGCCTACGCTCGCCGACGTCGAGCGCATGGGCGGTGACGGGAGCGCAGACGCAGGGGCCCTGGTCGAGCTGCTGTCGGTGGGGGACAAGGCTGCTGTGATGGCGGCGTTGCCCCCCACCGAGGGCGGTGAGACGGAGCTGCTCAGCGGTCTGCTGGATCACCTGCGGGCCTGCCTGCTGGCCGCGCTCTGCGGTCCGGGCGCCCCCATGCTCGAAGGCCTGGCCGCGGGCGGCGAGGCACGCGAGGAGCTGGCCGCCCGGGGCAAGCGGATCGGTGCCGAGCGGCTCGAGCTCTGGCTGCAGGAGCTCCTGCACGCCCGCGAGCGCATGCGGCTCCTGCCGACCCACGGGCGGCTGATCTTCGAGGTGACGCTGCTCGACCTGTGCGACGCCCACGCGGCACTGCCGCTGGCGGAGCTCGCCGCCAGGCTAGAGCGGCTCGAGTCGGGGCTACCGAGCCCGTCCGCCGGGGGGGCGGTTGCCACCGAAGCCCCCGCTCCGGCGTCCGCAGCCCGGACCGATGTCGTTCCGCCGGCTCCCGTCCGGGAAGTGCCCCGTCCAGGACCCACTGCCGGGTCCTCGGGCCAGGGCGCCCCGGGCGCAGCGCCGCCGCCTAACGCGCGTCCCGAGCCGGCCCCCTCCAGCGCCCCGCGCCAGGCACGCGTGCGCACCAACAGCACGGCGGATGCCTGGGCCGGTTTCCTGGCGGAGCTCAACACCCGTGCGCCAAGCCTTTCCGAGCTGATTGCCCGCCGCGGCAAGCTCGTGCAGTACGGCGACGGCCGTGCCGTGGTGCGCCTCGACAAGCTTGCGCCCGACGAGGTCGCGATGATCTCCGCGGGTCGCAACCGGAAGCTGTGCAGCACCGCTTTCGAGGCGGCCGTGGGGAGTCGGGTGCAGGTCGATCTCCAGAACGCGGCCGAGGCTGCGCCCGGAGCCAAGGATCCGTTCACCGCCAACGTGGCCAAGCAGTTCGAAGGACGGATCGAAGAGTAATGCCGAAGACGATCAGAGGAGTCAGCAGATGAGTGGATCCCCCGGAGAAATGGGCAACCTTTTGGCCCAAGCCCAGAAGATGCAGCGCGCCATGGAAGAGGCGCGGGCCGAGCTGGATGAGGTTCAAGTGGAGGGCACGGCCGGCGGCGGTGTGGTGCGCGTGCAGCTGAACGGACAGGGCTCGGTGCAGTCGGTATCGATCAGCCCCGAGGCCGCTGACGCGGGACGCGAAGCGCTCGAGGAGCTGGTGCTGGCGGCGTTGCGTGACGGGGAAGCCAAGGCCAACCGCCTGCGGACCGAGCGCATGTCCAAGGTCACCGGGGGCCTCAACCTGCCCGGGATGATGTAGCCCGGCCGTGGCCTATCCCGAATCTATCGAGGCCCTGGTCGAGGCTTTCCGGCGCTTCCCCGGCATCGGACGTGTGACGGCCGAGCGCCTGACCTTTCATGTCCTGCGCGACCCCGAGGCGCGCGGCCTGGCCAGGGCGATCGAGCGGGTGATGACCGACGCGAAGCGCTGTTCGATCTGCTGCAACGTGGCGGAGCAGGACCCTTGCCGGATCTGTGCGAACGAAGCACGCGACAGCTCGATCGTGGCGGTCGTCGAGGAGCCCCGGCACGTCGAGGCACTTGAGCGGGCCGGTGTCTTCCACGGTCGCTACCACGTCCTGATGGGGGCGCTCCACCCCGGGGAGGGAACAGAGCCCGCCCATCTCACGGTCGACGCCCTCCTCGTTCGGGTGCGCTCCGGTGAGGTGAGCGAGGTGATCT
>CAYWNK010000062.1:0-24894 GCA_964459495.1 uncultured Planctomycetaceae bacterium
CTGACTTCCCCCACCCGCTCGGCTGTGCTTGACTGCGACCCCACGCTGGTCGTGCAGCGCACCATTGCCGCGGCCCAGGCCGGCGAGCGTCTCGACAAGGCGCTCGCCGGCCTACTCGACGGACTCTCCGCATCCCAGGTGGGCAAGCTCTTCCGATCCGGCGCCGTTCGCCAGGCTGGGCGCCGCGTAAACCGCAGCAACGGCCGCGCGCAGAAGGGGTCCAGCTACCAGGTCGAGCTCCCCCTGGCGGATGCCGCGCGCAGCGAGCTCAGCCTCCTGACGGAAGACGAGCACATCTTCGCCCTGGCCAAGCCCTCCGGACTCCTCACCCACAACACCGGTCGCAGCACCGAACCGAGCCTTGCGGACCTGGCCGAGCTGCGCTTCGGCCCTCTTCCCAGGGACGCCGGGGACGAGCGCCCTGGCATCGTGCACCGGCTGGACCGCGAAACATCCGGGCTTCTCGTGCTCGCCAAAACCCCAGTCGCCATGCAGTCCCTACGGGATGCGTTCCGGGAGCGCAGCGTGTCCAAGCGCTACCTAGCCCTCGTGCAGGGATCGCCCGCCCAGGACGAGTGGACGGTGGACGCGCCCCTTGGACCCCGGAGTCCGGGAAGCCTTGGGGACATGGACGGCCAAACCATCGATCCCGGTGGCAAGCAGGCCCGCACCACGTTCCAGGTCCTCGACCGCGGCCCGGTCTTCAGCTGGATTGCTTGTCGCCCTGAAACAGGCAGACGTCACCAGATTCGAGTGCACCTGACCGCCAGCGACCTCTGGATCGCGGGGGACCCGCTCTACCGTCCTGACCGGCCGGCCCCGGGCGCTCCCCCGCGTATGGCGCTGCACGCCGAATCCCTAAGCCTCACCCACCCAGCCAGCGGAGAGACCTGGAGCGCATGCGCGCCACTCGCCGCGGACCTTCGACCCTGGGCCCCCCCAGGGCTCCTTGACGCCCACTAGCAGCAACATGTCAATGACCCCCGACCTCCAGGCAGCGCGCGACATGTGCGCCTTCATCGACGCGTCGCCCTCCCCCACGCACGCCTGCCTGGAGGCGGCCCGACGACTGGAGGCTGCGGGCTTTCAAAGCCTGTCGGAACTTGCCGTCTGGGATGACGCCCCTGGCCGCTGGTATGTCCAGCGTGGCGGCGCGCTGGCCGCATGGGTCGTACGCCCCGACCTCTCCCCCGACGCGAGCTTCCGCGTCCTCGGCGCCCACACCGACAGCCCCAACCTACGCATCAAGCCCAAGCCCGACACCGGTCGCGCCGGGTACCGGCAGCTGGGCGTCGAGATCTACGGCGGCGTCCTGCTGAATTCCTGGCTCGACCGGGACCTGGGGCTTTCCGGCAACGTGGTGACCAGTGAGGACGGCCGCGCAGTCGCCCGCCCGTTCCGGATTGACGAGTCGGTCCTGCGCATCCCCCAGCTCGCGATTCACCTCAACCGCGAGGTCAACGACGCCGGCCTCAAGCTGAACAAGCAAGTGCACATGCAGCCGATCTTCGGCGTTGGCCAGCCAACCGATGGCGCGTTCCTCGAGTACCTCGCCTCCCAGGTCGGCGTGACCCCAGGCGAAGTCCTCGGCTTCGAAGCGATGACCCACGATCTGCTGCCGTCGGCGATCGGGGGCCCGAACTCGGACTGGCTCTCCGCCCCGCGCCTGGACAATCAGGCGTCCTGCTGGGCCTGCCTCGAGGCCCTGATCCTGGCCGCCGAACGCGGCGTCGATCACGTGCCTGTGGTGACCCTCTTCGACCACGAGGAGGTGGGCAGCACCACACGGACCGGAGCCGCCGGCCCGCTGCTCAGCACCCTGCTCGAGCGCGTCGTCGCCGCCCGCGGTGGAGACCGCAGCGATTTCCTGCGGGCGATGGCCAGCAGCCTATGCGTGTCTTCCGACATGGCCCACGCCACTCACCCCAACTATCCCGAGAAGCACGACCCCGGCCACTACGTCGAGCTCAACGCCGGCCCCGTCATCAAGCACAATGCGAACCAGCGCTACGCGACCGAAGGTCTGTCCGCCGCCCGCTTTGCCCTCGCCTGCCGGCGCGCCGATGTGCCCTACCAGGAGTGGGCGATGCGCTCGGACCTCGCCTGCGGCTCGACGATCGGCCCGCTCACCGCGGCGAACCTCGGCATGCTGACCGTCGACATCGGCGGCCCCCAGCTCGCCATGCACTCGTCCCGCGAAATGTGCGGCAGCCACGACCCCGGGTTCCTGCGCTCAGCCCTCGTCGAGATGCTCGCCGAGCCGCTCGAGTAGGTTCCTGCGCGAGGCCATGCCAAGATCCCAGGCGAGGGTGTAGCGCGCGTTGAGCTCCGAGCAGGGCTCGAACGTCGCGCTTCCCCCAGCGTCGCTCCAGCGGTAGGCATCGACACCGAAGGGCCCGAAGTAGCCAGCCCGCAGGAGCTCCTGGGCCGCGCGTTCGGCGGCGTGCCTGAGGGCATCGCGCTCGTGGGGCTCAAGCTCTTCGGGGCCCAAGTTCCGAGCCCCGACAAAGGCGCGCTCGCGCACTTCAATACGCACGGGCACCCCCAAGAACCAGCCGCCATCGGGCCCGATCCAGCCGTGCAGCGCGAACTCAGCGCTCAGGCGCCGCCGCGGCTCGACGATCAAGGGGCCGCCGCGCAGGGACGCATCGATCCAGTCCAGATCAGGCCCACTGAGCGAACCGGACACCAGCGGACGCTGCCCCTTGCCAGCCACGCCGTGTTCGCGCTTAGCCAGCCAATCTTCCCCCGGACGGAGCGCAGACAACCAGGCCCGCAGCTGCAAGCCATCTGTCCACGCGCGGGCCCTGGATGGACCCAGCCCGGCGGCGAGGGCAAAACTCCGCCCGTTCACCGCCTGCACGATCGCCAGATCAGGCCAAGCCTCGGTTTGGACCCCAAGCTCTTCGAAGCGCCGCCGCGCGGCCGGACTCGGACAGAATGCCCGGCCCACCAGAGTGTCCGTTGCGATGGGATCCTTGCCCCCCCCTCGCCCCCTCTCCTCGGAAGCGATCGGCTCTAGGAGTCGATCCCCCGGTCGCAGGAGGCCGAGCCCCTGGGCAAGCGCGCGCTCGACCAGAGCGGGAAGCTGCGGACTGGGGCGATAGGGCCGACCCGAGCGCAGGGCAGCGAACTCGAGGTCCGCGTCCAGGTTCAGGAGCCAGAGGGCTGCCATGCCTCCAATTCGTCGAGGAAGGCCTCGGACTGGCCGGCCCGGCGCCGGGCGCTGCGGTGCAGGGGCTTGCCGCGGAGCACGAGCGGGGTGAGCGGCGGTGGCAGCCTGGCGGTCCAAGTCTGAAATTCGAGGGGCCCGGCGAGGCGTTCGAACCAGCGCCGCCCAAAGCGCACGTGGGCGATTTCCTCCTCGCCCACCTGGGCCACCGTCGCCGCGGCTTCGCGGTCCCCTGCCCGCTCCAGGCGCTGGGCAAAGTCCCGCGCGTGCTCCAGGTTGCCGCCCTCGAGGCCGAGGGCCACCAGGGCGAGAAACTCGACGATGCCGGAGGCGGTCGGCACCCGCTCCCAGAACCAATCGCGCACGGGGAAGGAGCCGTAGTCGTGGCCAAGGCGCTGCACCTGGAGGAGGTAGAGACCGGCGTGGCGGAGCTCGTCCCGGGCGATCGCCAGCAGCCCACGCCTCAGCCGCTCGGGCGCGTCGGGGTAAGCGAGCACAGCCCAGGCGCAGAGTTCAGCGGCCTGCAGCTCGTGATGGAGGAAGCGGTGCAGCACCTCAGCGCGGGCCTGGGGCCGCACCAGGGCTCCGGGCTTCGGCGTCTTGGGCGCACGGGCCCGAATCTCCAAAGCCGGGTCCCGGCCGGGCCTGACCTGGGGGCGCGGAGTCGGCCTCGACTCGAAGGCCCGCGGGGGACGGCCCATGGCGAGCTTGTCGGCCAAGAGCGGAGTGCGAATCAGGTCGATGGCCCAGGCCTCAGCGGTCTGGGGCCGCCCGGACTCCTGCGCCCCAAGTCCCGGCTGCCCGATTCCAGCTCCGCCAGCCCCCTGGTGCCGGGGCCCGCTCACGGAGTGCCGCGCACGATGCGCTGGAGCCCACGGGCCCGGAGCCATTCCATCGGCGCGTCCAGGTCACCGCCCTGGACCAGAATGTCGGACCCCGAGACGCGCGCACCGCGTCCCAGGGCCTTGCCGAGCGCGCGGGCGAGCTCCTTCGCCTGATCGGGGCTATCCAGCCCCTGGATCCGTACGACGGACTTGCCCCCGTGCCCCTTGCGCTCCAGTGCCACGACCAGCCGCCCACTGGATTCTTCCGCCCTCGGGGCCTCCGCAGGGGCCCCTTGCTCGGCCGGCGGCGGAGCCTGGGGCGCGGGTTGGCCCCCTGGACGCAGGGCAGCAAAGGGGTTGTGCCGTAGCCCCCCTCCTCCCAGGGGATCCAGGGAGCGCGGATCATCCTGCTTGCGCGGCGGTACCATGGCCCCCTGTGTAGCGCCCCGCCATAGCCCTGGGAAGCCCTCGAATCGTGCGCCGGCGTCGGAGATCGCCCAGCGAGCAGGTCATAGCCGTGCGCAATCGCACACATCCCCGATCCGGGCCGATCCTCCCTGCCGGATTCTCGCCCATGGAACGCCGCTGATCAGGCTCTCCGATGCGCCCTCGCCGTTGCTCAAGGGCCCCCCTAGCCCTTATGCTGCAACAACAGGGTGCAGGATCCGGTTCGCCCTCGCGGCCGGAACGATGTTTGCTTAGGTTCCCCCCTCGGCGACTCGCCATGCCGGTCCTGCATCTAGAAAACCCACGTCAGCCCGCGAATCCAAGCAGTCCGCGTCCGCGGATCGCCTGCAGTTCCGGGCGCTTCGGCGTCCCAAAAGGACCCGAACCGGCCTTCTGGTCCCCCCCCATCCGATGATGAGCGCAACCCGCACCACCCTCCGCACCCGGCACCAGCGCTGGCTGATCGCCACAGGCGCAGCCTTCGCCCTATTTGGCTGCACCGGATCAGACAACACCGTCGATGGCCTCGGCACCCCCGGCCAACCGCGCGGAAACCCCTCCACCGGCCTCGAGATCTACGTGGATGAGACCGAAGGTGGGCAGGCCTCGGAGCTGCGCCTGAGCAACATCGTGATCGGGAGGCTCGTGCGGGTCTTCGGCCTCGCAGAAAATCTCCCGGACGGGCAAGGGAACACGGAGGGAAGCCGGATTCAGATGCGCCGTGATTTCTTGATCGGCGCCAACAACATCGGCGAGACCGACCAGTGGCGCATCGAGGTCAACCCCGCCACGGGCGAGGAGAGCCTGATCATCTTCCGCAACGTCAATCCGGATACGACCACCAACCCCGGTTTCGCGGACAACAAAACGGCTTTCGACAACATCCTGCAGGGCCTGGCAGCCACTGCTAACCCGGTCTTCGACGCCGGGACCGGTGGGTCTGGCCTGTTCACGATGGTGCCGCGCAACGCCACCCTCTCGCTGCAGTTCGACGACCTGCTCGATCCGGTATCGATCAACGCCAACACGATCGACATCGCCGTAGGGACCCCCTCGATCACTCCCTACCAGGCGCGCATCCTCGCCGACCCGAACTATGGGGACGTGATCGATAGGGACGGAAACGGAAGCGGCGAGTTCTATCCCAGCCGCATCCTGATCGACATGGCGATCAGCCAGCAGGAGACCCTGGGCACCTCCCTGGACGTGAACAACGAAGGCCTGCCCGCGAGCGCGGACAGCAACCTGACCAACGTGCAGCTGCGGATCCCGACCAGCCTCGCGCCCCTCTTCGGCCAGTCCGAGCTGTTGGTCAACCTGACCGATCACCGCCTCAGCACCGTCAACAACGGCACGGTCGACTTCAACTCTCCGACGCTGGACCTCGTGAGGGCCGTGCGCTCCGGCGGTCCCGAAGCCCTGACCGGCGATCCCTTCAACGGCTACCTGCGGGACGAAACCCCGCCCCAGGTGGTCGTTTCCCTGACCACCGAAATCAGCGGGATGGTCACGGACAACTTCAACCAGGACCCGACCCTCTTCCTGATCGAGAACCTCACCTTCGATTCCTCGTTCTGTGCGCAGAAGCCCCTGCCCGGGGATCTGCTGCAACAGGCGGAGCCGCCGGTCCTCGCCGTGGTCGAACTCGAGGGCAACGATCCTGACAGCAACGGGCTGGTCACCGGAACCGTCGTGCGTCTGCTGACCTTCCCCGAGGAATGGGACTCCCCCTCCGTGTGGCTGGACTCGGTGGCCGGAGAAAGCCAGTTCATCTCCGCCTACAACCCGACTGAGGACGTCGCTAACCGCGGCTGCTTCCTGGGCACCTTCCCCAGCTCGACCACCCAGGGCGGCGGACTGCCCGGCGTTGGGATTCTGCCCACGACCAGCCTCGGCGTCAGCTTCAGCGAAGCGATGAACTCGGCCTCCGTCAACGCATTTGACAGCATGCGGGTGACCCGCGTGGACCCCTCGGTCGCCACCCCCGGCTCCTTCGACATCATCGTCGGCTCCATCACCGAGACGACCGACCTGCGCACCTTCTCGGTCACCCCGACCCTCCCGCTGCGCCATATCACTGGTCAGGCCGAGCAGTACTTCCTCACCGTCCCTGAGAACCAGACCAGCTCGGTTACCGACCTGGCGGGCAACCGCCTGATCGTCAGCCCGGCCTCGGAGGACACTGGGCCGCTGACCGCATCCATTGACCCCGATGCCACGGGCAGCATCACCGGCGGTCGCGTCAGCCGCTTCAGCGCCGCCGACGAGGAGCCGCCCTTCGCTGGCGATGAGGATGACCCCTTCGTCGAGTGGTCGGGTCAGATCATCTACAACACGTCCACCGGAACGATCCGCCCCCGTCCCGTGGTGCGCAGCGAGGGCCTTGCCGACCGCAGCAATGCATTCCTCACCAACGGCGCCACAAGTCTGACCGGCGTGATCGACCCGCTGTCCCGCTTCGGGTCGAAGACCCAAATGCTCTGGCGCTACACCGATGTTGGTCTGGACCTACAGGATCCGCTGACTGGCCTGCTGAACAGGGACTTCCTGAACATCGACATCGAGGGCATGAACTGGGCGCCGTTTGGCGGCCAGGTGAACGTCGATACGTACAGCCAGTTCGAGATGCGGATGTCGCACGCCAACTTCCTGCCGGACGAACTTCTGTTCCCCTTGCCCCCATTCCCGCCCATTTACCCGGCCAGCGGGCTCGTGAACATTTTCAACTTCAACCTGCTGGATGAAGCCACCGACCCTCAGGCGGTTGTGCACGATCGGGACCTCGGTTACGTCGTCAACCCCGGCGACATCTTTATCACCGGCGAGGGCACTCGACTCATCCCCTTCCCCCTGAACGAGGGCGCGAACCCCAGCCAGTTCCGCTACTACACCTGGCGCGACACCTCCATCAACCGCCGCTCAGCACCGGACACCTCCGGTGCTCGCCTCGAACTGGACTACGGCATCAGCGGCGACGACCTCCCGGTGTTCCCCGACGACATGGGCAACTGCGCAATGGGGGGACCGGCTTACGCTCCCATCTTCACCCCTACGCAGGTCAAGACCGCGGGACTGCCGCTCCTCGTCGAGTTCCGCTGCTTCCCGGACGACTCGGCGAACAGCACCAACAACTTCGATACTTCCATCGCGATCACGACCTCGACGATGCCCTTCTTCCGGGCGTTCAGCGCCGGAGGGATCGACACCAATCAGGTCGATGTGCGCGTCGACCCGGACCTCGAAGACATGGCGAACGGTGGTTTCAACCCCAACTCAACGCCGGCCTCTGGAGCTCCGACCTTCGGGCTGGACAACAACATCTACCTCGGCTCCCTGGACTTCGTCGTCCGCGTCAGTCGCGCCTACTCGGTGTGGTGGCCGATCGAGGACAACATCAACGAACTCTTCCCAGTCTCCGAGTTCTTCCCCCCGGTGGTCGAACCCACTGCCGCCGAGCAGCCGGTCAACACCTCGATGGACTTTGCCTACCGTGCTGCGTTCACGCTGCCGGCAGTTGGAGACCAGAGCGCCCTAGATCCTGGGTTCGCAATGCGCTCAGTCGCGAGCCAGTTCGATCCCTACGGCGACCACTACGACGACACCGACCCCCCGTGTCCGATGCAGAACGACACTCCCTTCGTCAACCACGACGCGGCAGGGGCGAACCTCGGAATTTCGTTCCTGGCCGCGACCGGCAACGCATGGCAAGAAGACGTGGAGGCCATCAACGGCGCCAACTTCTACCAGGTTCGGGTCAGCTTCATCTCGAACCCGCAGACCGGCCTGGTGCCGACCCTGTCGAGCTTCGCGATGAGTTGGGCCAACGGCAACTGATCCCCTAGACCTCACCGAGGGCCCAAGTGCCCCCACCCGTCCTTGCAGGGTCCCGGCTCACCAGAGCCGGGACCCTGCATGCGTACCCGGCCTAGCAGGCCATCGCGAGGCGACAAGGGCGACCCCGGGTTCGAAGCCAGCGGTGCAACAAAAAGAGGAGGAGCCCGGCTCGCGGCCGGACCCCTCCTTGGGATCACGCGGGACGTGGACCCGTCGGACCACGGTCAGATACCGCGAAACCTTTGTCGATCGTCACACATGGAAATCACCTCCTTCAACAGAGCTTCCCCGATCGACCAACCGTGACGTAGGTGGTCGCCGGGCTCCGGGTTCTGGCCCCAGGGCGTCCCCGGGGCCATGACCCCATCATGGGCGCGTTGCTGCCGGAATCCAACCGCGGGGTGCCCGGTGTCCCGGGCCGGGGCAAGCCGGGTGCAATGCAGGGATTTCCAGCCGGGCCTCGCCCACCGGAGCACGCGGTCTAAAGATCGACGTTGCGTCGATCCAAACCGGCGCCGTTTTCGTCCCCCCACTCCTCGGTGCTCGTGTGGGCGGCCCTAGGAGCAAAGATGGTGAGCGCCATTAGGCAGGCCAAAAAGCCGCCCGCCAGCCCCACGGGAACCCACCAGGAGAGCATGCCCTCGGTCAGGTGACTGCGCAGCTCCCCCCAGGTTGTTGCTGGGGTGGGTTTGGTGATCACATGCAGGCCCCAGGCCGCAAACAGCACCAGGTAGATCGCCCAGTAGTTGCGCACCAGGCGGGCCCGCAGAGCCATCAGGCGGGTGATCTTGAACGAGGGCTGAAACAGGTCGTGGGCCACCAACTCTCCCCAGCGAGCCATCGGGCTGTCTAGGTCGCGCCGCAGAATCGGACCGTAGAAGTTCTCCTCGATCTTGCGCACCCGGCTGCGCCACACGTCGGCAAATCGAAAGCGCCTGGACTCAAAGGCCCAGAAGACCGTGATCAGTCCCGAGCCAAGCAGCAGGACCCAGTGGCTGGGGTTGGCGTTCCCGAAGGCGAAGGTCAGCAGGCCTGCGGTCGTCAGCACGGCCCAGTTGGTCGTGTTGTCCAGGCGGATGCGCCAGGCGTTCGCTCGGTACAGCTCACCCCGATACAGATGCACCAGGGCAGAAATGTACTCCGACCGCGTCAAAGGGGTCTGCTCGAAGCAACCCACCAGCTCGTCCGGCATCCCGGCACCCGAACCCAAGCCCCCTTCGGCCGGTCCCACTCCCTCGTCCATCGCCATAGCCGCAGGCTAGAATTCCACTCCACCGAATGCGAGCCCGGACCGGCCGCAGACCGCTGGCCTGCTGGATGGAAGCAACGAGCGCGCCTTAAACCTTGGATCAGCCACCATGCCCCGACCACGAACGCCAAGCAGCCAGCGACCGGTCCCCTCGGCCGCCAGACCGGCGCCGCCGAAGGTCGGGGCCAGCGACGACCGGGTCCAGCGTATACGGGCCTGCATCGACGCCGTGCCACCAGGCCAATGGCGCACCTACGGGCAGATCGCCGAGGAGGCTGGCCTCCCCGGGCGCGCAAGACTTGTCGGCAAGGTTCTGCGGGACACAGGGTCCCAGACCGAACTGCCCTGGCACCGCATCGTCGCCGCCGGAGGTCGCATCGCCACCGATGGGGCCGCCGCCCGCGAACAGCGTCGCCGGCTGAAAGCCGAAGGTCTCAGCTTCCGCGGCCAGCGCGTGCTGCCAGCTCCATAGCCCGTTCCAGTCCGGCGAAGAGAGCCTGCGGCCCACCGCTGTCGTAGGCGCCAAGCGCGCCCTGGAAACGCTCGGTCGAGTCCAGGAACGGGCCGATTCCGTCGAGTCCGCGCCTGCGGCCGTCCCAGCCACAGCCCATGCGTTCCAGCCAGAGCGCGTTGAGCTCCTGCTCGAACTGCCCTTCCAGGGGCAGGGCGTAGAGCGGCTTGCCCAAGTGCAGGCACTCGGTCATCAGTGTGAAGCCCGCGGTCGCGATCACCGCCCGACTCGTGCGCAGGTCTTCCAGGAAACCCTCACGGCTCGGAGCGCGCAGCTCGATGTGATCGGGTACCGGCCGGCCGGGCGCGAAGCCATAGACCACGAAGCGTTGATCGCTTCGCTGGCCCAGCTGACCGAGCAAGGGCTCGATCGCCTTGGTGGCATACACCAGCACCCTGTCCCCATCGACCGCCTTGGCCGTTCGCACCTCCTCGCGCAGGATTGGCGGAACGAGGATCAAGCGTTCATCGCGCACTGGACCGAAGTAGAAGGTGGTTGCGACGCAGGCGTCGGGGCGCGGCACCATGGCGCGAATCACCGCACGGGTCCGTTTTGCTGGCCCTTCCAGCTCGGGCGGCAGATCGAGCTGCATGTAGCGCATGCGGTGCTGGTTGTCGACGCTCACCAACGGGACGCCTGCCTGCAGAGCAAGGTAGGCGCTGGTCGGTTCGAAGTCCGTCAGCACGAGTTCGGGCTGGAGTTCTCTCCAAGCCCGCCGGAGCCTTGCCACACCGCGCAGTCCGGCCGGGAGTCGGCGCGCGTTCTCGATCAGCGTTCTGCGGTAGGACACCCGGCCTTCCTCCACCCCGATGGTCAGACCCTCGATTGGCACGACCTCGAAGTCCCCGCGCAAGTTCGCCAGCCCACGGTCGTAGCTGGCGATCACCACTCTGTGCCCAGCGGCCTCGAGGTGCCGCGCGACGACCCGCGCCCGCGAGGAGTGCCCGGACCCCTCCCCCGAGACGCCGTAGAGAATGCGTGTCATGTGTGCTGCGCGTGGGTCCTTGGAAGCGTGTTTGGGGCCCGGCCCCTGGACCGATCGCAGGTGATTCACCCGCGCAGGTCCAGGGGCCGGGCCCCAATCACTCTAGCTCTTGCTGCCCGGCGGGGGGCGCCCCCACCGGAGACCAGAACTTCTCTAGAAGGTACCGCCGAGGACGGCGCCTCCAGAAGCTTCACCGGCTTCCTGCGTGTCGGAGCTGCTCTTCAGCTCGCGGCGCGCCAGTTCTTCGTAGTCGGTCTGGGCGCGGCGCGCCGTCAGCAGGTCCAGCTCCGCCTCCTGGGCGGCGCGGATGCTCGCGACCTGGCCCTGGATTTGATCCACGGTCGCCGCGTCGTAGCGAGAGCACTCGTCAAAGGTCCGCTGACGCTTGCCCAGCAGTTCGATCAGGCGCTTGTTGCGCTGGATGGAATCCACCTGGCGAGTCAGCTGCTCGATCTGCCCCTGGAATTGGGCCTGCTCCCCCTCGAGTTCGGTCAGGAGCCCCTCGAAACGCTCGACCTGGTTTTGGAGATAGACCAGGTCGTGGTCCGCTCCACTGACGCGATCCTTGTGGGTTTCGATCAACTGGTCGAGCTGGTCGGCCTTCTGCTGGGCGAAGGAGAACGTCATCACCGCTTCCGAGGTGGAGATGGCCACCCGGCGCGCCGCGCCAGGACCCCGCTCGAGGGCTGCCTGGAGCTGCGGTTCCAGGATGGCCAGATCCGCCTGGGCGAGTTCAGCGACCCGCTCCGAAACCTGGCGTTCCCGCTGGATGCGGCGCACGTCGGCACGCAGCCCGTCGAGATCGGCGCGCACGGCGCCGATGCGCTCGGGGTACTCCCGCTCCAGCCGCTGGAGCTCCGCTCGCAGGGCCACGGGGTCGTCCACCGCGGCGTCGATGCGGGCCAACACATCGTGCTTCACCTGGGTGACCACGGCCTGGGCGCGCGGGTTGCCGAGAACGGCGGCCCCGGCGGCGGCGGTGGCCAAAACGGCTCCGCCGATCGCGGCGGTCTTGAACAGTCCTTTGAAGAGGCAGAGCATAGTCGTATCGATTTCCAGATCAGCTTGGTTTGGGTTGTAGGCACCGGCAGCGCGGACGCTCCCCGCTCGGGCCTCGCCCACCTTGTTGGGAGCTCTCGCCCCGGCCTTTCACCCCGGCCCAGGTTTCTGAGCCCCCCCAGAAAGGCGCCCTCTTTCCCGAATGAATGGACCCCCGGGCACGTATTCCCCATACACCTGCCATGAACGACCTCACGACCGGCTTTATCGCCCGCCTGCGCACCCGCGACCCAGAGGCCTGGTTCGAGCTCTGGGAGACCTTTGGGCCCGTGCTTCGCTCCCAGCTCGCGCGCTGGGGCAAGGGACGCATCGGCCGAGAAACCGTTCAGGACCTATCCCAGGAGACCCTGGTGGCCCTCGCCTCGGCGATCGACCGCCACGATCCCAATCAGGGGGCACGCTTCTCCACCTGGCTGCTGGCCATCGCCCGCTACACCCTTGGGGACGAGATCGACCGTAGGATGGCGCAAAAGCGAGGAAGCGGCGTCAAACCACTCAGCCTCGATGCCCGGATCGGGGACTCCTCGGACCTGGGTTCGTCCAGTCCCGATCCGGGACCCGCCCCCGATGCGGGCTACGAGCAGCAGGTCTTTGACGCCAAAGTGGAAGCAGCACTGCGGGCGGTCGAGCGCGAGGTGGGTTTCGACGACTTCAATCTCTTCCGCATGCGCGTTCTCGAGGGGCGCACTGGAAAAGAGGTCGCTGCAGCACTGGGGACCTCAGAACCCACCGTCAGCCGGCGCCTGGCCCGGGTGCGCACCCGGCTCAAGGAGCATCTCTTCCAGGTTTTCTCCCGCTACAGCTTCACACCCGAGGAATGGGAGGAATTGGACCGAAATGGTCTCGACCCCAATCCCAATAGACAGGACGAAGCGCAATTCGAGTCCGCGGTGGCCGAGGTCTACCACCGCCTCGCCCAGCGCCAATCCGGCCCCGAGGCCTAGCCCACTCCACCGCCCATGCTCGAATTCCCTGCCATCCTGCTCGGCCTAGCCGCCGTCCTCCTTCTTCCCATGGGGATCTGCTGGGCGATCGCCTTTGTCTTCAAAGGGAGCAAGGTCGTGCTCGGCGGCGCGTACCAGCTCGTGACCGGCCTGCTCGGACGGACCCTGGGCTTTGCGCGGGGCGTCACGGTCGACAGCCTGCACGCCGTCGGTAGCGGTATGACCGCCGGTGCCATGCTCCCCCTCTCCGCGGGCAACCTGGTCCTGGGCCGACCCGCCGCCGCGCGTAGCTACGGCACGGCGCTGGGGGCTGAACTGCGCAGCCTCGGCACTTCCCTCTACCGGCTCGCCATCGGTCACCCCGCCCGATTCTTCGGCTTCTCCGCCCTGACGGACGGGCTCGAGCGACGCCTACCCGAGACCATCGAAAACGCGCGCCGATCCCAGGAAGGCGTGCCCTCGATGTCCCCCCGGGCGGCTTTTGCGGCGCTCCGCAACCAGCAGGCCGAAGTCGGCTTCGAGGGCTACACGGTCGAATCCGAACTCCCCGCGGGCGGCAGCGGTGCGCGCCTCTACCTCGCCACACCCGACGACGCCCGTCGCGCCGACTGGCGCGCCGCCGGCTACGCCGACCCCGGACAGGTCGTGATCAAGTCCTTCGACCTCGAATTCGGCTCGACCCTGCCCCAAATCGTGCGCGAAAACCGCGCCCTCGTGGCTGCTCGGCGCTTGGGGCTCGTGCTCGAACACGAGCTGAGCAGCGGCCGCTTTCACTACGTGATGCCATTCGTCCCTGGGGAAGGTCTCGACAAGGCATGCACCGGTCTCCACGAACGCTCCGGCAGCCAAGGCCTAGACGACAGCGCGCTGCGCAGCATCGTGGGCTATGGCTGCGACCTGGCCGCCACCCTGGGCCGGTTCCACCGCGAGGGGCTATGGCACAAGGACGTCAAGCCAAGCAACTTGATCGTGTCGGACGGGCGACTGCACGTGGTCGACCTCGGTCTTGTCACACCGCTTGCTTCGTCGTTGACGCTGACCACCCACGGCACCGAGTACTACCGCGACCCCGAGATGGTTCGCCTCGCCATGCAGGGGGTCAAGGTCCACGAGGTTGACGGGGTCAAGTTCGATATCTACAGCACGGGCGCCGTGCTCTATTCCGTCGTCGAGAACAGCTTCCCCGCCCACGGGAGCCTGAGCCGCATCTCGAAGCGTTGCCCCGACGCCCTCGCCTGGATTATTCGGCGCTGCATGGCCGACCTTGCTACACGCTACGCAAGCGCCGACGAGCTGGGCCGTGACCTAGCCCACGTCCTCGCTGCCGAAAACCCCTTCACCGTTCTACCCGCCACGCTGCCGTCGGTCTCCCGCCGGTCCAGGGGCAAGCTGCCCAGCGTGCCGCCCGCGCCACGGGTGAGAGCGAAGCTCGCCCATCTTGGGCAGGGCCAGCGGCAGGACCCCGGTCTAGGCCTGGCCGGGCAAAGGGCTGCACAGGACCCGAGCGAAGCGCCTTCGAACGCTCCCGGCGGGTCCCACCCCCAGCCTCGCCGCGGGCGCCGCGTGGTCGCCAGGGTCCTCGTGGGAGGGGCGATCCTGGGAGGTCTCGTGCTCATCGCGGCGGACGACAATCACCACTCGTCCCGCGCCGAGCGGCGTTCACGCCGTTTGACGAATGCCGCGCTGGACAACAACTCCCTCGCCATGCGCTTCTTGCAGGACGAGCCGAACAACCGCGTCCATAGCACCCGGGCCTTGGACATTCGAACCCAGGACAAACGAGCCAACGCGGGCTCCATGCGTCCCAAGCCCCTTCGGGAAGCGTCCAGCCGCAGGGGACACGCCCAGAACCAACTGCCCCCCGCCCTCGCCGAAGCTCTTCCCAGGGACAGCGGTGGTGTCCTCATCCTGCGCGAACCCGGGGTGCCCGGCGATCGCGAAGACCTGCTCCAGCTCGCCGAGACCCTACAGCAGCAGGGTCATGTGATCTACGGACTCGGGGATGATGGCGACGAGGGTCTGACCCTGGAAGCGCGGGCCCGCAAGGCTGTTGGACTGGTCGGTCCCGACGACAGCCGCTCCGTGCAAGCGCTCGAAATGCTCTTGGCGCAGGAGCCGCGTCTGGGCACCGTCCTCTGGACTCACCGGGACGGTGAAGAGGACGGCCTCCTGGTCTATCCCGTAGTCAGTCGACCCTAGGTCTAGGTCGCCAAGGAATTGCAAGCTGCGTATCCTTGGGGGCATGAGCTACGAGACACTGGAACCCAAGGCCGCGGCAGAACGCCTCGAGAGTACGGAAGGCGCCATCTACCTCGATGTCCGCACCCCTGAGGAATACGCGGCGGGACATGCTCCTGGCGCCTACAACATTCCCTACCTGCTCCGCGGCCCTGCGGGGGCACAGCCCAACGGCAGTTTCGTGGACCAGGTTGCCAAGCACTTCACGCCCCAGACGCCGCTGGTGCTCGGCTGCGCGGCTGGGATGCGTTCCGCACGGGCCTGCGATCTGCTCGTCGCCGCCGGCTTCGAGTCCCTGGTCAACATGGACGGAGGGTTTTCGGGGAGAAGCGATGAAAGCGGCAGCACCGTAGTCCCTGGCTGGGCCGAATGCGGACTCCCTGTGGTCCAGACCCCGGAGTCGGGGCGTTCCTTCGACGACCTGCGCTAGGCCGCCCCGGGAGGCTTCGGCCTAGAGGTCCTCTTCCCTGGGCAGCCCATGGCGCAGCGCCGTCCCCTGGGCCATCTCGTAGGTGAATTCCGTACGGGGCAGCTCCGCGTGCCCCTTGAGTTCGTACAGGAGCATGGCGCCGGGCAACACGTCCCCGTTGCGTTGCACGTCGATGCGTGCCACCTCGCGCCAGTGATCGGGAAAGGTCTCGACCATTTCCAGGAGCTGATCAAAGTGCTCAAACCAATGCTTGGGCTTGGCCGTGGTGTCGATGGCCACAGCCGCCACGGGAACCGAGAGCAGGAACTCGTGCAGGGCAGCTACGGTTTCGAAGCGCGGCGCGTAGCCACGGCCTAGCCAGTTGCCCGAGCCTAGAACCTTGCTGGCCCGAATCACCGGTCCCCCATCGACTCCGCCCCGGGCAAGGAGGAACTCCGACACCAGCATGCCTTCACCTGCCGCATCGGAGGCGACCAGAAACGGTCCCTGCGCCAGCGATTCATCATGGATGCAGCGGCTTGCGACCTCCTCAAAGCCATGGAAGCGCTTCTCCGGAAAACGCAACCCGAGCGGTAGGAAGGCCAGCATCGAGAGCCCCAGGGTCCACGCGGTGGAATGCTTGGAGCTGATGCGCGTCGACACGACCCAGGCGCCGGAGATCGATGCGGCCGCCAGGATCGGGGCGATCAGGATCAAGTGTCGCGACTCGACGCTGGAGGGCACCAGGATCAGGAGCAGGGCAACGCTGACCACCCAAGCGAGGTAGACAGCCCAGCGCGCCCGGGTCCCAGGGCTAAGCAGGCCGGCGATCACCCCGAATATGGCGAAGACCAGAACGGCAGGCCCCCCCAGGTTGACGAGGTCTTGCGGGTAGTAGGTAAGCGCGTACTTCACGTAGCCAAAGCTCGGCGAAGCCCCCCCCGACCAGGTGGTGGTCGAGGTCTCGTAGAACGATAGATGCCAGGGGGCCGTCATGGCCCCGATCAGCCCCCCGCTCAGCCAGAGGCGCCGCGAGCCCAGCCGGCCCCAGTGCCAAGCGATTGGGATGGCGAGCAGCGGTAGGAAGGCCAGCGCCATCGCAAGCCCCTTGATCAGCAAGCTCGCCACCGAGCCAAGCACGAAGACGAAGACGCCCCAGTTGTCGTCCCGCTCGAGCAAGCGCGCGAACCCAAGCACCGCCAGGCCGCAGGTCATCGCTAGGGGCCCCTCGGTCATCACCAGACCCGAGTACTCCTGAACCGGCGGAAGCGCCAGGAACAGCAGCCCTGACACGAATGGGATCGGCTTGGGAATCCCCGTCGCACGCGCGAGGGCGCGGGTCATCAGAGCTCCCAGCGCTGCAACGAGGGTGGTGAGCAGGATGAGGGAAAGGCGCGAGTCCCCTAGTGCCAGCGTCCACACCCCCAAAATCAGGTGCACCAAGGGCGGCCACTGGCCGAAGGCGACCTTGGGGTACGCCGCGTAGTAGTCCCGGGCAAATCCCCCGGGATCAGAAAAGTCTCCCTCCGCCAAGAAGTCGCGGATCATCAGACCCGTCACGAGGTGCGCGGGTTCATCCTCCCAGGCGCCAAACGACGAATCCGGGGCTCCCGCTAGCACCCGTCCGGCGAAAGCGAGAATCCAGAACGCCAACAGCATCAAGGCCCCCCGCCCAACCGAGCGCAGGCGCTGCTTGGCCAAACTCTCCGGAGCTAGTCCTGCACTGGCCACAGGTTGCTGAACTCCGCCGCTTGGACGTTGAAGAGGCGATATAGGGCGGGGATCTCTGCGTACATCATCAGACCGACGAACACTACGGCGCAGAGCAGGGTGTATCCGAAGAAGCCCCTTTCTCGATGGAGCTTCTCGGGGTTTTGCACAGGGCTGTCGGGCCGCATCGATAGCAGCGTATACCAGGCGAAGAAGCCTGCGACAAAGGGCACCACGAGGATGAGCTCCAGCTTGTAGCGGACGATGAAGACGCCTCCAAAGAGGGAGCCTGCCGCCAGGTAGTACGCCATGCTGGCCAGCAGCCGCGGCTCGTCGTAGTAGGAGAACGAGCGGCGGTAGCTGGCCGCGAGCTCAGGGTCCCCGATCTCGCGGTACTCCGCAAAACGCTTGGCCGCCATAAAGAAGGCGCCGACCATCCAATAGGCCAAGGCCAAGGACAGGGGCGGAAGCTGATCGGGCACCAGCGCAAACCAACCCAGCATGAGGCGGATCGGGTTGTTCAGTGACTCGGAGAGTACATCCAGGTAGGGCAGCTCCTTCGAGCGGACCGGAGGGATGTTGTAGACACAGCCCATGATCCAGAGCAGCAGCGCTGAGAAGCCGAAGGGGCGGTTCAGACTGAAGCCCAGCCCGACTCCGATGATCCCCAGGCCAATCCACTCCAACAGCGCAAGGTGCATTTGAACCGCACCGCGCGCCGCAGGCCGCGTGCGCTTCTTCGGATGCAGCCGATCCATGGGCGCATCGAGGTACTCGTTGAGCACGTAGTTGCTGGACGCAACCAGGCAGGTCGCGGCGAGGGCGAGCGCCAACATGACCAAGCTCTCCCAGCCGAGAAGCCCAGGCTGGTAGAAGAACGCAAGCACCACGCCCAGCAGCATGAACGCATTCTTAAACCAGTGGTCGATTCGAGCGATCTCAACGTAGGGCCAGATCCCCCCCCGAAATTCACTGGTAGCTTCGGACGACACGCCAAACCTCCTCATATCCACCGGCATAGCGGTGACCATCGTCGCAGTGTGCTTCGTCCACGAGGACGACCTTCATTCCAGCCCGTCTCGCCCCTTCTCCATCCACATCCGCCCGATCGCCCACGTACAGGACCTCGTTCGCCTCGACACCCAGTTCCGCTGCGCAGAACAGGAAGCCCTTGGGGTCGGGCTTGAACGCGTTGATCTGCGCGTCCGTAGCATCCCTTTGGACGCGGAAGAACCCGTCGAGGCCCAGGGCTTGAAGCTTCGCCTGAACGGGGTAGTCGCTAAACACACCGAGGGCGAGGCCCGCATCCTGGGCTTTCCGCAGGAAGGCTACGATGCCGGGACGGCGATGGGCCTGGAGGTGCTTGAGGGGCCGTTCAAACATCCACTCCTCGACCTCCCTCGCGACCTCATCGGCCGGGACTGCCAGGCGTTCGGCCACGACCTCGTACTGCAGTCGCTCGAGCTGAACGCCAGCTTCGATAGGACCGCGCATCCTCTCGCGCTCGGATCGGAAGGTGCCCAGAATCCGGGCCAGCCGCCGGGCGCCCCGGGGGCCCCGTAGGAATGGCGCAGCCGCCAGCTCCAGGAGCATTCGGGTGCGCAGCGGGGCCTGGCTATAGAGGGTTCCGTCCAGGTCGAACAGGACGGCACGTATGGGGACTTGGGGCGACATGGGGTGGACCGAGATCCTATCGGCCGCGGAGCGCCTCCCCCTCTAGTCAGCCTGGTCACCCTTGCCTAATTTTTCGTTTCTGCAATTCGCAAATCCGGCTCCCCATCCGCCTGAACGTGGCGCGAAAACCACCAGGCCGCGTAGCCGACGTGGACCAAACTCGACAGGAAGGTGAAGGATAGGCCATAGGCGACACCAACCGTGGGCATCGAGGAGGCCAGCAGGCTCACCACGGTGGTATTCACCACCAGGCCGATCAGGGAAATCGCAATGCCGACCCGCAGGGTCCCCGTCACCAGGTAGAAGGTGTCATTGGCCACCGAGAATCCCACAACGAGAACCCCGGGCACCAGGATGACAAGGCAGCGCCAAACAGGACCCCCGTAGTCGTTGGGCAGCAGCAGCTCGAGCAGCCACGGAACAAACGGAAGCCCAGCCAACATGCCGGTCCCCACGGTAAGCCCTGAGAGCAGACTGGCGCGCCAATACACCCCCCGGAGACGGCGCCGACTGCGAACGCCGCGCAGTTCGGAGAGGACGGGCAAGGCGGTTCTGCTGATGCCCTGCATCAGCATGCGAGCCACATCGGTGAAGCGCTGTGCCGTGCGCAGATAGGCGACCCACTGGGGGCTCCCAAAGCGTCCCAGGATGAGCGCGGGCAGGATCTGCACACCGTAGGCGTCGATGTTGCGCACTAAGCCCATCTGCACCCCGTCCCGAATGCCGGCCCGCCAGGGCAGCCGGCGGCGCGCTCGCCAGGCTGCCAAGGGCCCGGGCAGATGCCCCGCAGCGGCCTCCCGGATCCAGGCCTCCAGGCCCAGACAGGAACCCAGAACCGAGGCCGCCAGCATGCCGAGCACCGGGCCGCGGGCATCCCCTAGCACCAGCGCACCTACGACCACCAACAGCACGCGGCATGCCTCCTGCCCGTTCTCCACCCGGGCAAGCGACGCCATACGCCGGGTTCCCGTGAGCGCGGCCAAGGCCATCACCCGCGGCACCTCCACCAGGGGGATCGCGCAGAGAATCGCCGCGTGCCGGGCGATCCTAGCCGGATCGCTGACGTCCGATCCCAGCCAGACCCGCGCAGCCGGCGGCAGCACAAACACCGCGATAGCAAGGGTCAGCACGCCAAGTATGGCGGTGCCTTTGCCCAGGTAGGCAATCCAGGCCGCCGCGCTCTCGTGATCCCCTTTCGCCGTGGCTCGCGCCACACGGTTGATCGCCACCGGATAGATCCCCAGACCCAGCAGGAACCAGAGAAACGAGTAGATCGCGATCGCGAGGTAGAACTCCCCCTGCTGGCGTGCGCCGAGCACATGGGTCAATGCGACCAACCCGGCGAGATTGCCCGCCGATAGACACATTGCCCCGATCTGCAGGGTGGTCGAATCCCGGAGAAAGCGGCTGCCTGACAGCCTGCGGAGCATCAGGCTTCCCGGCGCCCTGCGGGCTGGTTGTGCCCGCTGGGCACGAACAGGAAGTCCTCGACCTTGCTGCGCATTTGCGACATGTCGATGGGATCGTATCCCAGCGCCGCAATGCGATCGACCACTTCTCGCTGCTGAGCACCGTGTGGGTGGAAGCTCTCCTCGAGGAGCTCCGAGAGGATGACGGGTAGCTTGCTGGTGCGCTCGAGGAACGGCAGCAGGCCCCTCAAGACGGCGTAGTCAAAGCCCTCGGTGTCGGTCTTGATGAAGTCCACGGCATCGATGCCGTGCTCCAGACTAAAGCCCTCGAAGCGCCTGCACCGAATGGTCTCTTCCTCCATCACGGTGTCCGGACGGACCTCGGCGACCTCGCGGCGATCGAACATGATTTCGGTCACCACCGAGTTGCCGCCATAGTTGTGCTTGGGCTTGTAGATCGTCCGCTCCTCGTCCGCATCCGACAGGGCGAGATGGTGAATCGTCACGTTGGGTCGGTCGCCCAGGCGTTCGGTGCAAAGCCTGTGATAGCGCTCGACCGGTTCGAACAGAATGGCCGTGGCCCCCGGCCGCTGCTCGAGGACGGCCTCCGTGAACAGCCCAACGTTGGCCCCCACATCCAGGAAGATTCCGTCCTCGGGGATGTACGGAAGGATGCGATCCACGTCCCGGCGCACGACCTCCCGATGCCGTGCAATCCACTCCTCCAGGGTGTACGGGCGAGGATCGCGCAGGGCGGCAATGCGCCGTACAAGAGAGCGAAGTCCGGTCAGCATCGGAGTAGGGTTCGGCAGGTCTCGGGCCTTCACCCAAGGGGACCTTGCGAAATTACAGGCCCGCTAGGAACGCCTCAAAGCGCTCGGCATGGGCGTCCAGGGTGGCGGTGGGTCCCATCACCTTGACGGTGTATACCCCAGGAAAACGCCCAGCCGGAGACTCCACGTAGGCCACCATCAAGGCCCCTTCCGACGCGGGCCCCCCCATGCCGTCGGTGACCTGTCCGACCTTGCGCAGCGAGTCGATCCTCAGGTCGTTTGGGAAGGTCGTCTTCCCCACGCCGGGGTCCGATCCCGTCACACTCCCCCGCCAGCGGTCCATGTTGGCGTCTAGGCCACCGACACCGTTGGGCCAGTGACTGACCACCAGGACCGGGCTGCCCTCGCCCTCGAGGACGAATTCCAGGTATCGCATGGCGGATTCCGGCTTCTGCTCCGTCCAACCAGGCTGGGCCACGAAGCGCGGCGCCCCCAGGGCCTCGGGCGCTCCACCGGTAGCACCGGGAGAGCTGGACGGGGCCCCCTGCTCCTCCGGTTCGCTGGGGGAACCGCAAGCCGCGAACACCAGGATCAAAGCCAGACAGCAGAAGTGAAGAGAATTGTCCATGGATGGAAGCCCACGCCGGGCAGCTCGGGAGAGGAACACTGAGATATTCTAGGTCCAGCCTGGGGGGACGCACGCCCCCTGGTCGATCCTTCCAAGGATGATGCGCAGAATCGCTACGATCTTGCTCGCCGCCGCGCTGCTGGGATTCGCCGGAGTTCGGATCCGGCGAGCCCTCGCGAGCCCCGAGCAGACCCTACGCTGGACCCTCAGCGAGCTCGCCGAGGACTTCAACGCCGGAGACGTGGGCAGCGTCGCATCGGGCTTCCACCGGGACTTCCGGGATGAGAGCTCCGGGGCCGGCTTCGACGACGTAGGAGCCGCTCTGCGGGGGCTCTATCTACAGGAACGGGATAAGACCGGCTTCCTGCTCCGCGTCGAGCTCCCCGAGGATCTGCTCAGTGTCGAGGTCGCGGAGGGCGCCAACTCCGCCACCGTCGAGGCCACGGCCCGCTTCTTCCGCATGCGCGGAGGCGCGCAAGAGCCCTGGTGGGATGCCCAGGCAAGGCTGACTTTCGTCCGCCAATCCGGCCGCTGGCGAATCGCCGAATCGAGCCGGGTGAACCACGGCGACCGGGATTGATGCGGGCCGAGGTTAGCCCACCGAGGCCGTTTTCTGCGTACCGCTTGCCCTATCCGAGCGCCCGGACCAGCTCTCTGGCGTCGGATTGGCTGGCCTGGATCATCGCCCCAAGGCAGTCGGTCTCCACGCCGTACTGAACTCGCGCCTCCTCGGCGAGCGCGTCGAAGCCGTACTCCGCCGCCGTGTCCTGAAGAACCGACACGAGCTGCAGGGCAGGAGCCACCGAATCGCCGTGGTGCTCCGAAATTCCGTGCACCAGCGTCTCGGGCAGGCCCCATGTACGCGCGAGTTCCCCGCCCACGTCGGCGTGGTCCCAGCCAAACGCCCGCCGTTCGAGCTCGGCTAGGTCCTGGCTGCGGTCCTCACGCCAGGCCCGAAGAATACGCCCATAGGCGCCAGGCCGATTGTGGAAGAGCAGAGGGACAGCAAAGTCGGAGAGCAGCCCAGCGGTGAACACCTCGGAGGTGAGTTCGGGATGAAGGTGATCGGAGAGACGGCGTGCGAGCGCCGCTCGGGTCCCGGACTCCCGCCAAAACTCCTCGGGCTCAAACCCTACCCCTGACTCGCTGGGCAATGCTTCCTTGATCGCAATCACGGTGACGATCTGTTCGAGCGCGGCCGCGCCCATGTAGCCGACCGCATGCGTAACATCGGAAATCGGGGTGCGCGGACCATAGGCCGCACTGTTCACCGTCTTGAGCACCTGCGCCACAAGTCCCGGATCCCAGGCGAGGGCCTCCGCAACCTGCCCAAGGTCGACCTGCGGTTCGCGCAAGCGCGAAAGGATCTTCTGCACCAGGCCTCGAAAAACGGGGACCTCCATCTCCTGCACCAGCGCAGTCTGTCGTGAAGCCGGCCGATCCTTCCTACGGAAGAGAGACATTGAGACACCTACTCGGCGCGTCGCGCCATCTGATTGGAAAAAAGCGAGAGCAACCCGCCGAGCAACAGGTAGCCAGTGATCACCTCAGCCATCACGACCACTTGGGCCGCAGTTGAGGTCGGGATCGCATCCCCATACCCGAGCGTCGTGATCGTTACGACGCTCATGTACAAGGGCGAGAGGGGTGTTGCGTAACGACCGTAGTCGACCGCGACGGACTGCAGGACAAACGCAAAAGCCACAACGAGCGTCAAGGTCAGAATTGCCCAACGCAAGGGACTGCGACCACAGTCGCTGGTCAACCACCAGATCCGATACAGGTGCCGATGCCATCGGCTCCTGTTGCGAAACTCGAATAGGTAGTTTTGATCCATTGCGAACGATCGCAGCATGTGGGCGCCGCTGAAGTCCACGTTGTGCAGATCGATATCGATCCAACTTGCGCGTTCGAAGCCCCGCACGCCTTGGAGGCACGCTCCCTCAAAGAGTGCCCCGTCAAAGTCGGCCCCGCGCACGTCCGCTCCCTTGAGGTTCGCTCCGCGGAGGTCGGCCCGTGCAAAGTCAGCCCCGCGGAGATTCGCCCCGCACAGTCGGGCCCCCGCGAGGCAAGCCGACTGTAGATTGGCCCCCTCCAGGTTTGCACCGTTGAGCGAGCAGTTGGAAAGGTCCGCGCCGGGGGCCGCAGCCCCGCTGAGATCGCAGCCCCCCAGACCGGATCTCACAAACTGGGCGCGCGTCAAGTTCGCCCCGGACAGGTTCGCGCCTAGCAGGTCCATCTCCGACAGGTCCACCTCGAACAGGTTGGCCCCCGTGAGGTCCTTGCCAATCAGGCTTCCTGTCAGGAGACCCTCCTGATCGCCAGTCCCCGGCAAGGGGGGGCTGGGTTCATCAGAATGGCACTTCGCGGCGCGAGACATAGTGGCCTCATCGCCAACGAACGTAGCGTCCTTGATCAGCCCAGCTCGCCGTGTCCCGCTCCCAGGAGCCGAACGCTCGCCAGCGTTTCCACTTCAGCCAGGCGCCCGAGCGCTTCCCTGCGTTGGCGCGTCCGAATCGTAACCGGTTCGGCCAACTGCTCGGCTGCACGCTCTAGCTGACTCTCGATCGCAGCGCCTACGGTCGTTAACAGCCCATTTGCGCGACGGCGCAGACCAGCCCTCACCACCCCCCGGGCCAGGAACAACCACGCCCCGGCAAGCAAAGCCGCGTTCACAAGAAAGTCAACTCCGACGTAACTCCCCGACCAAAAGCCGCGCCCTGCGCAGTAGACCACCCATGCTCCGAACGCGTAAACAGGAAGATCGACTGCAAAGCGCAGGACGGGCCCCGCACTGCGCGCCGCCTGGGCCGGCAGATCCCGCTCTGCCAGCGCCGTCCACGCTTCGTTGACTGCGCTTGCCGCCGCCGGGGCCAACAGCTCCGCATCCAAGGCCAAGCCTCCATCGACCTGGTCGGCGGCGAGCCGGGCGGGTCCCAGTACCTGTCTCTCGAGGTCCTGGAGTTCTCCACTGCCCGGCACGAGCCCGCTCGAGTCGAGGAAAGAACGCTCCTGGAGTGCGCCACGG
>CAYWNK010000063.1:0-24673 GCA_964459495.1 uncultured Planctomycetaceae bacterium
CCGACGTGACGGATGAGGGGCAGCGGACCCGCTTGCTCTGATTCCCGATCCGAGGCTTCCGCGCGACCAAGCCAGCCACCAAGGAAGCCACCAAGCCAGCGCCACAGTCCCCAATATTGGCCTGGAGCAGGCCGATGCTCCCCACCACAGGAGGCGTTCAGCTCAGCGTTGCTTTGAGCGCGAAGGTCAGGCTGGGCTTGGTCAAGCGCTGGCCTGGGCTGGTGGTCACCGACAGCAGAGAACGAAGCATCGGATGCAGAGGGGGTGGAGCTACTTCGGGGGGGGCATCTCCCAGAGGCCGAACTGGGTGCCGGCCAGGGAGTAGATGGCGAACTTGCCCTGGGCGGGGATCTCGGTGGTTCTCATCAGGAACTCGGCGCCGGCGTCGTCGGCGGATTGGATTGCTGCTTCGATGTCGCCTACCAGCATGTAGGGCCGGACGATGGTCATGTCGCCCTCGGAGAGGGGAGCGCGGACGCTGATGCGGCCGCCGCTTTGGAGCGCCGTGGTGCGGGCATTGCCGAGTTCGGCGACGGGCTTGCCGAAGGTGACCCCGTGGACTTTTTCGAGGGCCTTGCAGGTGGTGTCGACGTCCGAGGTGACGATCTCAAGGAACTGGACGAGCATGGCGCTCTTTTTCGTGGTCTGGTGCGTTTCGGCGCTTGCAGCTGGGGACTGGGGGCTTGCGGTGATCGAGCGGTCGGACGACCACGGGGTCAGCACCGGGGCAAGCAGCGCCAACGCAGCAAGACTGGACTTTCGAATGGGCATCTCTTTCGCTTCTCCTCGCAGGTCTGGATCGGGTTTTAGGCGTGTCTTTTGGGAGTATACCGGGGGGGCACAGCTCTCGGATTTCCGCCAATTGAATGCGAGCAACGCCGGGGCCTGCAGGGAGGGGCGTGGCGGTCTCCATGCGGCACTCTGGCGAGCCTATCCCGGTGAATTGGGCTTCTCGCGGGTGGCTGATTCTTCCGAAAGGGACCCATCGTGCCTGCCTCCCAGTCCGCGCGGCGGCGCGAGGTTTCTGCTTGGTGTCCTGCGCCAGCGCGGCGAACCCACGGAACTCCCAGGAGCACTTCCTTCGGGCCGCCCAGGGCAGTGGACAGGAAGGCGCAAGCGCAAGCGCGACCGCGCGTGCCGAACAGGATCAGCTCCTGCAGAAGCACGGGGACTTGGAAGCGGCCGTATCCCTAGCACGCTTTGACCTGGCTGTCGTCGAACACCGGCTCTCCACCGGTCGATCCCCTGGCGAGTTCAGGACTCGCCCGCAGTCGCGTGATCCCCGGCTCGCGGATGACCCTGGGTCCTCTCAGGCATGAGCATCACCGGCATCTTCAACGGGCCGGCAAGGGGGGCGAGTCTGAGACCCTTGCCGAACTGCTGGGATGGATCGAGCGCTGGGAGACCGTCAGCGCCGGGGTGCCCGTCCCCAGAATGGGAGTCGCGACAGAACGCTCGGAAGGAAATTGGATCGCCTCGATGGGGTGCAGCATCTGGAAAGATCTAGGCGTTGAGGGGCGCTGCAGGGCTTGGGAAGAGCGCCTGCTGGGCTGCACGGGGGCGCGCTTGGAGGCTGAGCCCCAGGCGCCTGCCTTCGACGGCTAGCTCTGGATCTGTACCGGCCTCCGATATCTGGAACGCCTGGGCAATTGTTAATGCCTTTTGGGGGCTCTGCATCCGATAGAGGGAGCGAAGCCAAACACCTACCTTGACTCCATTGACCCCGTCTTTCGACTCTCTCATCGAAACTCTGTCCCACGAGCTTCGGACCCCCCTACACGGAATGCTGGGGGCTTCCGAGCTACTGATGGAGGGAGATCCGCGTGAGGACCAAGAGCCCCTGATCCATGCCTTGGGCTCTTCGGCAAAGCACCTATTGCGTTTGCTTGACGACGTTCTGGATCTGTCGCGCATGCAGTCGGGGCGCCTGGATTTGGTGATCGAACCCGTGAAGCTGCGGCCGCTGGTCGACGAGCTGCAGCGGGTTCATGCCGTGTCCGCCGAAGCCAAGGGCATCGAGCTGGCCTGTACGGTTGACGACGGAGTGCCCGAGTGGGTGTGTACGGACGCCACGCGCCTGCGGCAGGTGCTGCACAACCTGCTCTCGAACGCGGTCAAGTTCACCGAGCGGGGAGGCGTGAAGTGGTCGATGGTTCGTTCGGCTACGGGAAGGTTGCGTTGCGAGGTGCAGGACAGTGGACCTGGCATTGCCTCCGAGTATCAGGACCGGGTCTTTGCGCCCTACGATCGGGGCGAGACGCAGACCGCGCGCAGCAATGCGGGCACGGGACTCGGGCTTTCCATCGCCCGCCGGATCGCTGAGGCGATGGGCGGGGAGCTGACCCTGCGCAGCGAGGCGGGAGTTGGGTCTGTCTTCACCTTCGAGCTGCGCGCGGCGGAGCATCGGCCCGGGCAGGCCGTGGATGAGCTGGCAGGGGCACGACTCGACGGAGCCCGTGTACTGCTCGTGGAGGACAACCCGGTCAGCGCCCTGGTCTCGAAGCGCATGCTTGAGGGGGCGGGTGCGCTGGTGATCCACGCAACCACTGGCGCGGCAGCGATCGAGAGCACCCTGTGCCATAGCCTGGACCTGTGCTTGATGGACCTCGGCCTGCCGGACATGTCGGGCATCGATGCAATCGAAGCGATCCGGGCGCTGGCCGGCCCTCGCGCCCAGGTACCGATTTACTCGTTCAGTGCTTCGCTGAGCGAGGATCGCCGCCTGGCCGCCGAGGCGGCGGGCGCCACCGGTTTCCTCTCCAAGCCGATGCGCTTGGAAGAGCTGCGGCAGGCAGTCGCTGCCGGCATCGCGACGGCCTAGGGGAAAACGGGATTGCCTGGGGGCCTCCCGCCCCTCCGGTGCCGCGGTTAGTCTAGGGGGACTCCCTATGTTCCTCGGATCCTAGCGATGCGAGGCTGCACCTTCGATTGCGCACCATGGCTCCCCGCCTTCTCTCTTCCCTTCTTATCGCTGCGCTCACGGCCTGTTCCGCGACCCCCGAGGCCCCCGCGCGCGAGGTGGTCTATCAGGCCCAAACCTACATCGCTGCCGACTACGAAACCGTCTGGCAGGCGATCGTCGACGGAGATCAGCACGCCGACTGGTTCACGGCTCCCGCTCACCTGTTCAATGCTGAGCGTGGGGCGGCCCTGCGCTGGGCGACCCCGGAGCGAGAGGTCTACAGCGGCGAGATGCTGCACGTGGAGCGTGGGCGTGGGGTGGCATGGAGTATGCGCTTCATGGGGTTTGGTTTTTCCGAGCCAAGCACCGAGCTGCAAATCCTGGTGCAGGATCGGGGGCCTGTCGTGCAGGTCTTGGTGCGGCACGCGTTCCCCGGTGCACCCCAGTCGGCCGCGCTGGTGGAGCGTGGGGGCTGGGACAAGGTTCTGGCGCGACTGAAGACCTACGCCGAGACTGGGAGTCCCATGCCCTGGCCCGAGGAAGAGGGCTGACCGTGCCCACCCCATGCTCCCCACCTTTTTAAGTGAGCCCGACCCGGATCGCTCCTGGGGGGAGTTTGTGGCCGCCTCGATGGGGACGATCGACCGCGCCGCTGCGCGGGCGGTGCGAGACCGGGACCTAGCCGCCGACGTGGCGTCTGAGGTGCTCGAACGGCTGGCGAAGGACTGGCCGGCGCTGCTGCGGCGCTACGAAGCGAGCCCTCGCCGAGCTGACTTTTTCGTTTGGCTCAGCGTTGTGGCGCGCAACCTGGCCGTGGACGTCCTGCGCTCGCGTTTCGGGCGTGCCCACGTCGACGCCCAGCTGCGAAGCCTACAGCCGATCGCGAAGATCGAGGAGCGGGCGCGTGAGCTGCAGGACACGGGTCCAGGACCCCTGGGCGAGATGGGGCGCGCAGAGATATTGGCCGGTTGGTCGGAGGTGATAGCGGAATTCTCAACCGAGGAGCGCTTCCTGATCCGTGCCTATTATCTGGAGGGGGGCACCGCGAAGACGGTGGCTGCGGCCACCGGGCTGGGCTCTGCCGCCCGGGTGTACGAAACCATGAAGACTATTCTGCGCCAACTGAGAACCGCCGCCGAGGCGCGTGGCCTCAAGCCTGCGGACCTCGGCGATCTCGCTTCGTACGACTGGGGTCAGGGCATGCCGCGCGGGGGGGCTTCCCAATGAAGGCGCAAGAGATCGAAGAGCTGCTGCGCCTGGAACGGGAAGACCTGGACGGCGAGGCCGCGGAGCGCTGGCGAGAGCGCCTGGAGGGCGACTCGGAAGCGCAGGATTGGCTGGCCTGGGCGCGGGCGGTCCGCAGGGGGGCCAGCTCGCCTTGGGCCGGTGAGGGGGAGGCGGATGCCGGGACTCCAGCGCCCGATCCGATGGACGTGGCGGCGCTTGCCCAGGGGCTATTGGAGCCCGATGCAGCGCGGGATGTCCGGCGTCAGCTGCTCGGCTGCGTGGATGGAATGGGCATGCTGCGGGCCGCCCTCGAGGAATGCGCTGTCCAGGGTGACGCCCACTTGCAGGAAGCGTTTCAGCCGGATGTCCCCCTAGAGGAGGACAGTGATCCGAGTCGGGGTCCGGGGCAGGCTCCGATCCGCGGGGGCTTCGGGCGGGTGCTGCTGCTCGCCGCCGGCCTGTTGATCCTCGCTTGGGCTGGCCGCAGCGTGTGGCAGCAGGCCACTGCCGATTCCCCCGATCGAGCACGCCTGGTCGCCCTGGCGGAGCGCAGCGCCATGCCGACCGCGAGCCTGCGATCCGAGCTCGCAGGCGGACTGGAGCTGTACGGGCAGGGCCGCTGGGCTGAGGCCGCGCAGGCGCTGGGTGCGGCCCTGGAGGAGGAAGCCGCGGCCGACGCGGGGGCCACCTGGCTGTACCTCGGCTCGGCGCAGCTGATGGCCGGCGAGGATGGATCCGCCCTGGCCTCCTTGGAACAGGCCCACGCGCTCTGTGAGGGATCGTACGCACCCGAAGCCGCCTGGCAGCTGGCCCAGGCGCGGCTGCTCGCGGGCGACGGGGACGGCGCACGCGGCCTGCTGGACGGGCTCGCGGGAACCCATCGCGGCGGGGCCGCGGCGGACTTGCTTCAGCGCATGGCCGAGGCGGACTAGTCCGGGCTGCCGATCAACACGAAGGCGGACCAGTAGGAAGGATGGGCGTAGGGACGCTCGCCGTTCTCTTCGAATTCTCGCAGTTCGCGCTGCGCGGTCTGCAGCGCGCGCGCCTTCGCAAGCTCTCCCGATTCCGCCTGCCAGTGTGAGTAGAAGGACTCCATCAGCAGGCGGGTCGGCTTGTCCTGCACGTCCCACAGGCTGACGAGCATGCTGCGGGCGCCGGCCTGCAGGAAGGCGGTGGCCAGGCCAACGTAGCCCTCGCCGTGCACGGGGCTGCCGAGGGCAGAGCTGCACGCGGAGAGGGTGACGAGGTTGGCCTGCAGATTCCAGTCGGCGAGGACCTCAGGCACGGACAGGAAGCCGTCGACGATCGGTTCGTCGCGCAGGGCGCAGGCGTAGGGATCGGGGAGGCCCAGCTGGGAGAGGGCGATGCCGCTGCGGCGTGGATCGTGGGAGTCGACGACGGCGTGGCTCGCCAGGTGGATGACGGCGTAGTCCGCAAGTTTGTTCGCTCGGGCGAGCTCCTGCAGGGCGGGCTCGTTGGCCTCGAGGCCGGTCCACAGGGTGGCGGCGTCGAACTGGGATGCGACGCTACGCGCCTCTTCCAGGGTCTCGGGGATGCGGGCTAGGTCGCTGAGGGACGAGCTGCTGCGCAGCAGGGCGAGGCTCTGGGAGGGGGGCGCCGCCTCGCGGGCTTCGCTCGACGTCACCGCAGCGAGGTGCTCGGGCCGAAACGGGGGATCGCCCAGAACGAGGGCTCGACGGGATTCCACGGCGGGGCGCGCCCGAAGTTCCACGTAAGCGCCGCAGGAAGGGGCGTAGGAGAGGCTCCAGCGCTCCGATACCCATTCGCGTTCAAGGGCGAGGGCGCCGAAGGGAATGCCTTCGAACATGCTGGGGACAAGGACGAGGTGTTCGGCGCCTTCGAGGGCGCCGGACTCGACGAGCCCGGCGAACAGCAGCTTGCCAAGGTCGGCATGCTCGGGATTCACCCCTTGGCTGGGGAAGGGGGAGGCGGCCTCGGACTCCAGGTCGGCGGTAAGGGCCCGCAGCTCCTTCATCGGGTTTTCGGCGGCTTGGATGGGGATGCGAAAGAAGCGCACGTCGCCCTGGGATCGCAGGGCCCACGAATACACCTCGCGGGTGCCTGCCCAGTCCAGCTGGGTCCAACCGACGAGGGCGGTACCGGGGTCGAGGCTGGCCTGGACTTGGGCGAGCGTCGCTGGGACCAGCTCCTGAGCCTTGGCGAGCTCGAGAATTTGAGCGCGAGTTCGGAGTCGTTCGGACTCGAGTTCGCGCCTGCTCTCTGCCGCTTCGCCCTGCGGGCCGAGGGCGCCTAGGCGTTTCTCCAGCTCGTTGAGCGTGCGTTCCAGGGCGCGGCGCTGGGGGCTGGGGGTGCAGCGAAGCAGCTCGGTCAGCGAGCGGGCATGGGCCCGTTCGAGGTCCCGCCAGGCTTCGGCCGTGTCGGCGAGGGCCAGGTTCACGTGGCCGAGGGCGCGGGTGGGGCTGCGGGTAAAGACGGAGCGTTCAAAGCCGAGATCCAGGCGTGCTCGGCTGGACTCGTGAAACTGCAGTGAGCGAGAGAGGGCCGTGCGAGCCCCCTTGGCATCGCCGGTGCGGTACAGCAGACCGGCCTCGCGAAGGGCTGCACTGCTTGCCCAGCCGTCGTCGACCGAGATGCTCCCGGAGCCCTGGTCCTGGGCCTTGCGATAGAGGGCGAGCGCCTCGGTCTGGTCGCCTTGAGCTTCGGCGAGGACGCCGCGCATCAGGGTCATGCGATGGCTCCATTCGGGCGGAGCCACCTCCTCGACCGCCGGGAGGTGCTTGGCGATGCCCCCGTGGTCGTTGAGTTCGAGCAAGACCGTGAGCAGCATCATGTTCAGCTTGCGCTCGTCGCTCTGGGAGAGCGCAGGGGCCTCGCGATGCTGGGCCAGGGAGGCTTCCGCGTGATCCCTGGCGAGAACATAGCGGCCCGCAAGCGATTCCAGGTAGGCCAGACGCATGCGTGCCAGTGCACCCAAGCCGGCCTGGATCGGCAGGGGGCCGGGCTGGATCGCGATCTCGGCAAGCGCCTCGCGGGCATCCTGCATGCGTCCGACTTTGGAGCAAGCGGAGCCGAGGTTGAGCCAGAGCTGGGTCAGGTTGGGGTCGCCCGGGTCCATGACCCGCAGGGCCCGCGCAAGAACCTCGGTCTGCAGGGTGATGGACTGCTCGGCCTTGCCCTGTGCAGCGAGTAGGGACCCCAAGTTGTTCAGGGCGCCGAGGTGCGGGTTGGACGTCTCGCCAAACGCCGAGCCAGTGCCCCGGACATAGATCTTCAGCATGGCCTCCGCATCGCCCAGGCGACCGGTCGCCTGGAACTCCATTCCCAGGTAGTTGATGACGTAGAGGCTGATCTCGACAAAGGCGCCTTGCTCGCGCGCCCTGCGATCCACGAAAACCTGGTGGGCTGCGAGGAGCTCGCGCTCCGCCCGTTCGTGCTGGCCCATGCGGACCAGCAGGAAGCCAACCCACATCTGGCGGAACGCGACCTGGATCGGTCGGCGCTCGCCGTCGAAGCGGCATGCTCGCGCGAGCTCCAGGGAACGATCCGCGTAGTCGAGGGCGTCGTCCCAGCGCCCGAGGTCCGTACAGACCTTCGACAGGGTCCACCAGCGCTGCACGGTGGCGGGGTGCTGGGCCCCAAGGATTTCGCCCAGCGTTTCAATCGTCTGGAGCAGTTCGGCGATGGCGCCATCGCCATCGGCGCGGTGGTCGGGGCGGGTTCCCAGCGCGGCCTCGAGGCGCTGGCGCTCCGCCGGCGCAAGGGCCTGGGCACGCTCGAAGCAGCTGGCGAGTGCGCGGATCTCAAGCTCGTACCAGGAGGGCACCCCCTCAGCCTCGAGCACCTCGGCCAAGAGATCTGCGGCGTCCGATGAATCGAGATCCAGGCCGCGGTCGAAGGCCGCGTCGATGTTCCCGCGGCGGGCATCCCAGGAGCTGAGGTCGAAGTCCGGGCGATCGTGGGCTTCCTGCGTGGCAGGGCTCGCGGTGCCGAGGAGGCCCAGCAGTGCGATGAGCTGAATCAGGAGTCGATGCATGGTCGGTGCGCTATGGGAAGGGGCCGTGGCCCCCTGGACGCATGCTAAACCACAGGGTTCCTTCGTGTCCTTCCGGGTCGGTTGTTGCTGGGGAAGGCCGCAGGGACGAGTCCGCTGGGAGGAGGTGGAGGCCTTTTGCAGGAATTCTTCCCCAAGTCGGAAGGGGGCATCCGTGGATCCCGTTGGCGACGCAGCGAATGCCGCCCTCCATCCCTGAATCGAAACCGACATGATGATCCGCCCCCTCCTTGCCTTCGTTCCCCTGGCCGGACTGCTCAGCGCATCGCTGGGCGCCCAGGCCCCGGCTGCTGACCTCGCTCGGGAGCCGGGCGTCGATGGCGCCCGCCCCAACGTTGTGGACGCCCTGCCCGCCGGGACGATTCCCCCGGGCGGCTTGCTCGAGCTCCTCGAAGCGCCCCTGATCGACGAGCCCGTGCCGGGTGAAATTTGGGCGATGGGCCGCACCTACAAGGCCTCGTTTGACGCGACTGGCTTCAGCTTTGTGCCCTTCCTAGGGTCGGATGCGCCGCAGAACTACCCCGTGCGCTTCGACTTGGACGGGCTGCGGGTCGACGGCGAGGCCGCTGCCCTGAACAGCCGCCAGAACGTCCGCACGCGGGCTGGCCGGGTCGAGCTCGAGCGCGGGTCCATCACCGAGGTGTACCACTTGGGCCTTGAGCACGTGGAGCAGACCTTCGTGTTCCATGAGCGCCCGGCTGCCGGCGATCTGGTCCTCGAATTGAACGTGAGCACGGAACTGGCCATGCGTCAGGACGGCGACGGTTGGGCCTTCGAGAATGCACTTGGCGGCGTGCGCTACGGGGCCGCCAAAGCGATCGACGGCGCGGGCCGGGTGCAGTTCCTGGAGCAGCGCCAAGGGGCCCGCGGGATCGAGATCCTCGTGCCCGCGGATTTCGCGGCAAGCGCCGAGCTACCGCTGATCGTCGACCCGGTCATCAGCACCTTTGGGGTGGTCAATGACGCGGCCAACCAGGTCAAGGTTGACGTGGCCTACGACCCCCAGACCGACCAGTACCTGATGGTCTACGAGACGGCGTTCTCGGTCCTCGACCACGACGTGCAGTCGATCTTCTACAACAACTCGATCGGCCAGGTTGTGGGACTTGCCGGGATCGATCTGACCTCGGACCGCTGGTCGGATCCCCAGGTGGCCAACAACTACTTTGAGCAGGCGTTCTTGGTCGTGGCGACCGAGGGCAGTGTGATCGGTTCGCGGCGCGTTCTCGGGCGCGTGCGCGAAGCGGTCAGTGGTTTCACGGCACCTGTGATCACGATCGGTGCGGGATTCAACGACGACTCCTTCGCCGATGTGGGGGGCTTTGGCAACGATGCCTTCACCTCGTTCGATTTTCTGGTGGTGTTTCAGCGCAGGAATCTCTCGCTGACCGAGAGTCGCATCGTCGCGCAGGGCGTGTCGGCAGGCAGCAGCCTGATCGGGCCGTTGGTCGACATCGCCAACATCTCGGGGCAGGACGACCAGAAGCCCCGGATCTCGCAATCCTCGGGCACCATTGACCTGATCAGTGCCGAGCACCAGTACATGGTTGTCTGGGAGCGCGCGGAGTCTCCCACCAACCGGGACATCTGGGCCCGGATCGTCGAATTTGACGGCGACATCACCGGGCATCCGCGTTACCGCGCCTACAGTTTCAGCGATGCGGTGAATCCGGTCGTTAGCATGCAGACCATCGACACCGGGTTCTCAGCGGAGCCATTCTACATGATCGCGTTTGAGCGCCTCCTTGGACTAGACAACGACATCTTCGTCGTGGTGGCACAGGATGGGGACGCTTTCAATGCGCGCAACGTGTCGAACATGCAGGACGTAGACCAGCAGCTGGAGCAGGCCGACCCGCGCATCACCTTGGAGGGCGACGACTTCTTGCTCGCCTACCGCAGCGAGAATCCGAGTGGCGGCTTTGACGCCTACTTCACCTCACTCAACGTGGTGTCGGACGGTTCTGAGCTCCGCAGCGGAGTCGCGGTTCGCCGGGATTCCCTGAGGGATCTGGATGGTTCCGTGCAGGACCTCGCGATCTCCAGCAACTTCTATGACCCGAGCTTGCCTGGCGGTGACATCGCACTCGCGCCCTGGGTGGCCCAGGGTAACATTGGCAGTGACGGCGACGTGGGCGCAGCCTTCGTCGAGGATTCCTTCACGTCCACGACTGGATCCCAGTACTGCGAAGCCAACCCCAACAGCACCGGACAGACGGCGTGGATCCGATCCTTCAGCGGTTCCCAGTCCGTGAACCAACCCTTCGTCCTGGCTTGCCAGGACCTACCGCCGAATCAGTTTGGCCTGTTCGCGACGGCGATGGGCAATGCCGTGACCAGCAACCCAGGCGGCAGCGCGGGCAATCTGTGCCTTTCGGGCGCAATCGGTCGGTATGTCGATCAGGTGGCCAGCACGGGGGCGTTGGGATCCCTTTCCGCTATTCTCAACCCGCAGGCGCTCGAGCAACCCAATGGACCGGTCAGCGCAATGATCGGCGAAACCTGGTACTTCCAGTGCTGGTCACGGGACTTTGAGAATGGTGCGCCCACCTCGAACTTCAGCAACGGCATCGGGGTGACGTTCCAGTGATCGCCTTGCCCGGGAAAGGGGCAAGCCGAGGAGAGATGTGAATTGAGGGCAGCACGCGGTTTCGCCGGGCGCTGCCCTCTTTTGGTCTAGGCGTGGAATTGGACGATGCGGTGGACGGGCTTGAACCCGGCACGAGCGATCGCTTTTTGGGCGGCGATGTTGTTCCGCTCAGTGGAGCAGATGGATGTGAGGCCCCGAGCTTCGTTGTACCGCGCGAGCTGCAGCAGCACCTGGGTGGCGTGCCCCTTGCCGCGCTCGTCTCTTGAAACGAGAACGCCCAAGTCGGCGCAGCCAATCTGGTAGTCGTCGTAGCCGCGGCTCTCGCCCAGGGCGATGAGCCGGTCGTCCTTCCACGCACCGAAGAGTTCTCCGAGCTGGATGAGGCTCGCGTAGTAGCCGCGCAGCCAAACGTCCGGAGCGCCAATGCTCTGGACCGCGATCTCAACGGCGGCTAGGAGCTGGTCGGGCTCCATAGGAAGCAAGGTGGGCGTGCTGTCCAGCGGTTCCTCAAGCGCAGATGAGTGGCGCTGGTACATCAGTGCGTTGACCTCAAACCTGGGAAAGCGATCCATGCAGAGGGTGAGGACATTGGGTTCGGCGGTGCTGACGAAGACGCCAGCGAGCTTGCCAGCGGGCTGGTCCGCATTCTGGAAGAGGGACGCAAAGACCTCGACAGGATCGCAGGCCGAATTCGGGTCGCAATAGAACTGGAGCAGGTAGCCATCGTCGTTCACGCAGCAGTAGCCGACCAGTTCGTCCGACTCGTAGAAACCGAAATGGCTGGCCATGGGCACAAAGCCGGTGAGCCACATTCCGTCCAGCGGGGCGGTGGCTTGCTGGATGTAACCCTCTTTCAGAGGCTTGAGCGCAGGCAGGGCATCGGGATCTTCGATCCGTTGGATTCGCGGCATGGGGAGCGCTCGGGCGGCGCACGCGAGTGGGGGCAGTGTGGAGCTGGGGGGCCTGGCGGGTGTCTGGCGGTCCTGCCTCGGACAAGCCCAACAGGATGGCGCTGGAGCATACAGCCTTGGACTGTGACTCTCTCCAGGCGGGGGGGCCCGTTCAGCGGATTGCATCCTGAGGAAACGAAACCTCGGACGATCGAAGGAGCAGAGGCCGACAGGCTCCGGTTTCTGGCTCGATTTTCCGTGCCCTGAAATTCGGCGGCTCCATGAATTTCGTCCGTGGTTCCAGGGTAGGGCTAGAATGGCCGCGAGCATGAAAGAGCCGGTTTGGAACCGAGACTTCGGCTACTGGTACTCCAGGCGGCGCACACTGGGCACGATGGCCGGGTACGGTCTGTTGGCGCTCCTTTTAGGGGGCGGACTGGCGCTCAGCTTCCATGGAGACGGGAACGGCATCGTGTGGTGGCTCGGTGGATTGGCCTGTCTGTTCTTCATCGGGCTCGCGCTTTGGGAAGGGCGCCGGTACTTCCAGATCGATCGCCCAGCCCTCTTGATCCACTCCGATGGGTGCGATTTTTGGGATGGGGGGAGCGGCGAACTGCGTCTTCGCTGGGAGGAAATTCTGCCGGTAGAAGCGACTTGCGAGCAACCACGAGTGGAGTTCCTCCATCCCTTTACGCAGCTCTGGTGCTGGCTCCTGCAGCGCGGTGAGAATTGGAAGGTGACGGTTCGCTACCCCCAGCGGGGGACCGGAAACCGGCTTCGCGGGGAAGACCTGGGGACCTACACCTTGGCGGGCCGGGACATCGACGCCGATGCCCGTGAGGTTGTGCAAGCGATGAATGAGGCCCGGGCCCTTGCCCTGAGGGGGCGCGCTTGTCCGCTCCCGAGTGTTCCCGCAGGGGCGGATGATGACGAGCTGGCCGAGCACGCCCGCTTGCGCTGGCTCTCGGAGCACACTCTGCCGAACGATCCTTGGGATGAGAGGGTCTTCGCGGAGCAGCTTGGTCCGCACACGACCGAGTCGCGGGGCGGTGGCAGTCGGCAGGTGATCCACACCTACGGGGAGATCGGTGCCCGGGTGATCGTCAAGCCCGGCAAGCTGATCGTACGGGGGGAGTGGGTCGACCCGCGTGCGATGGGGGTCAGGGCGGTTCGGGGTCTGAGCTCAGGGACGGAGGTCAAGTCGGACCAGCGAGCTCCCAGGGAGAGTCCCCCGCCTGTGGGAGGAGGCGGGCTGCCCGCGATGCCCGCCTTTCGAGCCCCGCTGCCCCGCAGCTACTCCTATTCCTCGAGGAACGCGCTCCTGAATCTGGTCCTGACGACCCTGAGCATCCTGATCTTCCCCCCAGTGTTCCTGTGGCGCTTGGGGGTGGATCCGATTCAGAACTGGTGGTGGCTGCTTCCGCTCCAGGCCGGCCTGGCCTTCTTTTGGGGACTCGACAATCTTCGCCGTCTGGGTCAATCCAATGGGACCGCCTTGCTCCTCAGCGCGCAAGGCTGCCAGCTTCGAGATGCCGGGGGTCGTCTCCATCGGCTCGCTTGGAACGAAGTGCTTCCCGCGGTGGCCGTTCGTGTGAAGCACAACAGCGCTTTCTGGGATTATGAGTGGATCCTGGACCTGATCTGCTGGCTGTTTCGATTGCAGGACTGGGAGATCACTCTGCGCTACCCCAAGCCGGGGACGGGCAATCGCTTCCGCGGCGAGGACTTCGGATCGGTTGCGGTGCTGTCGAGGGCCATCGGCGTGGATGCGGATGTCCTCGTCGATGAGATCAACCGCTTCCGCGCGCAGGCCCTGCGACACTCCGCGCTCGCGCTGCCAGAACTGCCCGACAGCGCTGACCGCGATGGGCAGCAGCTGCACGATCGCCAGCGCTGGTTCGTGGAGCACACCCTGCTCAATGATCCTTGGGATGTGGGCGCCTTCCGTGATGCCCTCGGCAGCAAAAATACCGAAGAGCTCCCGGGACCTGAGAACTTCAAGGCGCACACCTACGGGTCCATCGGCGGCCGGGTGATCGTCAGACCCGGAAAATTGGTCGTGCGGGCGGAGTGGATAGAGCCAGAACCCACGGTGGCTTCAGAGCGTTGGTAGGATCCGTTTCCGGGCAGATCCTTGCCACCCAACAACAAGCGCGTGGGACGCAGCGGGCAGACGGACACATGAACCAAGACATCGAAGACAAGCTGACCTGGTTGCAGCAGATCGTAGGCCAGGGCCCACAGCCCCTGTTCGCTACCGTGAGTGGCGCCCATCTCTATGGCTTTGAGTCCGCGAACAGCGATTATGATCTACGCGGAGCCTTTGTCGCTCCCCTCGACCAGGTCCTTCGGCTGCGCTCTCTTGACGAGACCATCTCGATCCTCGAGGTGCGTGACGGGCTTGAGCTGGATTGGGTTGCCCATGATCTCGTCAAGTTTGCGCGACTCATGACGAGGCGGAATGGCTACGTCCTGGAGCAGCTGTTCTCGCCTTTGGTCGTTCACGGCGGCCCCTGGCACGACGAGCTCAAGGAGATCGGTGAGGGCTGTGTGATTCGCCATCTCTATCACCACTACAACGGATTCGCAGGCAATCAGCGCAAGCTGCTCGCGGGAGGCGAGCACACCGTCAAGCGACTGCTCTACTGCTACCGCGTGTTTCTCACGGGGATCCATGTCCTGCGCACCGGCAGGCTTGAAGCGAACCTACTCGTGCTCAACGAGGAGTATGGACTGGAGGGGATCGAGTCCCTGGCCGAGCGCAAGAGTTCGGGTGAAGAGAAGGAACCACTGGAGGCGGGGGAGGCTGAGGCTCACGGGCGCGCTCTGGATGTCCTTCAGGGCCGTCTCGACATTGCCTTCGAGGAAAGCCAGCTCCCCGACGAGGTGACCTCGTTCGATGCGCTTGATGACTACGTGGTCAGGGCTCGAATGGAGCTTGGCCGTGGCTGAGTTCTGGGAAGAGACCCTCATTCTGCGAACTCTTTCGGGTTCGCGGGCCCATGGTCTAGCTCGTGAAGGCAGCGACACCGATACCCGTGGTGTTTGCATTCCCCCGGATCGCTATCTCCTTGGGCTGAGCAAGTTTGAGCAGCACACTTCCGAGGGGGGGGATCACGTCACCTACGCGTTGGCGAAATTCGTTCGCCTGGCTCTACAGGGCAATCCGAACATCCTGGAATCGCTCTTCACGCATGAGGAGGACGTTCTCTTTCTGAGTCCAGCCGGGCGCCAGTTGATCGAAGCCAAGAACCTCTTCCTGTCCAAGCAGGTGGGGCGGCGCTTCATGGGCTATGCCTTGGATCAGCTTCAACGGATCGAGCGCCACTACCGCTGGTTAAAGAATCCACCCTCCGCCAAGCCAGAGTCCAGAGACTACGGTGCAAGGTTGCAAGGCGGCCGCGAGCGCTTTCCGGACACCGACCAGCAGAGGGCCTTTGAGGCCGACCTGAAGCACTGGAACCACTACCTGACTTGGCGCAGGGAGCGCAACCCCACCCGGGCGGCACTTGAGGAGAAGCACGGCTACGACACCAAACACGCCATGCACCTCGTGCGACTCCTCAAGATGGGGAGCGAAGTGCTCACCGATGGCACTCTCCTGGTCCGCCGCCCCGACGCTGGCCACTTGTTGGGCATCCGTGACGGAGCCCTCGACTATCCATCGCTCGTTGCCCTAGCCGAGAACATGACCTCCAGCCTCAAGGGGCAGATCGCGAGCTCGAGCCTCCCCGAACAACCGGACGAGGCGGCTGCCGAGGCGCTCCTCATTCAGCTCCATCGGGCAGCCCTGACACTGCCGAATTGATGGACTGAGTTTTGCTCCGAGTTTTCGACTCGGATGGAGGGGGCGCAAGGTTCGGCCAGTTGCCTAGGGGGCGAGCTGCTCGAGGTACTGTCCGTAAGCGCGTAGCGAGCGCTTGCGATGCCCCGGGTCCCCGGCGATGCCAAAGGTGTGCAGGATCACCGGGCCCTTGTAACCGGAATCCTGGAGCCCCTGAAGGAAGGGCTGGAGGCTGAAGGCGCCCTTGTCCAGGGGGCGAATGGCGTCGCTCCAGTCGACGCCGGGGATGAAGGGGCCCGAGTAGGCATTGTCGTCCGCGCCGGCGATGGTGATCAGGGAGCTTTGGTGAGCGTATTGGGAGGCCACCGTGTCGAGACGGTACTGGTTGCCCACCCGGATCTCGTGGCAGGTGTTGAGGGAGTTGCTCAGGTTGGGGTGCCCGATGGCGTTGATGAGCGCCGAGGCTTCGGCAGCGGACTCGATGTCCGTGTTCCAGTGGGGGTAGATCACGGTTCGGACCCCGGCGGACTGGGACTCGGTCGCCATTTCCTCAAGGAGCTGATGGAGCGCGGCGTCCGAGGGGGCCTCCCTCACGATCACCCAGAGCGGGGCCTTGGCGCTGGCTAGGATGGGGAGGGCGTCCCGCCACACCTGCGGACTGTTCGGGTTGGTGAAGTCGTAGGGCACGAACGCAAGCAGTTCGAAGCCCTGAAGGGTGTCCACGTGGGCGGCATATTGGCTGAGCTTCGGCACGTCGGATGGGATTCCGACGCGCGTCACGATTCCATGGAAGCCCAGCGCTTTGACATGTTCAACGTTGCCAACGGGTCCGTGGGGTAGATGGAAGTCGTAGACCAATAAGGGCGGACGGAGCGAAGGATCCGCTGAGCCGAGCATCAGCATCACCGACACGAGAATCGTTTTGAGGATGCTCTTGGCGAGGTCGGGCATGGGAGGGTCGTGGGAGTTGGGGGGAAGCCCCAGATGGAGTCATCGTACCAGCCTGGCCGAACGCGGAGTGCAAGGCCCTTGCGCTCGATGATTCCCGGCTGATTTGCATCCGGAGATGGTTCCCGTCCGAAGGGTGACGCACCAAAGGGGGGGCCGTTCACGGCCAAGGGGCCCTAGATCCGAGGAGCTGCTGGAGGCTGAACCTTGGTTCTTCCAGGTCGCTTTTTGCACTGGGGCGCTCGGTGGTCGGATCACCGGCAGGGATTCGCCTGTCCATTCTGAACTCTCCCCCGAACCGCACTTCCGGTGGATTCCCGTTCGGGTTCCCACTCGCTCTAACTTGCTTCGCCTCGCCAAAATGCCATGCCTGTGATCACTCCCGCTTCCATTCTGCAGGTCATCCTCGGACTCGGACTTCTCAACGTGTGGATCCTGCGAGCGTCTTCGGCGACGAGCTACCGGGGCGGGACTTCCACTTCGCTGCGTGGGGAGTTTGAGGCCTACGGGCTTCCAAGCCCAGCCTTCTTCGTTGTCGGTCTACTCAAGGTTGGGTGTGCAGGCCTGCTGTTGGCCGGCCTGTGGATTCCCGAGGCCGTTCTGCCAGCCGCCTCCATCATCGCCTTGCTGATGGTGGGAGCGCTGGCGATGCACGCGAAGGTCAAGGACCCCGCGATTCGGTCCTTGCCAGCCCTTCTCATGTTGGCGATGAGCGTCTCGCTGGTCGCCCTCCGTTTCGGCTGAGCCCACGATGATCGACATCGCCTTCGAGCTTTCCCGAGCCCTGTCGATGGCGGCCTTCTTCTTTTTCGGCTGGGCGTGCCTAGGTACGGCAGCCATGAAAGCGGAGTTTGAGCGTTACGGCCTGGATCGCATGCGAACGCTGACGGGCGGCCTTGAGATCCTGGGCGCGCTGGGGATCTTGGTCGGCTATTTCATGCCCCTCGCATTGATCCTTGGATCCGGGGGGCTCAGCCTCTTGATGTTCCTCGGAGTTCTCACCCGTGTGCGTATTCGTGACTCCTTCGTGCTGATCCTGCCGGCCCTCACGCTGATGGTGATCAACGGGTTTGTCTTCAGCGTAGCGATTCGAAGTGAGGCCCTTTGAGCGAGGCAAGCGAAGTCCTCGCGCAGGCCGGCGACGGTTCGAGCGACCGAAGGCGTGGCACGGTCCTAGTCACCGGTGCAAGCGGCTACATCGGGGGACGGCTGGTTCCTCGTCTCCTCGAGGCTGGCTATCGGGTGCGGTGCATGGCGCGGGCGCCGCGCAAGCTGTCGCATCGGCCCTGGTCTGGCCATCCCAAGGTCGAGGTCGTGCAGGCGGATGCGGAGAGCCGAAGGGATGTACGGGCGGCACTGCGGGGATGCGAAGCGGCCTACTACTTGATTCACTCGATGATGGTCGCGGGCAAGGACTATTCCGACCGCGACCGCCGGCTCTCGACGAACTTCGCCGCTGCTGCGGCGGACGAGGACGTCGGTCGCATCATCTATCTCGGCGGCCTGGGCGAGACCGGCCCGGGGCTCAGCGAGCACCTCAGCTCCCGCCGCGCAGTGGAGGAGTGCCTGGCATCCACTGGCGTGCCCGTCACGGTCTTGCGCGCAGCCATCATCATCGGTTCGGGGTCGGCCTCGTTCGAAATCCTGCGCTATCTCGTGGAGCGGCTGCCGGCGATGATCACGCCCCGCTGGGTGAGCACGCGGTGCCAGCCGATCGCCATTCGCAACGTCCTGCACTACCTCACGGCATGCCTAGAGACGCCGGGCACAATCGGCAAGCAGCTCGATATTGGCGGGGCCGAGATCCTGACCTACCGCGAGCTCATGGCGACGATGGCGGCGGCCCGGGGGCTGCCCAAACGCAGGATCGCGGCCGTGCCGATCCTGACGCCGCGGCTGAGCTCGCTCTGGATCCACTTGGTGACGCCCATCAGCTCGCGCGTGGCGCGACCGCTCGCGGAGGGGCTCAAGAACGAGGTCATCTGCCGGGAACACCTAGCGGCCGAGTTGATGCCCCAGGAACTCCTGACCGTACGTCATGCCATCGACCTTGGCCTGGAGAACCAGCGGCAGGGTCTCGTCGAAACCAGGTGGACGAACGCGGGCCCCATGGCCGGGGATCCCGACTGGGCTGGCGGGGATGTGTTTCGCGACAGCTGGCGAGTCGATATCGATGCGGCTCCAGGGGATGTCTTCCGCGCTGTCTGTCGCATCGGTGGGGGCCACGGCTGGTACGCGGCAGACGCTCTCTGGAAGATCCGGGGCTGGATGGACCGGCTCGTCGGGGGCCCAGGTCTGCGGCGCGGCCGTCGGGACCCCGAGCAGGTGGACTACGGCGACGCGCTCGACTTCTGGCGGGTGACCGACGTGGACGAGCCCAAGCGCCTGACCCTACGCGCGGAGATGAAGCTCCCCGGCCTAGCTCAGCTCAGCTTCGAGGTCCGTCCCCAGGAGGACGGCAGCACTCGCCTGATTCAGACCGCGCTCTTCATCCCGCACGGCCTGGCGGGGCTCGGTTACTGGTACTCGGTGCTGCCCTTCCACGCCTTCGTGTTCCGAGGCATGCTGAACGGCATCCGCAAGTCAGCCGAGCGGGCGGCGGGTCGCTCGGCCACAGCGGTCCGGCGGGTCGAGCGCGTGCCGAGCTGAAGGCGAGCATTTCGCAAACAAGCCCGGTGACGGTGAGGCCCCCGAGCTTGCGGTCGCTTTTGCCTCGAGGGGGCTGGTCGATCGACCAGCCCTCAGGCCTGGTTCAACGGCCTAGCGCGCCAGCACGCCGGCGGCGCCCGGGGCGAAGGAGCCGAAGCTGACGGGCTGGCTCAGCTCGCCGCCGGGCAGAACGCGCAGGGCGACCATCGAGCCGGCGCCCGACAGCACGCCGAAGAGCACGCCGTTCTCGATGTAGATGTCGCGGGCTCCGCCCAGGCCGGCGGTGCTGGCCACGACGGAGTTGGCGGTGAGGGGCACGAGGGCGCCGTCATCCATGACGCGGTAGCCGGAGATGGACTCGCTGGGGGTGTTGGACGAGTAGGCGTAACGGCCGTTGGCGGTGATCTCGATCCAGCAGGCCTGGTCCTGGCTCGTGGGGAGCGCGCTGGAGACGGTCTGCAGGGCGGCCGCAGCGGGGTTCAGCAGGAAGGACGACACCGAGCTGGTGTTGGCCGGCACGGGGGAGGCCTCGGAGAGCACCATGGTGGTGCCGGTGAAGTCGAAGCCGAAGGGGGTTGATCCGGGGGAATCGACGAAGTTCGGGGTGCCCAGGGTGCCGCCAGCCTGGACGGGGAAGACGGCGATGCGGTCGGTGCCGCGCTCGGTCACGAGGAGGGTCTCGCCGAGGGGGCCAAACTGCACCTGGCCCGGGTTGGCGTCGGGATCGGAGAGCGCGTAGCTGGCGCCGGGGATGGGGGTAAGCTGGCCGCCGCTGAAGGTGAAGCCGGTGACGCCGGCGGGGGCGCCCTGGTTCAGCACGTAGACGGTGTTGCCGTTCATGGCGAGGCTGAGGGGGCGCTCACCACCGGAGGGGATCGTCTGGATGGGGTTCGGAATGACCCCGAAGAAGAGCTGCATCACGGTGACGTCGTTGCTGCCGGGGTTGGTCACCAGCATGTAGTTCTCGTCGGTCGTGAAGATGAACGGATTCTGGGAACCCAGGTTGCCGTCGAGCCCAAGCCCGCCGGTGCTGATCTGCCCGAATTGCTGAAAGCCCGTGTTCGCGTTGCGCACGAAGAGGACGATGGAGTTGTCGTCAGCCTGGTTGGTCATCGTGTAGACGACGTTCTGGGCGGCGGCGGTTGCAGCGGATGCAACAAGAGCGGCGGCGAACAAAAGGCGGTTCATGGTGAGTTTTGCAGGCGCGGCGGAGAAAGAGGCTCGCGCATAGGGGGATTCAAAGCGTCGCGGGGGGACGGGTGCCAGTTCGGGACCGAGCCTCGTTCGCGACCAACAATCGCCGATTTTCTGGGGCGGGCTTTTTTCCCCGTCCACGCCCGCCGTCCCTGGGATGCAGGACTCCAGCAAAATTCGCCGCACTTTGCGGGTCAGCGGCAAGAACTCGAGCCAGATTGCGCTCCGGGTCTTCGAGGAGCGGGCGCTTCGCGAGTCTCCGGTGGATGATGTCGTGCCGGGAACCGAGGTGGCCTGGCCGGTTGCGTCGAACCGTAGGCGTTTTGCTTCATGACTCGCGACGGTGGCGGGTTGGGAGCTGGGCAGAAATGGCGCGGCTCGGTAGCTCGTTCCCCCCGGTTGGGCCCAGGCTGCCGCTACCAAGCGACATCCTGGGCGATCTCTAGGTTCTCACTGGAAGGTGATGCTGACGGCGTCCGTGAAGTTGGAGGTCACAATCGGGTTGAGGTCTCGGTACCAAGCCTGGAAGTTCCAGGTCTCACCGATGGAAACAGGGAAGCCCCCGAGCCCTATCGGAAAGTCCGTGAGGTCGAGCTCAAGGCTGAAACAGCCCGCATTGTCGGCCGTCAGAATCTGAGGAAAGCGGCCGAACACCAGACTCTGGTTGCAGAGTACGCCCTGGGAATTGGGAACCATGACGCTGCTTTGCTGGTCACCGACCGAGAAGATCCCGAAGGTCAACTTAGGCAAGCCGGTCGCTAGAAGGACAAGGTCGTTGTCCTGCACGGCTGTCGAGCCGTTGGCGTAAATGTGGGCCCAGTTGCCGGTCGAGTTCGGAGCGGCCGGACGGCAGTAGGGCATGCCCACCGAAGGGCTCCCCAGGATTTCGATGTAGGCCTCGGCCAAGACCTCCATATCCGGGTTCGAGAGCTCTGCGATCTCCGGCTCGAACGGGGCGGACTGGTGGTACTTGTCCCAGTAGAGCCCCCAGGAAGCTCCGGCGTCGTATGCAGCCTGCATGTTGGGGACCTTCAGGCCAAGGTTCGTGTCGTTGAGCCCCGGATCCTCGTTGAAGACGATGGGCTTGCCGAAGGGGCCGAATCCGTTGCTTGTGAGCTGGTTCCGGGTCGCCGCCACCAGGTTGGTCACGCCTGTGGAATTCAGGGTATTGCCATGCAGCAGCAGGAAGTCGGCGTTTTGCACCCAGTGGACCGGGTTCAGCCCGCCGCCCGAACGGGAGTTCGTGGTGAGGGCATGTTGCTGCGGCAGGGTGGGGACCACCCAGTTCGGGTTGCTGAGAAAGCCCACTGAGTCTTCCACTCCGTCGTTGTTCGTCAGCTCATGGATCAAGTCCAGCAGGAAGCCGACCTGGCCGTCGTTCAAGTACGAATGCTCGTACCAAGGTCCGGGGTTTTGAATGCCGAACTCGTTAGCCACCTCGAAGATCACGTTGGTGAAGTTGTTCTCGATCACCCATTGGACCGTACGCTCGGTGGCTAGCCTGACGGCAGCATTCCCGTTGAGTCGTTCGTCCTGGCCGAAGTAGAACAGCCCCAGGATCACGACGATTCCCCGGTCGTCCGCAGCACGGATGAACGATCCCATCCGAGTCAAGTACGCGGCTTCTTCGCTGGCGACGCCCATATCCCAGTCCACAAAGCACTTTTCACCGGTGGACCCGTAGGGATTGTTGTCAAGCGAGCCTTGCGAGTTGCCGGATACCCCTCCGACACACTGGCAGCCTCCCTGCATGTTCAGAGTAAACGCCCTGATGCCATAGGCCTTCCACTCATCCATCGCATCGATGAACTTCTGGGTGTTGGCCTGGGCGTCGAAGTCGCCGTTGACGAGGGGCCAACCGCTCGCCTCGTTGCCGTCCAAGTCATCGATCGTGGCCTGGACCCAGCGGATGTTCTGCAGGAGTCCCTTGCTCGCCTGGGGGACGTCAAGCTCGGAGTAGGTGAGCTCGCCATTGATGTAGAACTTGGCCTTCCCCCCGTCGTCGGGGTCGGGCGCGATGTACACCTGGGTGTCCGGGGTGTCGTCGCCCGCAAAGAACGGGAGCTGGGCGGCAGCGGGAGCGGAGAGACCGAGAAGTGCGAGCAGCGGTAGAAAGTTCTTCACTTGCATAGACAAAGAAGCGAGATGATGGGGAGTTGTTAGGCCACAGGCGGGCCTACCCTTGGACAGCTGAGCCCTCGGGATGGCCGCAGGGCTTAGAACCGCAGACGACTCCTCCAAGGGGGATGAGATGCGAGCGGCAAGAACGAAGCTGCTCACAGCAACCTCCGGCGTGGAGCGTCTACGCCAGATGCGCAAATACCTGAGTATTTTTGCGCCTGTTGCCTTCCCCGGCCTGAGCCGCACCCCTTCTGCCCGATCTGCTCTTTCACGCAGACTGGTCCAGAGATGGGCGTTGAGCCGGGCATGCACCTGGGGCACGAGTTTGCCGGCGTTGTCGTAGCCGTCGGCAAGGACGTTCACACCGTCAAGGTGGGCGACCGCGTCGTTGCCTCAGCGATGTTCGTTGCGGGCGAGTGCCACTCTTGCAAGAAGGCGCTGCCGCCGGCCTGTGAGCATGGAGATACCGTGTGGAGATACCGAGCCCTGCACCGATTCGTTGGACTAGGCCTTGGACCCGTCGTCGGGATTTCGCCAATCCGACGAATCCAGGGCGATGGGGTGAGAAGGCTAGCCTCCCGCTGGATCCGGTCTTTGACCAGATCCAATCCGCATGCGACGGCATCGATTCCTACGACAAGCAAATCGAAGAGCTTTCGGGCACATCGTCCCCCCAGACCTCTTGGCTGCGACAAGTCCACGGAGTCGGACTTCTGATCGCGCTGGCCTTTGTCGTCACAGTCAGCGACCCAAAGCGCTTTGCGAAGTCGCGCACTCTCGGTGCCTACTTTGGCTGGATCCCACGCTTGAATCAGTCGGGGATGAGCAGCCCTATGCTCGGCATCACAAAGGCCGGAGATCGCTTCATGGGATCCTTGCTCGTTTCAGCGGCCACGCGGATCCTCGGACCAAAGGGCGTCGACAGCGATCTACGGCGTTGCGGAGAGCGCGTGCTTAGCACGGGAGGTGCTCGCGCACGTGGACGAGCGCGCATCGTGGTCGCTCGGAAGCTGAGCGTGCGACTGCACCGACTCTTGCGGACCGGGGAAGTCTACGAGCCGCTTCGCAACTCTCCCGCGGAGGCTCCGGCGGCCTAGAACCGCCCACTCCAAGCAACGGAACCTCGCCAGGTCGGATCAACGAACGCCAGCCACCTAGAGAACACCGCCACCCCGCAAACCCGCCCGGTCATGGTTCCTGCGTACTGAGCCCCAGAGCATCTGACTCTGACGAGGCGATAGCAGAACCGACCGGGCGGACCTCCTCATGCACCGGGCGACCATGCACCTTTGCAGCGACCCATAGTGCGGACAGACGGGTGCGGGTCGCGGGACTGGCATCTCTCCTAAGGAACCGGCTCTGCGGGCTGCATGCTGCCCGCAGCCAGAAAACCAGACCAACACCTTGATCCACGGGGCCTTCTCACAGACGGGCTCGGTGCGCGCCAGCTAACTGGCGAGGTGAAAGGAATGAAAGAGTCCCACAGTGAAGAGTTAGCCACTCACGCTGGCCCCGAGTCATGCGTCTGTACCCGTGAGGGTGGGGGGCGAAGCGTTGACAGGGGTACGCATAGGCCGGGTGTTGAGCCGCGAAAGTCGTCTTATCGAGGAGGCCGACGTCCTACCGAGTACGGAAGGCAACACGGGTGTTCGCGTTAGCAAGGCGAGCGTGCACCCGCTCCTCCGCGGTCTGAGACCCCGAGCATGTGCGGAATCACCTCGCGCGGGAACTGGGAGATCTCATGCTTGGCCGGTGCGAACGATGGGAGCACCGGTCCGCAGCGACAATCCAATTGGAGCAAAGCGCTGATGCACGAGCATGAGAAGTCGGACGAGTGCATAGTACCGAAGAAGCACGCGAACAAAGGACGGGCTGCGGCCCGACCGGCGGAGCGAGTGGAGGGAAGGCGCAAGGGCCATGGGGAACTCGTTGAAGGAAACCAAGGACCGAACGCAGAGTCGGGCAACCTTGCAAAGCAACCTTCAGCGGCTACGCGAAGCGGCTGACCGGCACAGGGGTCAGCAGCTCACCTCGCTATGGCACCACAGCTACAACGTGGACCACCTGCGAGCAGTCTTCTTCGACATGAAGAAGACTGCTGCGGCAGGAGTCGACGGTGTGACTTGGGCTAGCTACGCAGAAGGTCTGGAGGACAACCTCCAAGACCTCTCTGCGCGCCTCGCGCGCGGAGCCTATCGGGCGAAACCAGTGCGGCGGACCTACATCCCTAAGGCCGATGGACGCTTGCGTCCATTGGGCATTCCGACACGAGAAGACAAGCTAGTGCAGGGGCTGACCAAGAGCGTCTTGGAACAGGTCTACGAACTGGACTTCG
>CAYWNK010000064.1:0-24640 GCA_964459495.1 uncultured Planctomycetaceae bacterium
TCCCTGAAGGATCTCCCCAACGAGCGACGCATGGACTTCTTCCTCGGCACATGGGCGGTGACGACCAAGGATGCGGAGCCCGATCGAGCCTCACGCGCCGAGGTCGCGCCGATCTTCGACGGCGCGGCCCTGCGCTCGTCGATGTACGACGCAGCCACAAGCAAGCTGCGCACCGAAGCCACCTACTTCCCGATGGAGGGTGGCTGGCGCATGCTCTGGATCAACAGCGAAGGTCAAAGCGCGGAGCTCGAAGGCGGCCTAAAAGGCGAGCGCATGGTCTTCAACCTAGTGTCGATGAATGGAGAGCTCGCCTCCGGCAGCCGCGCCGTCTTCGGCAAGACGGGTGAGAAGGGCTTCACCTACCGCTGGCAAAGCCAGGGTGACGACAAAAAGTGGACCGACGTCCAGACCTGGCGCTATCGGTAGCGATCCACGTCCAGCCGCGTTCGCTGCCGGGAATCCACAGCAGTGAACCCGGCGTCGAATCCGCCGCTAGGACTCGAATGAGATCGCGAGGGCTTCCGACAGATTGAACTGCGCCCCACCAGCCGCCGTGTCGCGAAACCAGGCTTGGAAGCCCCAGGTCGTCCCCTCCACAATCGGCCCGGCAGGCGCGCTGACGGCTGCGCTGTCCACCGCATGGGTCATGACGCCTCCAGCGCTTGCGACCTCCACGGGAAGCCTCCGAAGCATGCCACCCAGACACAGGGTGCCGTTGCCGAACGGAAGGTCCGAGCTGGCTCCCGAGTAGATGAACAGCCCAACCGTCGACGCGGGAAGGCTGCTCGCCACGAGCACCAGGTCATTCGCTGCCAGACCGCTCGAGCCAGTCGTCGTCATGGTGGCACCTTGGCCGCTGGAGTTTGCGGAAGCTTCGCAGATTCGGAGCGGACCCGGGTTGCAGCCTCCATTCACGGCGGCCAAGCCCGGGCCAGAGAGTGCCCCCGCAAACTGGATCCAGGCGCTCCCGTCGTCGCGCAGTTGCGCGTTGAGCCACGGCAGGGCGAGCGCTAGCGTTTGCTCCTGCTGGACCGCACGGCTGATCGCGGCGGAACAGAACTCCCCGGTGTTGCAGAAGAAGTCGGATGCTGCGAACTGGCAGTGCGAAGCGCCATCCAGCTCGACGAGCAGCCGGCAGCTTGCGGCGAGCGCGTTGTGGATGGGGCCCTGATGATCGTCGACTGGCGTGACGCAGTCGGCCGTGCCGGCGATCATCAGCGACGGCTGGAAGACAGCGGCCGCGGCGGCGACAGCGGAGGGATTTGTTTCCGCGGCAGCCAGGTTGAAGACCGCATCGATGCCCGAATCGTAGGACGCTGCGAGGACGCTCGCCCCGCCTCCCATGGAATGACCGCCGACCGCGGAGCGCTCACCGATCGCCCCCTCGAACGGGCTCCCCGGCGTCGCCCCCTCCAGCTGCATGCGTGCGATCGTGAAGGCCAGGTCTAGGCCAAACGCTTCATGGTTGGCAAACACGCTGCCCTCCGTGCGCGGCAAGACCACGATGAACCCCTCCGGCACGAGCCCCTCCCAAAGAAATCCGTAGCGCTCAGCCGGCATGAGGAAGCCGTGACCAAAGGAAATGACGGGGAACCCTCCGGGTGGTGGAGTCGCCACTGGGGTGGAGTCCCCGGTGGAAGTCGCCGGGTACCAAATCTCCGTTGTGATGCTGCGGTTGTTCCGCGCGGGATCGGTCCACGTCACGGTCTCGTGACCAATCGGGAACGACCCTTGGGTTGCTGCTGCGGCGGCGACTAGGACCACTGGAGTGAGTAGGAGCATCCGGACAGTGTGCGGTCCAGGACAGAATCAGCCCTGACGATCCGGATAGACAGGTTCATGTCGATGCTCCAGAACCCTGCACTCGACAAGCCGATTTCCCCAGGGCGATTCAGGCGCGCAATGCTCCCACCTAGGCAGAGGTTGCCCTGGCTTCCCCCCCGGCAGAAAGCCCGCCGTTCGGCTGGCGAGCAAGAACGCGAAGGTGTCGAAGGGGAGGAATTTTGCGACGAGCTGCATCTCCTGCAGCTGCACCATGGGCCTGCCCAGAACGGCGGTCATGCCGGGGGCACCGATCGGGTCCGTCACTGCCGGGCTGCAGACATCCACGGCTGCAATGTTCGTCGAGTCGACGTAGATGCAACCCGAGCCGGCGAAGCCCGAGTGGTGGTCCTTCCAGGCTCCGACCACGGCGTATTGATCCGTGGCCCCGGCGGACCAGCCGAGTGGATCGTCCCGCTTCAAGGACGGGAGGCCGAGATCGGCAACCCTCTCACCGCAGCGCTGGCCGATCCCTTGGGGGCAGATAGGCCCAAGCGCTTGCCGGAGACCGCGATGTCGGTTCGGAAACGCGCGGCGTTCTCAGCAGGATCAGGAACAAAGCGATTCACGTACGCGCCCATAGCTGCGTCGAAGACGTAGACGGCCCCCCATCACCCGGATCGATCACTTCGGTCCACAACCCGGCGCACACAGGCTGACCCGCCGCCGCCGCGGAGTAACCAAACTGCGCAGACGGTACTGGTGCGGGGGCAAAGACCTTGGACTGCAGCTGCCCGGTGATCGGGTCGAACAGGTAGGCGGCACCTGCGTTGCTCGCGACCTCCTCGTCGTTGGGCGCCCCGAGCAGGATCGTAGAACCCTCGAAAGCGACCGAATGCCCGAAGTTGAGGTCGGTTCCGGCATCGGTGACCAAGACCTGTCGCAGCTAGTCTTGGCCCGTCAACGGAGCAACAAGGGCCAGCAGGGTGGCAGCCGTGAATGAATCGCCGATCGCGGGACCAGCAGGGCGAGGGCCCTGGATCGCCCCTAGAGATCTTTGTCTTCGCCGCCCGCGTAACCGTGGGCCTGCAAGGCTCCCTCGATCCCTGCCGGGATCTCCCCGGGAGCGATGGGAGGAGGACTCCCCTGACGCAGGCCCTCGAGTTCGTCCTCGACGGCTTCAAGGTCCTGCAAGTCGGCGTTTGCCTCGGACTCCGTCCGTCCGGCCGAGGAGGTCTCCAGCGGATCCCCCGCCAGGTCGAAGCGCGCGTGCGCCCCGCTCGCCAGGTTGTGGATCAGCTTGCGCGACTTGCTGCGCACCGAGCGCAGCCTGTTCCCGTCCGCGAAGAGCTCGGAGATCGCTTCACGCTCTGGCCACTCCTCGCCGCGCCAAAGATCTCCGAGGCTGCGCCCCATCGCCCCATTCATCCCCGCGATTCCACAAAGGTCCAGGACCGTGGGCGCCACATCGATGAGGCTTACCTGCCCGCCATGGACCTGCCCGACCGGGACGCCTGGCCCGGCCATCACCATGGGTACGCGCAGGGACTCGTCGTAAAGATTGCGGCGGTGCCCCTTGCTGCCGTGATCGAACAGCTCCGTGCCGTGATCGGAGACCACCACGACGATCGTGTTGTCCAGCCTCCCGAGCCGCTCAAGCTCGTCCAGGAGCTTGCGCAGGTGCGCGTCGGTCCAGCGGATCTCGCCGTCGTACAGCGCAACGAGATGGGCCAAGTCCGTGGGGTCCATGCCCGCGTGGATCCGCTGATCGAAGAAGAACTCCTCGCCCGTCACCCAGCCGTCGTAGGCCGGATCGGTGAACATCGTGTCGTAGGGCGCCGGGGGCGTGAAGTCGTAGTGCGCGTCCCACAGGTGCACGAAGGCAAAGAAGGGCTGATTCGTGGGGACCGCCTGCAGCCACTCCTCCGCGGCGCCATAGACCAATGGATTGGTCGATCCGTGGTGCGAGCGCCGCTGCGCCTTCGGGTCGCGGCCCCAGGCCTCGACATCGGCGGCGTCGTAGTCATCGGCGTAGGGCGCGCAGTAGCGATAGGTCTCAAAGCCCTGCCCCAGACCATAGGCTCCGTGCAAGTAGGGCCCCGCGTAGAAGCCCGCAGTCGCGTAGCCCTCGCCCAAGAACTGCTCTGCAAGGGTCTCGACCTGGGGTGCTAGCGCCACCCCGGCCCCATCGTTCACCCCGTGTACGGAGTCGACCAGCGAAGTAAAGAGCGCGGTGTGCGCGGGCAAGGTCCAGGGCGCCGTGCTGATCGCCTCCGCGAAACGTGACCCGCGCGCAGCGAGCGCGTCGAGCGCCGGGGTTGTGTCGCGCCGATAGCCATAGGCCGAGACGTGGTCCGCGCGCAGCATATCCATCGACACCAGCAGCACGTTCGGAGGGGGCACGGCGGGGGTGGATTCACCGCAGCCTGCAACCGTGCTGATCAGAGCCGCGATCGTCGTTTGCCATCGATTCATGTGTCGCTCACTCGCGATAGGGTTTGCCGGCCGCAAAGTCTTGGACGCGCGCCTCGATCGCCGCACGCAGCATGTCATCGGCGCTGGCGGGCAGCAGCTTCAGCGCCTGGGCGGCGCGCTGGGAGGCTTCCTCGAAGCGACCCGCCTCAGCAAGAGCAGCCGCTAGCACGTCGACGAACTCCGCCTGGCTGTAAGCCGTGCGCTCGCACAGCCGGGTTGCTATGCGCACGGCTTCATCCCCGTCGCGCAGCGCATCCGTGCGCGTTGTCGCCAGCATCCAGGCATAGACGAAGCCCATCCCCACGTGCTCGGGATCCAGTTCAAGCCCGCCCTTGAGGGCAGCGAGCGCGCCGGCGATGTCGCCGCCCGCGCGGGTGGCTTGCACCAACAGCTCCCGCGCGGACTCGTTCTCTGGCGTACGGGCGAGCAAGGCGTTCAGGCGCTGAATGCCTGCCACACGCTCTCCGATCCGGATCTGGCAAAACGCCACCAGGTAGTCCGTTTCCGCCGCACCTGCGGAGAGTTCCTGGGCGCGCAGCAGCGGCTCGATCGCACCCGCAAAATCACCGCTGTCGCTCCGGGCCTGCCCAAGGCCCTTCGAGCTCAGCCAGTCCTCCGGCGCCAGCGTCAGCGCGCGCTCAAAGTACTCCACAGCTTCAGCCGGCCGGCCAGCCTCCGCGAGCGTCACCGCGAACGTGCGCTGGGCAAAGGAGTCTCCTGGCCGACTGTCCGCGAGCCGGGCCGCGTCCACGAGGGCAGTCGTGTAGTCACCCCGCTCCCGGGCGAGGTCCGCGAGGCGCACCTCGGCGCCACCCTCCCCCATCTCGAGAGCACGCCGGAAGCGCGCCTCTGCCTCGTCGAACTCGCCGAGATCCCGGTGCGCCTGGCCTAAGACCATTTGGAACCAAGGGACCTGCCGCTCGACGGTGTCGAAGCCCGTCAAGCTGTTGACGATTCCGCTGGTGAGACCGATCGCCAAGGCGCCAGCGCATAGCCCGGCTGCGCGGGGCGCGCGTCCCCAGGCTGCGATTTGAGCCAGCCCCCAGCCCGCCAGTAGCGCCACCACGGGCAGCACCGGCAGCCGATAGCGCGGCGTGAACCAAAAGACCACGCAGACCCCCAAACCGGCGCCCAGCAAGACGAGGTCGGGAACATGCCTGCGGGGATCACGCAGCAGACCAAAGGTGAGCGCGACGAAGGCGAGGCACAGCACCGCCGCCACAGGCAGCGGTGCGAGAAGCAGCCAGCGCCCATCGGGCTCGGCCGCTTCGGCCCCACGCGGGTAGATATCCCCGTAGTTGCTGCCGAACAGAAAGTAGCGCAGCTTGACGGCAGCGAGCGCAGCCGCTTCGCCGGGAGCGCCCTTCCACCAGTCGAGCCCACGTCCGAAGAAGTGGCTGGAAACCTCGGACCAGGCCGCTTCGCGGCCCAGCGCTGCGGAAGCGAGGTCCCGCGCTTCGCGGTTCTGCACCTCCTTCTCCGAGCTCACACCAAGGGGGGAAAACGTGCCGTCCGCCGCCGCGTTGTTGCCGTGGTAGAAGGTCACGCCACCGTGGGCCGAGATCGGAATCCACTCGCCGCAGGCCGCGACGTTGTGCAGCGTGGCGGGCAGAATGGCCAGGGTCGCGCTGAGGGTCACGGCACTCCCCAGCAGCGGCTTGCGCAGGGCCCAGGCGGTCCAGAGTCCAAGGAGCAGAACCGCTGGCAGCAAGACCGGCCAAGCCAGACAGGCCAGCCCCGTCGCAAGGCCTAGCGCGATCGCTCGCCCGCGGGTCGGCGCGGCCCGAAGCGCTCCTGCGCGTTCGATCACCAGCGCCACAACCAGGCACTGCAGGGGCCCCGCCAGGATGCGGCCCGTCGAGGCGAAGGGATCCTGGAGCAGCACGAAGACCCAGGCCGCAAGCGCTCCGGCCGAGGGTCCGTAGCGCCGCCACGCCAGCCGCCCCACCAGGCCGGCGCAGGCGACCCAGAGCAAAGCGTTCAGCAGGTACGCCGCGCTGAGTCCGCCGCCCGCGGCCCGCAGCAGTCCCAGCAAGTACGGATAGAGCGGAGCCGAGAAGAACGGCGTGTCCGCGACCAGCTCCCCGCCGGCGATGCGACCCGCCCAGGCCCAGTAGGCCTTGGCATCCACGATCGGTGCCCGGGCCAGCGGGCCGTCTGCGCGCATGACGAACGCGAAGACTTGAGCGATCACAGCCCATCCCAGGGCCGCCGCCAGGGCAGGCTTCGCCAAATCGCGACGGTTCTCCGCAGCGCTCGTTGCCGGGCTCATCGCGGATCCTCGAGCTTCACCAGGTCCACCGCCCCGATCCCCTGGCGCAGGCGCACCCGGCGGTTTACCGGAACATCCTCCATGCTAGTCGTGCTGCCGTCGGGCCAAGTCAAATGCAGCTCGTCCAGGCGCTCGATCTCACCCAAGCCCAGGTGGAGACCGGGCGCCTGACCCGAGAGAAAGCCCTGCCCGCTCCCAACCGTGCGCTCCCAGCGCCGATCACCGCTGCGCGCCACCAGCCGAGCGCCGACCGCGGCCGTGTTCGGGCGTTTGCCTTCGAGCTCAACCCATAGCACCGCTCCCACGCCGGCTCCACGATTGAAGAGAACCGCCGGCGACCCATCGAGCCGTCCCACGACCAGATCCAGGTCCCCATCCCCGTCGAGGTCCCCCGCCGCCGCACCCCGGCTTGAGGCCCTGACGCAAACGCCTGGCCCGCCGCCGCCCTCGGGTTCGGCGAAGCGCCCGGCGCCCAGGTTCTCGAAGACCTGGTCGGACTGCTTGTAGCCGGGACCTTCCCGCGCCGCCTCCATCTGCGGATAGACGTGCCCGTTGGCGCTGAAGATATCGAGGTCCCCGTCCTGGTCCAGATCGAGCAGCAGCGCAGCCCAACCCAGACTGGAGCGCGTCGGGCCCGCCAGGCCTGCGCGCAGGGTTGTGTCCCGGAACCCGTCCGCGCCTTGACCGGAATAGAGCGTGGCCGAGTCCTCGGAGAAGTTGGTCACGAACAGGTCGAGTTCCCCGTCCCCCTGCACATCGCCAACCGCCACTCCCATGCTCGCCTGAGCGCCCCCATCGAGGGACAGCGCACAGCCTGTGATCAGGGCGACGTCGGCAAAGCGCCCCTCGCCGTCATTGCGCCAGAGCTGGTTGGGTTTGGAGTCGTTGGCCACGTACACATCCGGCCACCCGTCGCGGTCGAAGTCCAGGACGACCGCCTGGAACCCAGGGGCGCGCTGACTGGTGATGCCTGCCTGCTCACTCACATCGGCGAAGCTGCCGTCGCCCTCGTTCCGATAGAGCCGGTCCGCAATGGCGGGCAGACCCCGCGGGCCCGAATACACCGGCTGCCCCAAGTAGGTCTCCCCTGGACCCGCGGCGTCGATGGCCTGGGGGTCGAAATCGATGTGGCCAACCACCCAAAGATCGAGGTCTCCGTCGCGGTCGTAGTCCAGCACCGCTGCTCCCGCCGACCATTCCACGTGGGCGAATCCGGCGGCCAGGGTGTGGTCGGCGAAGGTCCCGTCCCCCTGATTCCGCCAGAAGGTGTTGCGCCCGCGACAGGTGACAAAGAGGTCGGTCCAACCGTCCCCATCCAGATCGGCAGCGAGCGCTCCGTAGGACCAGCCCCGGCGCTCGATCCCTGCCTCGGCGGTGACTTCGACGAACCTGCCGTCGCCCAAGCCGGCATAGAGGCCATCCTTGGCCCCGATGGGCCGGCCACCCCTATCCGCGCTCCCGCCCCCGACCAGGAACACGTCCAGGGCACCGTCCCCGTCGTAGTCGAGCAGCGCGACTCCAGCCCCGAAGGAATCGGTCACGTAGGGCTTGTCCGCGGCGCCGCTGAGGTTGGAGAAGCCTCCGAGCCCAGCGTCCGCCGATCCGTCCTCGAGCCAGAGGGCCGGCGGCCCAACCGCTCCGTTCGAGGGGCGCTCCTGAGCACCCAGGGCCTGGGGGCTCACCCAACTCAGCCCAAGGAGCACAGAGGCCAGGCGGGCGGGGAATCGGTGGCAGCGCATGATTGACGAACCTACGCAGCAGGCGGCGGAGCGCTGGCGGCAGAATCGCAAGTCTAGCCTTAGCAACCACTTGGGGCCAGAGAGGTGGAATCCCGGGCCCCGGGCGTGAATAGCAGCCGAGGTGATAACGCAATGATATCATTCGATACGCCCCGGCCACGGGGATCCCAATACCACCACCACCTGCCATGCAAGAACTCCAAGTCTCCCAAGCGTCACAAGAGAAGCCCCTCGACCCCAAGGGTGGATGGCCCATGCTGGGTCTGCTTCTGCTCTGCGTCATCGCTGGCTTCGCGATCCTGATCTCCGGCGGAAAGACCATCGAAGGCGGAAACAAGCCCCTCGGTGCTGCATTGATCCTCACCGGTCTGGTCACCCTGGCGGGGACCCTGATCAACCTGGGCGGCTTCTTCATCGTCGATCCGAACCGGGCGCGGGTCATGGTGCTCTTCGGGCGCTACGTGGGCACCGTCCGCAAGGACGGCTTCTTCTGGACCAACCCGTTCACGTCCAAGCGCAAGCTCAGCCTGCGGGCCCACAACCTCGACGGCGGCCAGCTCAAGGTGAACGACCTCCAGGGCAATCCGATCGAGATTTCGGCCGTCGTAGTCTGGCGGGTCTTGGATACAGCCCGCGCTTCGTTTGACGTCGAGAACTACGAGGAATACGTGCAGGTGCAATCGGAGGCCGCGCTGCGCCACATGGCCACGCGCTACCCCTACGACGACCTCGATATGGAAGGCGCTGAAATCACCTTGCGCGGTTCCACCGATGAGGTTGCCGATGAGCTGGAGAAGGAGCTCGAGGGACGTCTCGCGGAGGCCGGCATCCAGGTCATCGAAGCGCGCCTGAACCACCTGGCGTACGCCCAAGAAATCGCCTCCGCGATGCTCCAGCGCCAGCAGGCCAAGGCGATCATTGCCGCGCGCAAGCAGATCGTCGAGGGCGCCGTCGGCATGGTCGAGCTCGCGCTGGATCATCTCTCGGTCAAGGACATCGTCGAGTTGGATGATGAGCGCAAGGCCACGCTGGTTGGCAATCTGCTGGTCGTGCTCTGCGGGCAGGAGAACGCCCAGCCCATCCTCAACACCGGCACGCTCTACAATTAGCCCGCCCGATGACCGAAGGGGATCCCAAGCCAAAGAAGCCCGCTCGCAAGGGATTCTTGCTGCGACTGCCCCCGGATCTCCACCAGGAGATCCGGGGCTGGGCCAATCAGGATCTGCGCAGCCTCAACGCCCATATCGAGTACTTGCTCCGCGAAGCGCTGCGCCGGCGACGCAAGCAGCAAGGAAGCTCCGGCGAAAGCGCCCCACCCAGCGACGAACCCCGCTAGGCGGCGCGCCTAGCGGGGTTCGATCAGCGCCGAAACGCATGGTTTCGGGAATGCCCAGTGACTGGGGCTACTGGCGAACGATCTTAGCGGGGATCGGATCTCCCTCGGGGATGAAGATCATCGAGATGGAGTTCACGCAGTGGCGCGTGTTCTTCTCGGTGAAGCGCTCGCCGAGGAACACATGGCCAAGATGCCCATCGCAGTTGGCGCATAGGATCTCCGTCCGACGGCCATCCCGATCGGTGACGCGCTTGACAGCCGCGGGGATTTCATCGTCGAAGCTGGGCCAGCCGCAGTTGCTATCGAACTTGTCCGTCGAGTCGTAGAGATGGGCGTTGCACTGCTTGCAGAGGTAGACCCCCGCAGCCTTGTTGTCGGTGAGCCCCATGCCGCGCCGCTCGGTCCCCTTCTCCAGGATCACGTAGGACTCATCGGGGTTGAGCTCGTTGTAGGAGTCCTGGACGATCTCTTTCTGCATGGTGCTGGACGAAGCGGGGGTGCTGGCCGCGGATTGCGCAGCTTGATCGGAGGGAGGAGTGTCGTGGTCGGGGATGAATTCACGGGCAGCCGGGATGCCACTGGCCGATTCACCGTCCTGGGGAGCGACACGCTCGGAGGAATCGTACTGACAGCTGGGGGCACAGGCGGCCAAACAGGAGGCCGCGACAAGGGCTAGGTTCCGGAAGTGCATGGGGCCATCCTGGGCCAGGTCGAAGAAAGATGGAAGGGATCCGGACCCCAGCAACGCAAGCGTTGCAAGAAGGGGATCCCAGACACAGAGCGCAGATAGCAGCCTGCCTGTGACCACCTTTCAGGACAAAACGGACCGGCTCCCTGGCCCCCGCACCTGCGGCACGCACAGGGGGGCATCCGCCGCGGGCGCTCGCTCGCTAACCTGCGCCCATGCGTGCCACATCTCTGCACCCCCTAGTCTCGATTCTATTCATCCTCGGCTGTGCCCAAACGCCCCGTGACCTCAGCGATGACTCTTCTGGCGATCGCGCGGCGCAGACCGATGGGTCCGGCGAGGAAGCGACCGAGGGCTGGATTCCGCTCTTCAACGGCAAAGACCTGAGCGGCTGGGAGCCCAAGTTCAGGGGCTTGCCTCTGGGTGAGAACCACCTCGACACCTTCCGCGTCGAGGACGGTCTCCTGCGCGTGGCCTACGACCGATATGAGACCTTCGATAGGCGCTTCGGACACCTCTTCTTCGAAGCACCGTTCTCGCACTACAGGTTGCGCGCCGAGTATCGCTTCGTCGGCGAGCAGGTCCCCGGCGGGCCCGGCTGGGCGCTGCGCAACAATGGGCTGATGCTGCACGGCCAGGATCCCGCCACCATGTCCCTGGAACAGGAGTTTCCCGTCTCGATCGAGGCCCAGATCCTGGGCGGCCCGATGGGCGGGGGCGAACGGACAAGCGGCAACCTATGCACGCCGGGGACCCACGTCGAGATGGCCGGCGAACTCGTCACGCGCCACTGCATCAACTCCACCTCCCGCACCTACCCCGGCAATGGGTGGGTCCTCTTCGAGGTAGAAGTGCGGGGCAACGAAGTCATCCGCCAGTACATCAACGGCGAACTGGTTCTCGAGTACCACAGGCCCCAGCTGGATCCGAGCGACGAGCACGCCGGAAGGCTGCTGGCCGGAGGTGCGGATCCGATGTTGTCCAGCGGGACGATTTCGATTCAGGCGGAAAGCCACCCCACCGACTTCCGGAGGATTGAGGTGCTACCGCTAGGCAGACCGGAGTAGGACTCGTCAGGCCGCAGGGCAGCAGGCGCCTACCACGGCGGTCAAGTCGCTGAGCATGAAGGGCTTTTCGAGCACCCCGTCGATTCCCGACTCCTTGCACGCCGCGCTCCCGAGCCCGCCGGTCACCGCGAAGATCGAGGTTCGCTCCCTGTGGGTCTTGGCCTCGATTGTCCGCATAACGCAGGCCGCACTGGGTCCGTCCAACCGGGGCATGCGGCCGTCGAGCAGCACGAGATCGAAGCTCGCCAGTTCGAAGGCCTCCACGGCCTCCAGGCCATCTCCGGCGAGCACAACGTCGTGCCCCATGTTCTTGAGCATCAATTCCAGTATCCGGCGGTTCGTCCTGCTGTCGTCGGCGACGAGGACTCGCAACTTGGTTGGTGCCCCGGCCGGTCCTGCGCAGGCCTGGGGCAGACCCAGTGCCTGGGGACCCGAAGGAGGGATGCCGAGCTGGCGCTCGGATTGGAGTTGGAACATGGAAAGGTCGGTGGGCCAGCAAGCGTGCTCAGCGGGCATCGGCTCGATCCCGAACTGTCGGTACAGATCTGTGCCGAATCGAAGCCAAATCCCACAGCCAGGAATGGGCGCGCCGCCCCTCGCGCAACTGAGTCGCTCTCACCCGGCTAGCTTCCGCTAGGGCCGGAAACGTAGAGTGGAACCATGAGTTTACCCGTCGACCTCGACGCTGCCCTGGGGGACATCCGGGCCGCCGCCGAACGCCTCCAGGAACACATCCGTACGACCCCGACGGTGTACTCGTACACATTCAGCGAGGTGCTCGGCAGCGACGTGTACCTGAAGCTTGAGAACCTGCAGCGCACGGGCTCGTTCAAGGTGCGGGGAGCGCTCAACAGGATCCTGACCCTGCCTGAGGAAGCCCGGGCCAAGGGACTGATCGCGGCATCCGCTGGCAACCATGCCCAAGGTGTCGCGCTGGCAGCAAGCCTCGCGGGTTGTTCATCGAAGATCGTGATGCCGGTCAACACCGCGTTGATGAAGGTCGATCGCACGCGTGGCTACGGAGCGGAAGTCGTGCTGTACGGCGCCAACTACGATGAGGCAGCAGCCCACGCCAGGGAGCTGAGCGAAGCCGAGGGCAGGACCCCAGTGCATCCCTTCGACGAATGGGAGGTGATCTATGGGCAGGGCACGGTTGGCCTCGAGATCGCCAAGCAGGTTCCGGAGGTCGGCGGAGTCATCCTGCCGATCGGCGGCGGAGGCCTGATCGCCGGGGTTGCCCTGGCGCTCAAGGCGCTGCGCCCGGACGTCGGCATCATCGGGGTTCAGGCGGAGGGGGCCTCCCCCATGGTGCAGTCGATTCAGGAGGGCGAAAAACGCGTGGTCGACCAGCCGCGCACCCTCGCCGAGGGCATCCGGGTCGGCAAGGTCGGAGACCTCACCTTCGACATCGTCAAGCAGCTGGTGGATCGCATCGTGACCGTCACCGAGGACGAGATCGCAGCCGGCGTCGTCGAGCTGATGGAAAAGAACAAGGTCGTCGCCGAGGCCGCAGCCGTGACTCCGATCGCGGCGATGCTGGCTGGCAAGGTGCGCACCCGAGAGACACTCTGTGCGGTCATTTCGGGCGGCAACATCGACCTTTCCATGGTTGGACGCCTCATCGAATTCGGGATGGCGAAGCGCGGCCGGCTCTTTTCGATCTGCGTGCGCATGGACGATGAGCCCGGGAATCTGAGGCGCATGCTCAAGATCCTCGAATCCGAGCGCGCGAATGTTCTCGACGTCCGCCACGATCGTTCGGGGTGGAAGGTTCCCGTCGGATCGGTCGAAGTCGAGGTGCTCCTCGAAACGCGCACCGCCGAAACCGGCCCCCAGATCGCGCAAAAACTGAGGGAACTCTCCTACGAGGTTTTGAACGAAGCCTGAGCCGGCGCGGTCAGGTTCTCGAGAATCCCGAGCAGCTCGGCCGCCGTAGAGATCGCGATGGCCGTGGGCTCCTTCGAAGTCTTCGCGACCCCGATCGGGCAGCGAACGCTTGCAATCTGATCATCGCTGAAGCCCCGCTGGCGAAGCCGCCCCTGAAAGCGTTTCCACTTTCGCTCAGAACCGATGAGGCCGAGGTAGGGGAATCCACCGCGCTTCAAGGCCATGCAGAGGATCTCAAGGTCCAACGCGTGGTCGTGGGTCATGATCAGCACCGCGCTCTCCTGGGGCAGGGTTGCGATCTCCACCTCGGGGCTGTCGATGAAGCGCGTGCGAAACGCTGGCGCCTCGGGAAGGGGCGGCTCGATCTCATCCTCACTGCGTGGATCGATGAGCAGCACGTCGGCCCGCAGCCAGGGCGCGAGCCCGCCGAGGGCTTGGGCGACGTGGCCGGCACCGAAAATCGCGACGCTGCGCCTCCGCCAGGGAAAGACCTCGTAGAGCAGGGTCACCTCACCGCCGCAGCACTGTCCCGCGCGTTCGGACAGGGGGTAGCGCTCGGTCGCCGTGACCGCCTCCCCCGCGTCCACAAGGCCGGCCGCATGCTCGATGCTGAGCAGCTCGAGCTTGCCGCCACCAATCGTGCCCCAAGCAAGCTTGCCGGCGGCCACGATCAGCCGTGCCCCTGGCTCCCGCGGGGCGCTGCCCTGGACAGCGATGACGGTCACGACGGCGCACGGAATGCCCTTCGTGCGCTGCCGCTCCAAGGCCTGAAGCCAGGCTTGCTGGAGTTCGCTCATGGGTCCTAGCCTACCGGATGGGGAGAACGGGACTTCGTAGCAAGGTGCAGTCCTCGGCTCGAATCGCCTCGAAGCCTACCCCCAACCGGCCCCCGCTCGTGATCGCTACGAGCTCGTCCCTCCGACGATGCACGCGACAGAAGAAAAGCCGACTCTGCACTCTCCTCGCTCTCCGACGCCAAGCGCAAAGCCCGTCAGCTCGCCGCCCCTCCATGAGCCGAGCCCCAGGCCGAAATCCACGCTGCTGGAGGACCCCAACCAGAAGCTCGAATACCTCCCCCACGCCATCAGAAAACCGCTCCACATCGTCAACAGCCCCCCGCAACTCGCCGGTAGCTGGGATCAATCAAGGTCCGACGACAAAAGAGAGCGATGGCTTGCCCACACGATCGACCGAGCAAGCCGACGCAAACCTTGGCCCAGGGTCGACCCGCATCAGCCGCCACCACCCGAACCTCCCCTCACTCCGCACCCCTCCGTCTCAACGGCGTCAGCCGTTGAACCAAAAAAAACTCAGCCCCTTTGTCGCTCTGCGACAAAGGGGCTGGTGGGCCATACTGGACTCGAACCAGTAACTTCCACGCTGTGAACGGCTTGGGAGCCGCTCGGCCTTGTGACGCTAACCTTAGGATTCTTGGATACTTGCGCGAGTTTACCTGCCCTTCTGGCGACCCGCAAGATCGCAGCTGGTCGCGCATGCTTGCACCTTGTCGTGGGGTGTCTTGCCCGTCAGGTGGAACTTCCACCTCTGACGGGTATGCCGCAAATCCAAGCCTCACTGAAGCCACCCATACACTGCCGATCGGAGCAGCGACAAGCCGGCGAATAGAAGGAAGGTCGAATTCAACCTCCGACCTCTGCAACCCCATGCCTTCTGGCGCCAGCGGCTCGCGTAGCAGCAACTCGTTGGAAAGTAAGGAATTGCAGGAGGCAAGTCGGCGAGCGGCGAGACCGCAAGCATCGCAGCGGGGCGCGCCCACGAGCGAACTGAGGCACGCCGTCGGACGACAACCGTGGATGATTCAACGCGTTGCACAAGGGGCAGTAGTGCATTGAGTGACCGACTGGCGACGACGATCAGGTGCGAGGTAGAGGGTTGCCACCTTGACCCCGCCCCACCTAACATACCACTAATCCCCTCCAGCGGTCTAGGAACCCGTGATGGCAACCGATCATCTAGCATCGACTCCAAGACCGACTCTCCGCGAACGACGCGGTGGGTCGGCCTCACGCACCCGAATGCGCCATGGGAACGCTCGAACAGGGGCGAGGCGTCAGATACATTCCTCGATAGCTCGCGTCATGTCCCTCGCCGATCGATTAGTCAGCCAGACGCCTACCGAACGCAGCGGTCCGACCGCTGCGAATCGGTTCGATTTCCAGCTCGACTGGGCCCTTTGCAAGCTCCTAGAACTACACGCCAGTGGCGCCGACTACGTGATCGTGATGGACTATCACGATGATGTCCTGATTCTGGACTCGGCATCAGACCCTCAGTGGGTGGCTTGCTATCAAGTCAAGACAAAAGGCAATAACAACTGGACGATAAACAGTATCTCAAAGCCCGCAAAAGGCAAGAAGGGACCGCTCCCTTCGATCATCGCGAAGATGTTCCAGCACACGATCTCATTCCCCGACGCAATCGCGGGATTGTACTTCGTAAGCAACGCACCGCTTCGCGCCACTGACAAGTCAAACAAGAGCACTTTAGGCGCCGAACACATTCGATTCGCGGATCTTTGTGACGACGAGCAAGAGACCCTTCGAGAGTCGATCTGTGCCCAGTGCAACACGAGCGACGCCACCCTCGACCAGTTCGAGTACGAGCGCACGGGCCTGAGCGTCACCGGCCACGAAACCCACTCACTCGGCGCCGTCGCGAGCTTTCTCGAATCACTGCCTGAGATCGAGCCCATTCCCGCCCCCGCCTTCTACCGAACACTGAAGTCCGAGCTGGGGCGCGCCATGCGCGACGAGCGCGCCCCGACGACGTTCGAGGAACTCTGCTCCGTAAAGGCCGCGACGCGCGGACGATTCGAGACGATTCTCGCGAAGGCGTGCGCTGCGCCGCGGCGCGAAGATGCCGCTGCCGACATCTGCTCGCGACTCAACATGGAAGGCGTCGCGTTCGCGGAAGTACAAGCAATGCGAAGCAGCGTCCGCCGTCTCTCCATCGAACGCATGACACAAGACATGGAGCTCATCGATGCCCTATCGGTCATCCAGAGAGCCATCCAAGACGGTGCGCTCCCCGCCGACCTCTGGGGCATCATCGAGACGATTCGGACAAGCGCACCCGTTGCGAGCGCTGAACTTGAGTTTCGGTACGGCCGCCCACACCTGCGAGCCATGATCGCGACAACCGCCTATGAACTTGGACAACTACAGAGCCCTGATTCGGGCGCTGCGGGAGCGCAAGGATGAAGCGCTTACGATTCGAAGAGCTGCTGCTGCTATCGAGAAAGGAAAGGCGCGGCCGAAGAATACAACTACATCCAACAAGCACCGTAATAAAGGGCGCAAATGACACTGGCAAATCAGCACTCATAAAGTCGCTCTACTGGACCCTCGGGGCCGAACCGAAGCTCCACCCGAAATGGAAAGCGGCTGGAGTCTACGCCTCGCTGAGGTTCACAATCGACGATGTCGCGTACAGGATGATCCGCGTTGGGAGACGGTTTGCCCTGTACGACGCCGAAGATGAACTGATTGGCCTCTACACAAGCGTCACTAGCGGGCTAGCGCCAAAGATCGCAGAACTCTGCGACTTTCGCCTAATCCTGCGAAACCAGCGCGGAACCGACGAGCAGGCGACTCCCGCGTTTCTCTACCTCCCCTTCTACCTCGACCAAGATAACGGCTGGGAAAACAAGCTCGCATCTCTCCAGAACCTCGGCCAGTTCCGAAACTTCCGCAAGGACGCGATATACTTCCATTTCGGTATACGCCCGTCGGCATACTATCTAGCCAAGTCCAGAAAGACGGCAGCAGAGAGCAAGGCTGCACCGCTCCGGCAAGAGCGAACGGTCCTCCAGACCGTTCTCGAGCGGATACAAGCGCAGCTCAAGATCGCAAGCTTCAATGTCGACATCGATGCATTTCGCGAGGAAGTCGAGGTGCTCCTCAGGAAAGGCACTGACCTTCAAAAACAAGAGGCGAAGCAGAAGGACAAAATGGCGCGAGCGTATGCCGAGGCATCTGCGATAGAAGACCAAATAGCGATTGCGCAGCGCACAATTCAAGACCTAAGGGCAGACCAAGACTTTGCAGCGGGCTTGGGCGGGGACTCCGTTGAATGCCCTGTATGCCACGCAGAGTACACGAACGGATTCTCGGAGCGGTTCGCCATAGCCCTTGACGAAGATCAGTGCCAAGAGTTGCTCTTGGAACTCGATGAGGAGCTAGATGGGGCGCGGGAGAAGTACAAGAAGGCCGCCACCGCCACGAGAAAGACTATGGAATTGGCGAACGAGCTACGGGCGCTTCTACGAACCAAGCGCAAGAAACTCCGACTTGCCGACCTTGTTCTCAGTGAGTCGCGGCGGGAAACTCGGAATGTGGTAGAAGGACAGATATCGGAAATCGAGGCAAAGATCGGGAAGCTCGACACAGATCGAGAGAACGCCGCTGCCGAGATGAAGTCCTTTACCAACAAGAAGCATAAGGACGAGATTCTGGATGACTGGCGGGCGACCCTCACCGATCTAGTCGAAGCGCTCGACCTCCCCACGCTCCCTGACGACTTCTATGACGACCCCGCCGCGCCGAGCAACGAGACAGGTAGCGATCAGTCGCGCGCTCTTCTAGCTTTCTACCTATCTGCGGTCCATACGATCAGCGCCCATAGCACGTCCACAATCTGCCCACTCGTCATCGATTCGCCGAATCAGCAGGATCAGGACGACGCAAGCTACGAACGCATCCGGACAGCCATAAGGGACCGACGACCTAAGCACTCACAGCTTGTCTTGGCACTTGCCGACGACAAGGGAACCGATTTCGGCGGCACGGTCATCGAACTCGACAAGAAGCTTTCCCTGCTTCGCAAAAGCGAGTACGAGGACGTAAAAAACGAACTGATCCCCCTCTACGAGAATGCGCTTGAGCAGGGTCAGGAGGACTAGCAGCCGCTGCTCCTAAGACCCACCGCACGCCTTCATCTAGCGAAGCGATCAACTAATGAGACGCTGGCGCTTGGGTCACCATCCCCTCTTGAATGCCAAGACCGGCCTATCAGCGACCTCGACCCATCTGGTCATGCAACTGGCGCGTCACGCACCAGCCCCCGTTACAGAAGTTATATATTTGATCTAGTTAAGCCGTTAAGGTGCGTCCAAAGCCTTAGAAAGTGGAGAGAAACTGGCCGTCCCTGCGCCCAATGGCACGAGGGATTGCGCCTAATAGTACGTGCGCCCTTGCGCCCAATAGCACGACCGTGTTGCGCCCAATCGCACGCGGCAATCCACATATCCACAGGGCGCCGCATACACGGCAACCCGTACATGCGGCTCGGCGGCACGAACGCGATCAAGCTAGGTGTCGCTGGAAGGTAGCAGCCGACGAGCAGGGAATTGAGGGGCCTCATGACGGGGATGAAGTAGCCCAAGCCGTGATCGATGGACGAAGTTCACCACCTCAGCTCCACCGTCATTGCGATGCACCCGCAGCTCGTATTCAGGGATCTGATTCCGCTCAACGACCTTGCGGACGTCGAGTGCGAAGTCGGAGAAGCGTGCTGTTGATCCGGACTTGGTGTAGAGCTGACGCATGGTGAACCGCCACCCCACTTCTTGTTTGCCGGCGTGCTTCCGCGCTACTCGGTAGAGCCATCGCTCGATGCCGCCAGTCAGCAGGAAGTAGTCCTCATGGATGGTCAGCACACCTCCACGCTCGACGATCCCCCGATAAAGCCAATCTGGCAGTGTCACGGTCATCCCTGCCGTGTCACCCGTTTGCTCGTCGACGGATTCGGTCCAGCTCTCGACCCAGTGGAACGACGCGGTCTTGTGCTTGCTTCCGGCTCGGATGTTCGTGCGTACGGCCGTATGCGTTAGCCGCTCCATTGCGGCCCGAAGGCGAGCATAGTCTGCGCCACTCGTCCCGCGACGCACAGACTTCAGCAAGTTGTAGGGATGGAAGGTGATGGTGCGAGACGGGCTCAGGCCACGATCGAGAGCTTCGGTCACCTGCGTAGCTGCCCAGATGAGGATGTCCGCGTCCCAGATCGTCGCCATCCCGAACTTCGGGTTCGCGCTAACCTCCACCCATACGTCCCCTACCTGATACTCGATGGGCGTGAGCCTCGGTCGCTTGGCCAAGCTGAAGAACGGACGCTCCATGGTGTCACGCTGATCGCGTACGGGGATGTCCGCAAAGGTCGCGGCGAAAAGGTCCGGCTGCCGGTCGCCCTGACGCATTCGGCGCTTCACCACTGCAAGCACCGGACCATGCGGCCCGCCGCATTGCCGTAACTACGGTTCATCGTGCCTGCGGCCATCTGTAGAGCCGCTCTCGGGAAAGCGCTCGGAGAGCAAGTCTCGGATGACATCTGCCATGACGAGGTCATGGCGAGCGCACTCAAGTCGGACACGCCGATGAAGCGCCAGCGGGATGTCGAGCGTCAGGCGCTTCGTCTGCTTCTTTGCGACCGCTCCATGCCGCTCCACCCAGTCGTCTGCATGAGCGGCTGATGGCCTTGCGCTCGGCTTCGCACCGATCGTCACTCGCTTCCCCTCCCTAGTCATCAGGCCATCTCCTCGACTAGTGCGTTCAACCGACATAGCTCCTTGGCCACTCGCATGACCTCCTCGCTGGCCGGACACCTCGGATCGAGGTCGAACACCGTCCGACCCAGCGCTCCACTCTCGGCGAACGCTACGCGCTGGCAGAGGGCATTCGAAAGAACGGGAATCGGATACGCCGAGAGTGCGGCGGTTACATCTCGGCCAATGGCCGAGTTCACGATCTTCCTGTTGACGACGAACACGGAATCAAGTTGCGGACGATAGACGGCAGCCTCCGCCAGCAAGTCAACGATCTCCTTCGCAGCCCAGACATCGTAGGACGATGGCTGAACGGGAATCACCACGAGATCGCTCGCCATGATGGCAGACCGCGCGACGTCGTACACTCGGGGCGGCCCATCAATCAGTATCGTGTCGTAGCCGCGACCCACGTTCGGCAGCTCCTTGTGGAGCGAGGCTTTGGGCAGGCCAACCACAGGAAACGCCGGTTCCTGTTCACGTGCCGCCGACCAGTCGAGCGCGCTGCCTTGCGGGTCCGCGTCCACCAGCAACACTCGCTGTCCGTCACGAGCAAACGCAGTGGCGAGATGCACGGCGAGCGTCGTCTTTCCAACCCCACCTTTCTGATTCAGCAGCGCGATCACTCTTGGCATACACCCTCCCCATACGGCTTGTCGCAATTGCGGCGATACGGCACAACGGGCAGCAGAGAACCGAACGCATGTCAACAGCAGCGAATAGGGCCGCATCTGCGATGTTACGGCGACACGGCAAGCCGCAACGCGGTCCGCTCGTCGCTGAGTCAAAGCACCTACGCGCCACCGCAGATGAAGACCTCGCGTACCCACCACCAGCGCACACGCCAACGCTGCACCTCACCTTTCACCGTGAAAGCACGTCCTAAGCCAGCCTTAGGGGAGACGTCTGACAACTAGTTGGATAGCTGACCAGTATGCCGGGGGAATGACTGCTTGCCAGCCGTTGCGAACGCTGCTACGAAGCCGGTGGACCAGATTGGAGGAGATATGCCAGATCGAGGAGAGGGACCACCACGCGATAGATTGCTGCGAGAGGGGGCGTTCGCGTTGGGCCAGACGGTGATGACACCTGGGGTGCAAGAGAAGGTGCCGCCAAGTGAGATGATGCGAGCCCTGCGACGGCACGCCCAGGGCGACTGGGGGGAACTGGACAAGGATGACTTGACGGCCAATGAAGAGGCGCTGCAGACCGGAGCACGGCTCCTATCTGCCTACCGCACCGAGTCGGGCACCAGGTTCTGGATCATCACCGAGGCGGACCGGTCTGCCACTACCGTCTTGCTGCCTTCGGAATATTGAGGCTGTCTACTGAGGCGCTTCAGAGGGTCAACGGGCCCGCTCACGCGGGCCCGGAAGAATGCTAGCTGCCAGCGGGCTCCTCTTCGAACGCCTCGCGTAGGGAAACGCGCCCATCCAAAGGCACGGCATCGAGATGAAGGCTGAAGCCCCTGCCATCGGCATGCGGCCAGGCACTGCCGATGCGAGGTCAGATACTCTTGGCGTCTTCGCGATCCCGAACCGTATAGACACGCATGGTCGGTGCGTTGTTCGACCAGTTTTGGTTGGTTGACTAGTTCATGTGGCTTCTCCTTCGATTGGTTGCGGGCTGCGACCATCTCAGCCTGACGGCATGCCACACCTGGTGGGCTGAGGCGAGGGCGCAGCCAGATAGGTCAAGCGAAGAGGCGAAGGCTTCCGCTTCGCGGAATGCGGCTCTGGCAGCTTGATCCTACGAGCTGCCCGCCATAGCAATGCCAAGTCAGGCACGAGGTCGTACTCCAATTCCAAACCGGGGGCGGCACAGCATGCGCAACCCTAGATCCGAATCACAAAGCCGTGCCGAGCTACATGCAATTTAGATCACGTCAGAATCAACCAGTAATTGCAAATGGCACGGTGCTTGCATTTCTTCCGGCTTTCTTCAACTGCATTGAGAGATAATGCGTAGGCGCAACGGCAGCATGCTCCGCATCATTCAAAACAGCACCGCCGTCGGTGCAAAGTCGTACTACAGCACTGCCGACTATTACAGCGAGGGACAAGAGTTAGTCGGACAGTGGAAGGGCAGGGGTGCCAAACTGCTTGGTCTGTCCGGCAATGTAGAAAAGCGCGACTGGGATGCGCTCTGCGACAATCTGGATCCGCGCACGGGCGCAACGCTCACCTCGCGCCAGCCGGCAAGTCGGCGCATTGGCTACGACATCAACTTCCACCCACCCAAGAGCTATTCACTGCTCTACGAGCTTACGGACGACCCTAGGCTCCTATCTGCGTTCAAGGACGCGGTGGACGCAACCATGCAAGAGATGGAAGCGGAGATGGAGACGCGGGTGCGCCACTCAGGTCGCAATGAGGACCGCACGACAGGCAACATGGTCTGGGGTGAATACATCCATCACACCAGCCGGCCAGTCGATGGGTTTCCGGACCCGCAACTTCACGCACACTGCTTTACATTTAACACCACGTTCGACAGCGAAGAAGGTCGCTGGAAGGCCGGCCAATTTGCTGGCCTCAAGCGCGATGCGCGCTTCTTCGAGGCCATGTTTCACTCAAGACTGTCCCATGCGGCTTCCCAGCTTGGATTGCCGGTGGTTCGGACCAAGCAGGGTTGGGAGCTTGCAGGACTGGACAGGACCACGCTGGCCAAGTTCTCGAGACGCACTCAGGCCATTGAAGCCAAAGCCGCCGCGAAGGGCATCACCGATCCGGTGCAGAAAAGCGCACTGGGGGTGCTTACGCGGGCGGGCAAATCCAAGGAACTGTCGATGCCCGAGTTACGTAGACTATGGGCAGATCGGCTGGATGCGACCGAGTCCGATGCGCTGCAGCGCCTAGCAGAAGCCATTGGCACTGAGCCAGAGAAGCCCGATCCGTCCAGAGCCGAACGATCGGCTACGCATGCTGTAGACCATTGCTTTGAGCGCAGCGCAGTGGTCCCGGAGAGGGTGTTGGCGGCTACCGCACTTCGGCATGGTTATGGCCAGGCCCATCCAACCCAGATTCACACCGCGCTGGCAGCCAAGCCACTCATACGGGCCCAGCATCGCGGCAGGGACTGCGTGACCACCCAAGAAGTGCTTGCCGAAGAGCGAGGCATGATCGAGTTCGCGCGCAAGGGCAGGGGAAGCCTGCCCCCCATCGCAGCGGGTCCGCATCGCTTCTCCAGGGACTGGCTAGGCCCCGACCAGAAGGCTGCTGTCGAGCATGTTCTCCACGCCTATGACCGGGTAGTCTCCATACGCGGCGGAGCAGGCACGGGCAAAACCAGCCTCATGCAGGAGGCGGACGAGGGCATTCGGGCTGCAGGCCTGCAGGTCTATGCCTTCGCCCCTTCTGCCGCGGCAAGCCGAAGTGTGCTTCGGGATGAGGGCTTCGCCTCGGCGGACACTGTTGCACGGCTCTTGGTAGATGAGAAGCTGCAGAACAAGCTTCGAGGCCAGGTAATGTGGGTTGATGAGGCTGGATTGCTGTCGTCGCGTACTATGGCCCAGCTATTCAAGCTGGCGGACTTACTGGATGTTCGGATCGTGCTTTCAGGGGATAGAGGGCAACATGGCTCTGTAGCTTGAGGAGACGTACTGCGCACCCTGGAGGAAGAGGCCGGAGTCATTCCAGCCCAAATTCGAACCATCCGCAGGCAGCGGGGTGACTACCGTCAGGCGGTTCGCTCCCTCAGTGAGGGCAGGGTAGAGCAGGGCTTTCGAGCTTTGGACCGGATGGGCTGGATCCGGGAAGCTGATGCCGGTGACCGCTACCGTCTCTTGGCCTCTGACTATGTGGAGTCAGTCGAGGCCGGCAAGACAGCACTTGTGGTCTGCCCAACCCACAGGGAGGGCGCCCGAGTTACCGCGGCCGTGCGCGAGAAGCTGAAGTCTCTCGGGCACATACACGGGGAAGAGCAGTTGGTTAGCCAACTGACGAACCTCAACTTGACCGAAGCGGAGCGGTCGGACCCCAGATTCTTGGAGCCCGGGGACGTGCTCGTGTTTCACCAGAATGCTCGGGGCCATAGCAAGGGTGATCGGGTTCCGGTCAATGGCCAGCCGCTCCCACTAGACCAGGCAAGCCGCTACCAAGTGTTCAGGCCCTCCACCCTCCCACTCGCTACCGGTGACACCGTGCGCATAACACGCGGGGGCAAAACCCAAGACGGGCAACATGCTCTCAACAATGGCGCAATCTATGAGCTTGCCGGGTTCGACGACCATGGGAACCGAGGTATGACCGAAAGCTGTGGATCGTGAGCTGAAGAGGAACGCGACGTACCCTTGGTGTTGGAAATCAACCGACACCCAAGCCCCCAACACAGGGGAAGGATACGCCACATGAAGAAGGCTACGCCCTTCACGTCATCACAGCCAGCCCCGACCGCCGCCGATGCCCTGACGGAGGTCCTGCGTGTTGGTGCGCAGCGCCTGTTGGCAGCAGCCCTGGAAGCTGAAGTCGAGAGCTACCTGGCCGCCCACGCCGAGCAGCGCGACGAGGCTGGCCACCGCCTCGTCGTCCGTAATGGTCGCTGTCCGTCGCGCACGGTCCAAACCGGCATCGGCCCCGTAGAGGTCGAGCGTCCACGTGTGCACGATCGGCGAGGGGACGACGGCGCCCGCTTCACCAGCAAGATTCTGCCTCCCTATCTTCGCCGGACCAAGTCCATCGAGGAGTTGATCCCATGGCTGTACCTGAAGGGGGTCTCCACCGGCAACTTCTCGGAGGCACTGGCAGCGCTGCTCGGGAACGAGGCGCCAGGCCTGTCGGCGTCCACGGTCGTGCGGCTCAAGCAGGGCTGGGAGACCGACTACAAGGACTGGAGCCAGCGAGACCTGAGCTCCAAGC
>CAYWNK010000065.1:0-24630 GCA_964459495.1 uncultured Planctomycetaceae bacterium
AGGGCAGCAGCAGCGGCTCCAGCGCCGCCCCGGCCGATCTGCTGCGCCTGGTCGACAACATCGAGCGCGTCGTGCTCGGCAAGCGCGAGGCCATCACCTGGACCGTGGTCTGCCTTCTCGCGGAGGGCCATGCGCTCCTCGAGGACGTCCCCGGCACCGGCAAGACGACCCTCGCCCGGGCCCTGGCCAAGTCGATCGACGCTGACTTCCAGCGCATCCAGTTCACGTCCGATCTCCTGCCCAGCGACGTGCTTGGACTGTCCCTCCCACAAGCCAACGGCGAGCTGGTGTTCCAGCCCGGCCCCCTCTTCGCCAACGTGGTTCTCGCCGACGAGCTGAACCGAACCCCGCCCCGCGTGCAGTCCGCCCTGCTGGAAGCCATGCACGAGGGTGCCGTCACGATCGAGGGCTTGCGCCGCAAGCTGCCGCGCCCCTTCCTTGTGGTCGCGACCCAGAACCCCCTGGAATTCGCCGGCACCTACCCTCTGCCCGAGTCGCAGCTCGACCGATTCTTGCTGCGCATCCGGCTCGGCTATCCGGACCGCGACGCCGAGCGCGAGATCCTTGAGAGCCGCCGGTCCGCGGATCCGCTCGCGGACCTTTCCCCGGTCATCGATGGCGCCCAGCTGCGGGCTGCCTCCGAACGCGTGCGCGAGATCCGCGTGACGAGCGCACTGCTCGACTACCTGCTCGCCATCGTGCGCATGACCCGCGAGGACCCCGCGTTCGCGCTCGGCGCCAGCCCGCGGGCGGCCCTCGGACTCCGCCGCGCCTGCCAAGCGCTCGCCCTGATCGAAGGTCGCGACTACTGCATTCCCGACGACGTGCAGCGTCTGGCCCCGGCGGCCCTCGCCCATCGCCTGATTCCCGCCGAACGCTCGGGCCTGGGCGGCGATGGCGCGGTCGAAGACCTGCTCAGCGACCGCATCAGCACGATCGAGGTTCCCGATTGACGGGGGAAGCCCGACTGCTCCGGCGCGAAGGACGGGCCCACGGCACCTCCGCAATGCTGGTCGGGATTTCGGTCATGTGCATGGTGGCGTCCCTGGCGGGCTACCACACCGCCGGCCTCGTCACCGCGGGGACCTTTGCCCTGCTGGCCCTAGGTCCGCCCCTAGCGCGGCGCAACCTGCGGGGCGTCATACCTCGGCTGCCCCGCCCCCTCATCACCACCGTGGGTCAGCCGGCCCGCTGGCCCCTCGAACTGGACACCGCGGGCCGCACGGTGCGCGACCTGCGGATCAGCCTCGACGAGGGTCGCCGGGACGTCGCTCCCCTCGCTGCGGGTTGGAGCGCCGAACTCCGCGGCCGCCCCGCCCAGCTCGACCTGCAGCCGCGCTTCGCCGCGCGCGGTCACCGCACCGCGGTCCAGCTCGAGCTTCGCTCCGCTTGGCCCCTGGGTTGGCTCGAAGAACGCCGCCGCTGGAGTGTCCCCGCCGACCTCTGGGTCTTGCCCCGCATCCTGCAGCTCGACGGCCGCAGGCTGCTGCGCATGGAAAACGGCGACGAGCGCGCGCGCACCCGCGGGACGCAGGGCGACATCTATGCGCTACGGGAATGGCGCAGGGGCGAGGACATGCGCCAAGTCGCGTGGAAGCTCTCGGCCCGCCGCGGCCGGCGCCTAGTCGCTGAACGGCGCGAGGCCAACCTGCAGTCCCTGCGACTGCACCTGCTGCTCGCCGTCGGCTCGACGCCGCCCGCCCACTCCTACCCCTTTGAGGCGGCGGTCTGCCTCGCCGCAAGCCTGCTCGCCCAGCACGCCCGGGCAGGTGCCCAGGTCGAGCTCATCGCCAGCAGCGACGGGGCCCAAGGCGCCGACCACCAGGTCGCCCGCCACGCCTCCGAGCTCACCCCAATGCTGCGCCGTCTCGCCGCGGTTCAACCGCTGGCCGGTGACCTGGATGCGGCGCTGGCCGCCGTCCCTCCGCCAAGCCCCGGCGAAACCGTGTGGGCCATCGCCGCCGCGAGTGCGAGCTCCAAGCCGCCGGCCGGCGTCGCTTGGACCGACACCCCCGAGGCGACCCTCGAAGAGCTGCGAACCAGGGTGCCCGGACGTCCCAAGCCCACCGCCGGTCGCCCCCTGCAGGTGGACCCCGCATGAATCCCCAGGTCCGATCCAAGGCCAGGGGGTTCCGCCCGGTCGATGACAGCTTCGGCCCGCTCTTGGGCCTCGGCGACCCCCTCGTCGTGCTCATCGCCTCGGCCTCGTACGCGCCCCCCCAGGGATCAGCGCTCGACGTGCTGCGCGCGCTGGTCGTTGCGAGCCTTCTCGTCTATGCCCCCGCCCGCCTGGCCAAGCTCTCGGGCCGGCCGCGGCTTTCCCGCGCCCTGAGCTGGATTGCGCTCGCCGGGCTACCCGCCTCTCCGCCGGGCTGGCTGCTCACCCTGCTGGCCGCCACCTACGCCCTGGCCCGCAGTCGCGCCGCCCTGCACCGCTGGGCGATCGTGGCCTGCGCCCTCCCCGTGGCAATGGGAGCGCTCCTGCTCCAGCTCTGCCCTTCGCTCGCCAGCCTGGTCCTCGCTCCGGCCGCGACCCTGTTCAGCCTCACCGCCGGCCTCTTCCTGCAGCGCCGAGCGGCCCGTGCCGGCGTGCGGCCCGGCGCCCTTCACAAACCGCCTCCCGGAGAGGGAGCGCGCCGCATCGCGGAGGGTTGGCCCCTGGGCTTCGCCCTCAGCGCGCTTGCGCTGCTGCTGTTCAGCCGCGGCACCAGGATCGTGGAGCGGGTGACCGCTCCCCCAGCAGCGCCCGCCCAACAGGCCCCTGCGCGCACCGGAACCACGCCCGAGGACCGGCTCGCCGAAAGGGAACGTGGGTCGGAGGGCAAGGGCAACGCGCTCCGGCGCAACGACGATGGCTTCGATCCCACGATCGGCTTTGGGGGCGGGGTTTTCGCCTACAGCAACGAAGAGGTGCTGCGGCTGCGCCCGCTAGGCAAGGGCCCTCCGCCATCCGCGGTGTACCTGCGGGGCGTGGTCCTCGACTCGTTTGGTCCCGATGGTGCGATGCCCAGTTCCCGGCGCGCCCCACGCATTTGGACCGACGAGGGCGACGGCGTGGCCGACGGCTGGACGCGCTTTGCGGACAACCCCGTCGATCAGGGCCTGCGTTTTGCGGTCGATAGCCGCCGCCTGGACCTCGACGCGGGCGCATGGTCTCCCCTGTTCGCCGCCGAACCCTTGGCTGGGATCGAGCTGCCAGAGGTCGCCTACGATCCCGACCAGGGGCTGTTCTTGCCACAGACCGCCGACGAACGCGTCCGTTATCGCTTCGATCAGATTCCCCATGACTGGTCCCGGCGCCGACTGGACAACGCGGCCCTTCGGCACCCTTCGCCCCAGAACGTGCAGCTGCCCGGTGCGGAGGACCTGCCGCCGGGGCTGGATGGGTTTCTGGAATCTGCTCTGCCGTCGCCCCGTGACGGCCTCGACACGGTGCTTAGCATCGTCGGGCACCTGCGCACGAACTTCACCTACGAGCGCCTGGAGACGGGCTTCGAAGGCCTCGCTGCCCTCGGGCCCTTCCTCGAAGAGCGGCGCGGATTCTGCACCCACTTCTCGACGCTCGCCACACTGGCCCTTCGCTCACGCGGGCTCCCCGCCCGTGTCGTCACCGGATTTGTCGCCCACGAGTGGGACGCGGACAACGCAGAGTTCATCGTGCGCGACCGCAACGCGCACGCCTGGATCGAGGTGCATTTTGAAGGGGTCGGCTGGGTCGCATTCGACCCTACCCCCGCACAGGAGGGCCGGCCCGAACTCGCCGGAGGCTTGACCTTCGACCGCCCAGCTCAGGAGCTGCGCGATGCCCTGCACAGCTGGCTCGGCGGCGATCCCGACGGGAGCTTGGCGGGGGTGCTCGACGCCGGCGCGCGGGCAGGCTGGGCCTGGGTCTTGGCGCATGTCCCGTGGGTGCTCGCCGCACTGCTGCTCGCCTGGGCAGCGGTCATCGGACTGCGCCGCGGAGGCTCGCGCGCCGAGCGCCGTGCCGGGCCACGGGACGCCGCAGAACACACCCCGACATCGGGCGCTGTACGGCGCATCCTCCGTGCCCTCGAGCGCGCTGGCCATCGGCGCGTTCGGGGTCAAACGCTGCTGCAGCTCGCGCGCAGTGCTTCTTCCAGCAATCCACAACTCGCCTGCGCGGAAGAAGCCGCACGGCTGCACTACGCAGAGCGCTTCGGAAATGCGGCCCGGAATCCGCGGCTCGACTCCGCCCTGCGATCGCTCGAGGAAGTCGTAGGGACCGAGTAGCGCTCCGCCGCCCGGCCTCCCGTTGCGTAGCGACTCCGTGGGGCCTTTGGGGGCCAAGCCGTACGCGCGTCGGGCCCTTCCTGCTCCGCCCCTCCCCGTGGACAACCCGCAGAGCGCCCAAGAACGGCCCTGACAGGCCCCCAGGCCTTTCCGTATCGCACTGTCGAGGGTGTGGCTGGGAATCCGGTAGGCTCTGTCATGGTTCGGTATGCACTCCAGCTGTCCCTGGCACCGTGTCAGAGAAGCGGCAGAGGCAGCCGAACATTCCTCCACTTCTCCATGGCAATTCGAACCCGACTTCTTACCTCCGCGCTGCTTGTGGCCGCTTCCGGTATCGCCGGTGCACAGAGCGACGACTGCGCCAACCCGACCCCCATCAGCGGCCTCGGCTCCTTCGCATTCGACACATTCAGCGCGACGACCAGTGGCTTCGACGGTGGCGGCGCCTGCATCGGCGGAGACAACATCACCTTTGACGTGTTCTTCGTATGGACAGCGCCCTCGACTCGGGACTACGTCTTCGACACCGAGGGCTCGACCTACGACACCCAGCTCTCGGTTCACTCCGGGAGCAACTGCGGGGCGATCTGCGACGACCATGACGACGACGGAGGTACGGGTCTCCTCAGTGAGATCGAGCTGCTCGGGGTCAACGCCGGCGACACCTTTGTGTTCCAGATCGGCGGCTTCCCCTACACCAATCCGGCGATTCCCCAGCAGGGCACGGGCTTCCTCAACATCGACATCCTTATCGATCCCTGCAGCGCTTCGCCCGACGACACCCTCGAGGAGAACGACACCTGTACGGCACCCGCGACTCTCACCACCGGGTTCTACAGCGACCTCTTCGTCAGCATCACGGACCCGGACTTCTACCAGATCAACGTGCCGGTAGGCTTCACGCTCGACGTGCAAGCCATGGACGCGATCAGCCTCCCGGGCGACGTCGACCTGCGTCTCTATGACCCCAGCTGCAACTTGATCGACGACCTCAACGCCGATGCCCTCACCTACAACGTCGGATCGGCTGGCGGGAACTACGTCGTGGAGATCTACGCGGACCCGACTTCCGCCGACACCTGCACCGACTACGACCTCGATGTCACGCTGACGCCCGATCCGTGTTTTTTGGCCATGGATGACGCCCTTGAGGAGAACGATGACTGCGGCCAGGAGGTCAACCTGACCAGCGGTTCCTACACGGGGCTGTTTGTCTCCAAGATCGACTGGGACTACTACACGGTAAACGTGGCGAGCGGCGACACTCTGCAGGTCGACATGTTCTTCCTCCACGCGGATGGCGACACGGACATTTTCCTGTATGAGATGGGCAGCTGCGCGGACTTCGCTTCGGGCAACGTCGGCACCACCGGATCCTTGGTGAGTGGTTTCAGCGCAAACGACAACGAGCAGATCGTCTGGACGAACACGACCGGGCAGACCCAGACTTACATCATCAAGATCAACGTCTTTCCCCTCACGCTCACCGGAGACTGCAACACCTACGACATTCTCGTGAGCGGCGCCGACGGTCAGGGCCCGACCATCGGTGACACCTACTGCGACAACGTGATCAACACGACCGGGCAGCCCGGCCTGCTGGCCGCCACCGGCAGCGCAGTTGCTGCGGACAACAACTTCACCCTGACCGGCACCCAGCTACCTGACGGTGAGTTCTGCTTCTTCCTAGCCAGCCGCACCCAGGGCTTCATCGCCAACCCCAACAGCAGCCAGGGCAACCTGTGCGTGCTGGGGAACATCGCGCGCTTCAATTTCCCGGGCCAGTTCGGCCAGACGGCGAACGGCATGTTCAGCTTCCAGATCCCCCTGGACAACGTGCCGGAGCCCCCGGCACTCAGCACCGCCGTGGTCGCTGGCGACACCTGGAATTTCCAGCTTTGGTACCGCGACTTCCTGCCGACGGGCCCCACCTCGAACTTCACCCAGGGGCTTGAGGTTCTATTCCAGTAACCTCACGCGTGGGGGCGGTCCAGCGGCCCCCGCCCTCCCCCCGTAGGCAACAGGCCTACAGAACGCAGCGAAGAACCCGGCCCGATGCTCTCCCCCAGGAGAATGCAGCGGGCCGGGTTCCTTGAATTTCAACCTACACCGTGCGAGTCGGCCCCCCCAGGAGCTACCGTCTGGACGTGACATCCGACGACAACCACAGCTCTGCAACCCCGGCCATTCCGTCACTCGAGCGCTCGCGGCGCAAGCGCGCGGAGGCCTGCGTGATGATCCTCTTCGGGGTCACGGGCGACCTCGCGAAACGGAAGATCGTCCCAGCTCTCTTCCACCTCTACCTGGAGGGCTCCCTCCCCGAAGAATTCGCCTTGGTGGGCTTCTCGCGCTCGGCCCGAGAAGACGATGCGCTTCGCTCTCGCCTCCGCGAGGGGGTGCTTGAGCACTCACGCACGAAGCCGGTCGATACCGAGGCCTGGGATCGCTTCGCTGAGTGCATTTATGCCGTCCCCGGGGACGCCGGCGAGATCGAGTCCTTCGCCCGACTTGGAAAACGCCTCGACGAGATCGGGGAGAAGCACAACACCCAGGGCAACCAGCTCTTCTACTTTGCAACCCCGGCGAGCGCGTTCCCCAGTCTGCTCGAGAACCTCGAGGCCGCCCGGGTGTTGCGCCGGCGCCGCCACGAGGAGACTCGTCCCTGGCAGCGGGTCATCGTAGAGAAGCCCTTCGGCCACGACCTCGCCAGCGCCCAGGCCCTGACAGACCTTGCCCGACGGGTCCTCGAAGAGCACCAGATCTATCGGATCGACCACTACCTGGGGAAGGAGACTGTTCAGAACCTGCTGGTCTTCCGCTTCGGCAACGCGATCTTTGAGCCCCTCTGGAACCGCAGCCACATCGATCATGTGCAGATCACGATGGCCGAGTCCATCGGAGTGGAGGGCCGCGGGGGGTTCTACGAAGAGACCGGCGTCGTGCGCGACATCGTGCAGAACCACCTGCTGCAGGTGCTCGCGCTTTGCACCATGGAGCCGCCCGTTGATTTCGGTCCCTACGAGATCCGCAACATGAAGAGCCAGGTGCTCCGCAGCCTGCGGCCGATCGAGCCAACCGAGATTGGACGCGTCGCCGTCCGTGGCCAGTACGACGGCTACCGCGAAGAGGAGGGCGTCGCCAAGGATTCGCGTACCCCCACCTACGTGGCCCTGGAGGCCTACATCGACAATTGGCGCTGGAATGGCGTGCCGTTCTATTTGCGCGCGGGCAAGGGCCTTGCCAGCCGCACGACCGAGGTCGCGCTGCACTTCCGTTCGATCCCCACCTGTCTCTTTGGGGACGAAGACGCCTGCTTGAGCGTCCCCAACAACGTGCTGAAGATTCGCATTCAGCCCGACGAAGGCATCGGCCTACATGTGGCCTCGAAGATCCCCGGCAAGGACATGGGCATCGGCCGGGTGCGCATGGACTTCTCTTACGCCGAGGAGTTCGACGCCCAGCCGCCCGAAGCCTACGAACGACTGCTTGTCGACTGCATGCGCGGCGACCCGACCCTGTTCGCACGCCGGGATGAGGTCGAGTTCTCGTGGCGCTTCCTCGATCCGCTGCTGCGCGCATGGGAAGCGGACGAGCGCTCCCCGATGGCCAGCTATGACCGCGGCAGCGATGGACCCGTGGAGGCCCACGAGTTGATTCACCGCGGTGGCCGCCGCTGGGAGAAGCTACGTTGATTGCACCCCGCGTCAGGGTGAGTGAAGACCCGGCGGCCGCCTGCGCCACGCACATCGAGAAGTGCTTGCAGGCAGCGATCGAACAGCGCGGCCTGGCCCATCTGGCCGTCTGCGGAGGCTCGACTCCCGCTCCTACCTACCACGCCCTCCAGGGGGCTGCCCTGGACTGGAGCCGGGTCTCGATCTACTTCGGCGACGAGCGTTGCGTGCCACCCGGGAGCCCCGACAGCACCTATGCGCTGATTCAATCCGAGCTGCTGGACGGACTCCCCGCCGCTCCCCAGGTACATCGCATGCGCGGGGAAGACCCGAACTTCGGCGCCGCTGCCAAGCAGTACGCCGCATTGTTGCCCGAACGCCTCGACGTTGCGTTCCTCGGCATGGGTCCCGATGGGCACACGGCCTCCCTGTTTCCCGGCGACCCGGCAGCCGTCGAGCTGGTCTCGCCGGTCGTTCATATCGTCGGACCCAAACCGCCCCCGCACCGTCTGACCATGACGCCGCGGGTGTTGCTCTTGGCCCACGAGCGAGCAGTGCTCGTGACGGGCTCCGCCAAAGCAAAAGTCCTCGCCGAGGTTCTCGAAGGTCCCGACCGGCCAGAACAACTCCCCGCACAAGTCGCGCGCGACGGCGCGTGGTTCCTCGATCCCGCCGCAGCAGCGGCCCTGCAGAACACGACCCGATGAGCGACACGGCACAGTTTGGGATGATCGGTCTCGGCGTGATGGGTGCAGCGCTGGTGCGCAACCTGAGCTCGAAAGGCATCACGGTGGCCGCCTGGGACCTATCCCCTGAGCAAGGCATCGAACTCAACGGAGTCCCGGGTGTCACCCGCGTCGCGACCCTGGAGGAGCTGGTCGCCTCGTTGGAACGTCCGCGCCGCCTGCAGCTCATGGTGCCCTCGGGCAAGCCGGTGGATATGGTCGTCGACAGTCTGCGGCCGCTGCTCGACAAAGATGACATCGTCATCGACGGGGGCAACAGCGCCTTCGAACGCACCGATGAGCGCGCCCGGCAGCTCGCCGAACACGGCATCGACTTCGTCGGCATGGGCGTCTCCGGCGGCGAACAGGGCGCCCTCGAGGGTCCCTCGATGATGCCCGGAGGCAGCGCTGCCGGATGGGAACGCCTGGCGCCAGTCCTCGAGAGGATCGCCGCGCACACCCCTGCCGGCCCCTGCGTCACGCACGTGGGAACGGGGGGTGCGGGGCACTTCGTCAAGACCGTCCACAACGGCATCGAGTACGCGGACATGCAGCTGATCGTGGAGTCCTACGATCTGCTGCGACGGGCCATGGGTCAGTCGGTCGAAGCCTGCGCCTCACGCTTCGCGGACTGGAACGGAGGCCGGCTCGCCTCCTACCTCATCGAGATCACCGCCAAGATCTTGGAGAACAAGGACGCCTCGGGGGCGCCCCTCGTCGAAGCGGTCCTCGACCGAGCCGGCCAAAAGGGCACGGGGCGCTGGACTGTCCAGGCCGCCGTGGGCATGGGCGTCGCCGTCCCCACCATCGCCGCCGCCCTCGACGCCCGCGTCCTGTCGAGCGACAAGTCGGGCCGCGAGCAGCGGGAAGCCGCGTTCGGCTCCCCCTCCATCCCATCCGTAGCTCCCTCCGAGCCCTTGCTCGGGGCCCTTGAGCAGGCCCTCTTCGCCTCCAAGCTGCTGGCCTACGCCCAGGGCTTCGAGCTCATTCGCAGTGCCTCGGCCGAGCGCGACTGGGGCATCGTCCGCGCCGAGCTCGCCCGCATCTGGATGGGCGGCTGCATCATCCGCGCCGAGCTCCTGACCCCGGTGCGCGCCGCCCTCAAGGCCGACCCGGACCTCCCCAACCTGGCCTTCGCCCCGACGCTGCTCCCCGAGCTGCAGGCAGCCCTACCGGGCCTGCGCCGCACCGTGTCGCTGGCAGCCGAGGCCGGAGTTCCGGTCCCCGCCCTCTCCGCAAGCCTCGCCTACGCCGACTCCCTGCGAACCGCGAACCTGCCGCAAAACCTGCTCCAGGCCCAGCGCGACGCCTTTGGCGCACACACCTACCAGCGCCGCGATGATCCGGACGGGCCGGCGCATCATTCGGACTGGTTGGAGGGCTGAGGCTGGGCTGAGCCCGTGCCGTAACCGGCAGCGGGCTGGACGCTACAGTCAGGGTTCCATCAGGATTCCCAGGCCTTGCCTCCATGTTCCACATTCGTCTTTTGCTCCTGGCACTGTCGGCCCTGCTCATCTCGCCAGAGGCTTCGCCGAGCCCCCAACAGGTTCAGGGCCAGCCAATCTCGAAAGCCGAAGGCACAGTCGTCGTGACGATCGATGGCGGCCCCGCTGCGGATACACCGGCGGGCGGCGTGGTCACACTCACACTTCGGGGCCCCCTGGCGGCGAAGCGTGAGATTGAGCATCCGTTCCGCGCGGGCAAGAGAACCTACACGGTCCAGGTTCCCGCGGACGTCGATCTGAGAGTGAGCTTGCGCACACCTCACACCCAGGTGTCGCTGCAGAGAGCAAGTCTGCGGGTGGCTCCCCACACCACCGAGGCCGTGATCGTCGACCTTGGCTACAGATCCCTGGCCCGTGCCCAGCTGACAGGCGTCCCCTGCGAACTTGGGGACGGGATCCAGGTGACGACCGGTGGCCTGTACGGTTCGATCGCGATTGGTAGCACCGTAGGGCAAGCGGTCTACAGCAGGCACATCTCGTCCACAGGAACCGACGGCGAGGTCTGGATTCTGGATCCACCGGTGAACAAGCCGAGGATCTTCTGCGCACTCTGGGCGAGCCGCTTTGAAGCCGTGCTCAGTCCAGGCCCCAAGTCCATGGCAGCGCCGGCCGCGACCGAAGGCGAGCAGCCAAGGCGAATTGGAATCGAGCCAGCCCGAACGCTCTTGGGCCTGCGCTCTCCCGAGGGAACGGAAATCCAATTTGGCAATCCGAACTCCGCCATCCCCGTGACGAGGTCCGCCGCAGCACTCGCAACACCTCCCCACCTCGCCGTACTAGACCCCTTCGCCGCCACCAGCACCCGGGTCTTCGTGAACGATAGGGCGGTCGGCATTGTGGACCTAGAGGCGGCCAAGGCCCTTGCAGGCCGGTGCCTATCCATCCGCGATCTCCCCTTGAGCGATCCCCTGCCTGAGCTTCAAGTTTTCCTCGCCGGGACGAAGGGCGAGCGGTACAGCCTCACGCTGCAGACGGCGGACGACAAGGCTCCGGGCGGTCGACGGAATCGCTCCCAGGAGTACTACGACACGGTTGGCGGAGCCGTGGTACCTAGCGGCGAGTGGCCGGGCAACCGGACGACGCTCGGCCATTGGGAAGAGGCAGCCACCGGCGGTCTGACCAGCAGGGTGCATGTCTATCCGGGCACCTACTGGGTGTCGGTGATGGACTGGACCACATACCTGTCGACGATTCGCCTCGAGCCGATCGTGATTCGCGCGGACCAAAGACACTCCTTGGTCCTCAACATGGATACGACGGAGGCGTGGAGCGTCGCACCACGCCTCGCCGATGGGCGTCGATTCCAGCACTTCGTCGGCACTGGGGGCCTAAGGATCGCTGGCTGTGAAGTCTGGATCGACGACCGCCTCCCCAGCCTCAAGGAGTACCAGGAGCGCGGGGGTGCTTTCCCTGCAGAGCCCCATGCGCGCTTCCACACCTTCGACGGCCGCCCGACGGAGGCAATCCTGTACGGCTCCCCCGGCGCGAATGGTCGAGTAATCCCCCTCCGCGCCATTCGACCAGGCGACGAGGCGAAGAACATCGACCTGATCGCTGAGCTCCCGGAGGTGAGTCGCATCTTCATCGAGATCGAATCCGTAGCCGGTGGGCGGTTCGGCGGCGTCAGCGAGAGCTCTGACGACCCCTCGGATCGGTTCGCTTTGCTTAGCCACGCCCGCCCGAAACGGAGCGTACAGGGCCACTGGGACGATCGCGTCGGCATCTACATCCGCGATGAACGAGTCTGCGGCATCGTCTACGAGTCGCCAGCGGACACGGGAGAACCGCAAATCCTCCGCGACTGGTTCTTGGCCAATCCAGTGTCCGGCCACCTCGTGGGCGGCGGGGCGGGTCGTTACGTGCAGGTGGAGTCGGAACTTCAAGAGGACGTAGTCCTGCGTCTACATCCCAGGGCGAGCAGCGCTCACTCCCTTTCGGCCTATGAGGTGGCAGTCCTGCCCGCCGGAGCCTCCATGCGGCTTTGGGTCAGCGAGAGCGCTGGTGCGCTCGACTGGGTGCGCGCCGGGGAGTTGCCCGCCTGGGGCGCGCACCTGCCCTGCCGGGCGGGTGATCACGAGCCCCTGGGCCGCCTCCCTGTTCAATCCCGGGGGACCCTGATTCTGCGCTAGGCCGCCCAGCGATCCCGGTTTCCCTGGATCCAAGGCGCATCGTCCATCGAAAGCAGTCTTGAATACACCCCATCGAGGCTCAAAATCCAATCACTATGCCTACCGCCACCTGGAACGGAACCGTCATCGCCGAGAGCTCGAGCACCGAGGTCGTCGAGGGCCGGCACTACTTCCCCGCAGGCTCGCTCCGGATGGATCACTTCCAACCGGCATCCAAGACGACGGTCTGCGGCTGGAAGGGAACCGCCAACTACTATGACATCACCGTCGACGGTGAGACCAACGCCGAGGCCGCCTGGTACTACGCCGACCCGAAGCCCGAAGCCGCGAAGATCAAGGGCTACGTGGCATTCTGGAAAGGCGTCCAGGTGAGCTGAGTCTCCTGCCCCGCGGCACCACACGAACCGTGCCAGACCTTGGTTCGCCGCCACATGGCGTGCTGCGAAGGCCGGCTTGGTGCTCCACTCGGGGCAGAACTGCAGGCGCAAGCCCCCACCTAGCTACAGGGGCTCGCTCGACACCAACAGTCCAGGCCCGGCGTGCACCCGCTGGGGTCCGCTGTAGGGCCACGCAACGCTCTTGCCTCGGTCGAACTTGAAGAGCTTGGCTTCGGTCTTGGCCCCCTGGCTCGGGACCACCCGACCAAGCAAATCACTCTCTCACCCACAGGCGAGAGAACGGAGACGGTCGACGGTCTCGAAGTCCTCTTCCGCAAGGCCGGGGATCCCCCCAAGCCGTCGGTGGTCCGACCGCGCGGCTACCCAGCCCGCCCGGGGATTGGAAGAGGGGAGATGGCTCCCCTTTCACTCCCGCAACAGCCCCGAGCAAAACTCCGCCAGCTCCCCCACCGCAACGTCGTGCTGGTCCCCGCTGCCCAGCACCTTGACGCGCGCTGTTCCGCTTTCCCATTCCTCGGGCCCAACGACGATCGCCAGGCGGTGGCCCCGGCGATCGGCGTACTTGAACTGCGCCGCCAGCTTCTTCGGCTCCGGGTACAGTTCGACCCCCAGGCCCGCGCCTCGCAGCTTCGCCGCCAGCGCCACGTAGTCCTGCCCCCGCTTGCCGTCGAAGTACGTCAGCAGCACGGGCGCCGAAGCAGCGCGCCCTTCCACGAGTCCGAGCTCCTCCATGGCCGCGAGCAGGCGGTCCACCCCGAGCGAAGCCCCCACGCCCGGCAAGACTTCCTTGGTGTAAACACTCGCCAAGTCGTCGTAGCGGCCACCGGAGCAGCAGCTCCCGATGCCGGGCAGATCGCCCAGGAAAGTCTCGAAGATCACGCCCGTGTAGTAGTCGAGGCCCCGTGCAATGGACAAGTCCAAGGCCACCCGCTCCTGGGGAACGCCGGCGGCTTCGAGGCCGGCCAACAGGCCCGCCAGCGATTCGATGCCGGCCTCACCCGCCGCGGACCCCTGCACGCGCTCCGGCAGCCCGTCGAGCAGCTCCGCGTTGCTGCCTGTCGCCTCCGCCAGCGCGAGCACCTCGCGCGCCTGGGCTTCGCTGGCGCCCGCCTCGCGCTGCATCTCGGCAGCTACCTTGTCGCTGCCGATCTTCCCAAGCTTGTCCAGGGCCCGCAGCACCGGCACCGCCTGGTCCACGAGCCCAACGCGCTCGAGTACGCCCGTCAGCACCCCGCGGTGGTTGACGCGCAGCACGAAGCGTTCGAAGCCGAGTGCTTCGAAGAGGCCCTGGATCACCAACGCCGACTCGATGTCCGCCAGCGGACTCGTCGTACCGATCGTGTCGAAGTCGCACTGGATGAACTCGCGGTAGCGGCCGCGGCCCGTGTTCTCGCCGCGCCAAACCGGCCCCGCGTGGTAGCGCTTGAAGGGCATGCCCAGCTGGCCGGAGTGCTGGGCGACGAAGCGCGCCAGGGGCACCGTCAGGTCGAAGCGCATGGCCACATCGCGGCCGCCGTTGTCCTCGAAGCGGAACATCTGCTTGTCCGTCTCGTCGCCGCCCTTGCCCAGCAGGATCTCGGAGTACTCCAGGGCCGGCGTGTCGATCGGCGCGAAGCCAAACGAACGGTAGACCCTCTTGGCGGTCTCAATCAGCTGCTCGCGGGGTAGCGCAACCTCGGGCGTGTAGTCGCGGAAGCCCTTGAGCGTGCGCGGCTGGATGATGGTGCGTTTGGCCATGGGGACTCCTGGGGAAAACGGCGGGAACGGCCGCAGAGGGTAGCCTCGGGCGGCTGCCCGCGCTCCTATTCCGCCCCTAGGAATCGGCAGCGCAGCGAAAGCCCACGTTGGAATTGCCGTCGGTCACGTCCTTGAACTGCCGACTGTAGACGACGTAGCCCCGGCAGGCGTGGAAGGGCTCGACCGCACGCTCACGGCACAGGTACGAGCCGCCGCGCACGCTGCGCAGCTGGGCCGCCGTCTGCGCCATCGACTGGGGCGGAGGCACGCTGCCGGCCGCGGGCCCCCCGGCCGTCCACTCCCACACGTTGCCAGCCAGATCGAAGAGCCCATAGCCGTTCGGCTCAAAGCGCCCGACAGGGGCCGTGCCCAGGAATCCATCCCGGCCAAGGTTCGAGCGCGGAAAGTCCCCCTGCCAGTAGTTCGCAAGGATACGGCCGCCAGGCTCGAGCGTGCTGCCCCACGGAAACGGCTCACCATCGAGCCCGCCGCGCGCCGCGTACTCCCACTCCTGGTCGGTGGGCAGCCGCACCCCGCGCCACGTCGCGAACGCCGCCGCATCGTTCCAAGAGACCTGCACAACCGGGTGCTTGTCTCGTCCCTCAATCGTCGAGTTCGGACCCAGGGGGTGACGCCAGTCGGCCCCGTCCACCAGCACCCAAGGCGCCTGCCCTGCGGCACCTAGCGCCGGATCAAAGACCGCCGCGTTGCCGATGCGCTCGGCGTCGGTGACGAAGCCCGTGGCCTCGACAAAGGCGCTGAAATCGCCGTTGGTGACCTCGAACGCATCGATCCAAAAGGCCCCGACCGTCTCCGGCCGCGCGGGCACGTTGTGGGTGTAGGCCTGCTCGGGTCCGTAGGTGAACGTCCCTCCATCGAGCCGCAGCATGCCCGTACGATCCGGCGCTCCAGGCTTCTTGCCGAGGGAAGCTGCACCCGCCGCGGGGTCGCCCTGATCCACTGCCGGACTGGGCTTCTCGGTCGCCCCATGCGGCGCTTCTCCGCCGCAGCCCAACAGGCCGGCGAGCAGCCCGGCGCAGGCCACGGCGGCGGCACGCCCGGTCATGCCTGCCCCTTGCGCCATGCGACGACTCCGTTCGCCACCACCGCGCGCACCGGCGAGCGGCCCAGCTCGTAGGTCAGGTGCCCATGGTGCGGTAGATCGGTGACCACCAGGTCGGCGCGCTTGCCGACCTCGATACTGCCCCGGTCGCCGCCGCGGCCCAGGGAGCAGGCGGCGTTCAAGGTCCCGGCGGTCAGCGCCTCCCCCGCCGCAAGGCCATAGCGCAACGCCCCCCAAGAGAGCACCTCGGGCATCGACTGCACGTAGCAGCTGCCGGGGTTGAAGTCCGTCGCTAGCGCCGGCGCCAGACCCGCCGCGACCATCGCGCGTCCCGGCGCTTCCTGGTCTTCGCGTAAGAACAACGGCACCAGCGGGCATAGAACCGGCACCACGCCCGCGGCCCCCAAGGCCTCGATTCCCGCGGGGCTGACGTGCTCCAAGTGATCCGCGCTCGCTGCACCAAGCTCGGCGGCAAGCTGCGCCCCGCCCAGGGGCGTGAGCTGATCCACGTGCAAGCGCACGCCCAGCCCCAGGTCTACCGCCGCGTGAGCGATGCGGCGCGTCGCGTCGAGACCGAAGACGTGGCCCTCGGTGAAGACATCGCAGTACTCCGCCAGCTCCGCCTCCGCGACCGCGGGAAGCATCTCCTCCACCACCAGATCCTCGTAGGCTTCGTGCCGCTCGCGGTACTCCGGCGGATAGTCGTGGGCGCCAAGGAAGGTGGGCACGATGCTGACGGGATGGACCGCATCCGCAGCGCGCAGCACCCGCAGGCACTTCAGCTCATCGGCCAAGGTCAGCCCGTAGCCGCTCTTCGCCTCGACGGTGGTTGTCCCCAACGCCAAGAAGCGATCGAGCCGCAGGAGAAGCATGGCCACCAGCTGCTCCTCCGACGCCTCCCGTACGCCCGCCATCGAGGACACGATGCCCCCGCCCTCGGCCGCGATCTCGAGGTAGGACTTGCCCGCGAGGCGAGCTTCGAATTCCCCCTCGCGGGTCCCTGCAAACACGGGGTGTGTGTGCGCGTCGACAAAGCCAGGCACGACGCAGCCGCCAGCAGCATCGAGCTCGGCCACCGGCGCGTAGGCCGCGCGCAGCTGCGCCTCCGGCCCCACTTCCGCGATGCGACCCCCGCGGATCGCAATCGCGGCTCCGGGCTGCACGGATAGTGCCCCCAGCTGCGCGCCTCCGCGGGGCGTTGTGCCCAGCGGGGTCGCGACCTCGGAGGCACCGTGAATCAACAAATCAGCCGGCTGTGGAGCGTCTTGCACGCCCCCATCATCCGGCTTACCCGACCGCCCGCAAGCTCTCGCTCCCACTCTCCGCTGCCGCGGCCGCATGCGCCACGGTCCCCATGGTCGCGAGGATCTGGCTCCGGATGCGCTTGCGGGCCCGAAACATGATCATCTTCATGTTGGAGCGGCCGACGCGTAGGAGCTTGCCTGCCTCGGCGTAGGTCTTGCCTTCGACCTCGACCATGGTTAATGCCTCGCGATCCCGGGGCGATAGGGTCTGGAATGCGGCCGCGTAGTGGAGCAGCAATAGACCCCAGGCGGCTTGCAACGCTTCCCGCTGCTCTTCATCGCTGCAGCTCGCCAGCGGACCGGGCCGCGGATCGATGGGCTCGCCGGCCCCCTCGGGCATCTCCAGCGCCCGCGCCGCCCCCGTGCGCTGGGTCGAGCGTCTCACCACGTTCGCTGCGATCGTTCGCGCCCAGCCGCGGAATCCACCGCCGATTCCGTCCCGGAAGCTGCCGGCGTAGCGGTAGATGTTGACGTAGGTGTCCTGCAGCAGCTCCGCCGGGTCCCTGCGGGAGCCCTGCGTGCGGGCCATGCGCCCGACCCAGACCTCCAAGTCCGCCCGAGTAGCCTCGTAGAGGGCGGTGAAGGCATCCTCCGTCCGGGACCCTTGGAAGCGCACCATGAGGGCCGTTTCCACCCGGCGACTGTCTTGCCTGGGAAGGCCCTGGAGGCTGGGGCGAAGGCCAGCGACAGGGATAGGGCTCTGGGCCGCGGCGAGCGAGGAAGCTTGGTCTCTAATCGGCAGGATAGTCACATTCCCGCTAATGCAGCAACCGTGCCCAGAACGCGACGCGCCGCCAGAAATCGCCGCAAACCAATACACAACATCAACTTACGACACCTCCCGCACGAAGCACTGGCGCCCCATTGGGGCGAGGCGTTCCCTGCGGGTAACGTTCGCGCACCCGTCGCGTTCCCCTATTATGGGGCCGGCCCAGACCTAAGCCCCCCCCGCGTGAGCGACCCATCGACGCTGCTGGCCTTTGCGCCGGCCCCCGCCCTAACCTGGACCTCCGGGCTCCAGCTCTCTAGCTCTATAGCCGCGCTGGCGGTCGCCGCCACCTTCGGCACCCTGCGCGAAGCCCTGGAGCGCTCCCTTCCGAGCCGGGTGCTCCAAGACGTGCCGGCCGGCGACCGGCACGACCAACTCGCCCAGCTGCTCGAGCGCGTCGAGCCCCTGGGCACCTCGGCGGCCCTCGTCCAATTGACAGCAGATGCGGCCTTCGTGGGCCTCCTGCTCAGCTTTACCGCCGGAGGCGGCCGGCTCGCAGGCGACCACCTATGGCTGGTGCTGCTCCTCGCTGCACCGGCGCTCCTCTTCTTCAGCAACGCCCTTCCCTTGGCCCTCGCCCGGGCCCGGGGCGATGCCCTGCTCGTTCGCTGGCTGCCCCTCTGGGCCAGGGTTCAGCGGCCCATCGAACCGGTGGGCTTCGTCGTGAACGCGGTTCGGCGCGCCCTCCAGCGAGTACTCGGGGTCGCCGATGACGCCGACCACCAGCGACGCTTTGTCGAGGGCCTGCGAACGGTGATCGAGGACTCCTCCCCCGCCACCGACATCGACGACACCGCCCGCAAGCTCATCGAGAACGTCCTCGACTTCCGCGACGCCGACGCGGCCGAGGTCATGACGCCGCGTACCGAGATCGTCGCTGCCCCTGTGGACGAGGGACTGAGCGCCGCCCTGTCGCTGTCACTGGAAAGCGGCCACTCCCGGCTGCCGGTGTACGAGGACAGCGTGGACACAATCATCGGGACCCTGCTGGCGCGCGACGCGATGCGTGCGCTGAACGAGGTGGAGTCCGCCCCCTCCGCCTGCGAGGACGGGGACCAGAGAGCCCGCCAGGAGGCCGCCCTGCGCGCGGTGCTTCAGCCGCCCTTCCTCGTGCCCGAAACGAAGAAGGTGCCCGAGCTGCTCAAGGAATTCCGCACACGCCAGCAGAAGGTCGCCGTCGTCCTCGACGAATACGGCGGAACGGCCGGCCTCGTCACGCTGGCCTCCGTTGTCGCCGAGATCGTGGGTGATTTCCCCGACGCCGAGGACCCGCCCGAAGACGGCATCCAGAGCATCGAAGGCGGTGCGTTTTCCGTCCCGGCCGGCATGCACGTCTCCGACGTCAACGAGGCCCTATCCCTTGAGATCCCGGAGGAATCGGACTTCGAGACCCTGGGGGGCTTCGTCCTCGCCAACATCGGTCGAATCCCAAAGGTTGGGGAGAGCTTCCAGCACGAGGACGCCGAGTACGGGGTGCTCGAAGCGGGCGACCGGCGCGTGCTGCGCGTCAGCGTGCGCCCCAGCCATCCCGTCGAGCTGCCGCGCAGCGCCTGAGCATCCCGTCCGTGTCGCGACCGATCGACCAGGCGCTCTTGCTGCGGCGCACGCCCTACGGCGAGTCCTCCCTCGTCGTCCATGCAATGACCGCCCAGCACGGCCGCGTGCACCTGGTCGCCAAGGGCGCCTATCGCCGTACGAGCCGCTTCTTCTGCGTGCTCGACCTCTTCCACACGCTCGAGCTGGGCTGGAGCACCAAGGCGGGGCGCGAGCTCGACCCCCTGTCCCAGGGCGATCTGCTCCATCGGCGGAGACGCCTGCCCCTGGACCCGGCCTCCTACTCGGCGGGCGCTTCGGTCCTGGAGTTGCTGGACCTGGTGGCGGTGAAGGGCCAGCCCGAGCCAGCCCTCTTCCAAATCGCCGTGCAGGCCCTGGATGCCCTCGACGAGCTGCGCGGGGCGATCGAGCTGGGAGCCCAGGCTGTCCTGCTGCGCTTTCAGCTGCTGCTCCTCGGAGAACTAGGCCTGCCCCCCGCGCTGGGGAATTGCGCCCGATGCGCAGGCCCCGCCCCCGGCATGGGGGGACGCGCGGCCTTTTCCGCCCGTGCGGGCGGGCGCCTCTGCCGAAGCTGTGCAAACGAAGCGCGACGGGAGGGGGGCCGCGTCGGTACCCTTCCCGAGGTCGTGCTCAGCGCCTGCGCTGGAGCAGCCCGCGGGCAACAGCCGCCCGCGGACCTGCTCGAGCGCTGCCTCGACTTCGTCTCCCGCTTCCTCGATGTCCATCTGGAAGCCCGCCTCAAAAGCCAGCGCCAGTTCCTCGCCGCCGCCAACCGCAACGCCCCGCCCCGTCCATGAAAATGCACCGTCTGCGACCGGCCCTCGCCATCGGTCTCGTCCTGGCCCTGGGCTCCTGTAGCCTCGGCCCAAAGGACTGGGATGTGCCCGAGCGCTACCCCGCCGCCGAGGTGCCGGCCGCGATGGAGCGCGCACGCGAAGAACTGGCGACCCCGGACTCCACCCAGGGTGCCGTGAAGCGCATGGCGGTGGTCGTCGAGACCCGGGGCCTTGAGCCCTCCCTGCGACTCGAGGCCCAGCGGCTCTTCGAGCGATCGGTGGAACAGCGCATCGCCGAGCTGGTGGCCGAGGGCGGCCAGCCTACGAAGCTGCGCGACCTCTCGGAGCTCGAAGTCGCTCGCCGCATCGCGGTGTCCGCGGGCATGGCCTCCGCCTATGCCTGGCGCGAGAAGGGCGAACGCGTGAAATGCTTCCGCCAGATCCGCAGCCTCGACGAGCGCTTCCCCCTGCACAGCATGCGCCAGCAGGCGGGTCAACTGCTGGCCGAGGTGGGCCTCGACCTCGCCGAGGATCGCAGCCGCTATGCCCTATTCTTTCGCTACTCGGCGCTCGCCCCCCAGGTGCTCGAGTACCTGATCACAGAGTACCCCTCCGACCCCTCGGGGCCGCTGGCGATCGAGACCCTCGCCGGACTCTACGAGCGGTCCGGCGAACTGGAGCTCGCGCTGCTGCGGCACGAGGATCTCCTGCTCTACTTCCCCGGCGATGAGCGCGTGCCCTCATCCCAGGCCGCGATTCCGCGCCTGCGGCTGGCTCAGCTCAAGAGCCCGGAATACGACCGCAAGCAGATGATTCGCGCGCGCCTCGAGATCGAGGACTGGCTGAGCGACTACCCCAATCACCCCCTGCAGCCGGATGTGAGGCTACTGCTTGCAGACTGCCTCGGGCGCCTGGCGGACAACGACCTGGTCGTTGCGCGCTTCTACCGCCGTGTCGGGAATGCCTATGGGGCCGAATACCACGCCCGCCGGGCCCTCGACACGGCACGGGAAGCCGGCGATGAAGGCCAGATCAACGAGGCCACCGAGGCCCTAGAGGACGCCGTGGAGATGGCGTCGGAGGAGGCCTGATGGGCCGTTTTCTTCGCTATGCGTACGCGGCCCTGGCGCTGGCCTTCGCCGGCTGCGGGTACACCACCCGGCTCAAACTGCCGGAGGGCCAGCAGCGGATCGGCGTGGAACTGTTCGCCAATCGGTCGGTGCTGCCCGACCTGGAACGCCGCCTGCACGCGTCGGTCACGCGGGCCGTGCGCGAGTACACGGGCTCCGAGCTGGTCCAGCCCGGGCGTGCCCAGAGCATCGTGCGCGGCATCATCTTCAACTACCGCCGCCGCGGCGGGATTCGGACCGCGCAAAACGTATGGCAGGAGGCCGGGGTGATCATCGACGCCGAGGCTAGCCTGGTCGACGCCTCCAGCGGCGAGCTCCTCGCCCGGGCGCGGGCCAACACACAGGTCGGCTTCACCTTTGGGGTGGCCGGCGGCGAGACCGCGGCCCGGGAATACGCGCTGGACAACCTGGCTGAACGCCTCGTGCTCGAGCTCTTTGTCGTCGCCATCCGCAAGGAAGAGGGGCGCCGGGATCCCGAGCTGGGCAGCGGCCCGGACGGCGCCGTCCCTAGACCACCGAGCACCGAGGCGGTTCCGGGCTCCTAGGAGGCCGGAATCAGGCCTGCGACACACTGGCAGGGGCGAAAGACCCCCCCCGCCGGGTCCACCGATTTGGGCCGAACCGGGGAAGCCCTAAGCCCCAGCGGGCAATGGACGTTTCCCTGGGTGGAACCGCTTCCTACAATAAACGGCCATCGGTTCATGAGGCTCGGCCTCTGGAGGTTTGACCCTCCCCGGACGATACATACGTCATGTCGGAGAGTCCCACTCCCCAAGGCGACCGCAGCCGTCGCCCCCGCCCTTTCGGGCCCTTCCTCCTTTTCCTGACCGTCCTGGTCCTGGTTCTGGTGGCCTTTGGTAGTTCCCACCTGCAAAAGCCTGAGAACTTCTCCCAGGACGAGTTCTGGTGGCAGCTCTACACGGGCCAGATTGAATCCGTCGAGATCAAGGGCGAGAACGAGGTCGCCGGCAAGCTCTCGGGCGGTGCCGAGGGCAGCTACCGCGTGAGCTTCGCCCACCTCGAAGGCCTCGAGGAGCGCATCCAGCAGATCAACGCCGAGCCCCGGCCCCGTAAGATCTCCGTAGGTGAATACCAGGACGCCCTGGCGAAGGGCTTCTTCACGCCGGAGCTGATGCGTCACCTGACCGCCACCAAGCGGGACAGGATGCCGATCCAGGGGGAGGACACCGAAGCACGGCACACCCGCACCACCCAGCAGGATGTCCTGCTGGTGCGCGGGATGGCCCGGGCCAGCGACCAGTGGGGCAGCCTGGCGGACAAGAACCTCTCGGACCTGAACGCCGGGACGGTGTGGTTCGAGATCGAAGCGGGCGACGACATCCAGGCCGTGAAGGCGAAGGCGGTGGGCGACGAGGTTCCGATCCAAAGCCTGGTCTTCGACATCACCAAGGAAGCCGGGACGCTGCACAAGCGCGCCGACACCACCCTGGGATCCCTGCTGATTTTCTGGGGCCCCTGGCTGCTGATCTTCCTGGTTTTCCTGCTGTTCATGCGCCAGATGCGCAACCAGGGTTCAGGCGCTGGCGTCATGAGCTTCGGCCGCAGCCGCGCGACGCTTTACAACAAGGAAAACCACACGGGCGTCACCTTCAACGACATCGCCGGGGCCCAGGAGGCCAAGGCGGAAGTCCACGAGGTCGTCGAGTTCCTCAAGAATCCCGGACGCTTCACCCGCATTGGCGGGCGCATCCCCCGCGGCGTGCTCCTCGTTGGCCCCCCCGGCTGCGGCAAGACCCTGCTGGCGAAGGCCATCGCCGGCGAGGCCGAGGTGCCCTTCTTCTCGATCTCTGGCTCGGACTTCGTCGAGATGTTCGTCGGGGTTGGCGCGAGTCGCGTGCGAGACCTCTTCAAGCAGGCCCGCGAGAACTCCCCCTGCATCATCTTCCTCGATGAGATCGACGCGGTCGGACGCCGTCGCGGCAGCGGCATGGGCGGCGGTCACGACGAGCGCGAGCAAACCCTGAATGCCATCCTGGTCGAGATGGACGGCTTCGGCACCGACGAGGGCATCATCGTCGTCGCGGCCACCAACCGGCCCGACGTCCTGGACCCTGCGCTCCTGCGCCCAGGCCGCTTCGACCGCGAAGTCACCATCGACCTGCCCGATCTCGAGGGTCGCCAGGCGATCCTATCCGTGCACCTCAAGAAGGTGAAAGCCGACGAAGCCGTCGACGCAGCGGTGCTGGCCAAGTCTACGCCCGGCTATTCGGGCGCCGACCTGGCCGCGATCGTCAACGAGGCCGCGATCATGGCGGTGCTCGACAAACAGGAAGAGATCCATATGCGGCACCTCGAAGAGGCAGCCGCCAAGGTGCGCTACGGCCGCAAGAAAATCGGCCGCAAGCTGGAGCCTGAAGATCTCGAGATCACCGCCTTCCACGAGTCCGGTCATGCCCTCGTGGCCGCCAAGCTCGACAAGGTCGATCCCCCCCACAAGGTCACGATCGTGCCCCGGGGCCGAGCCCTGGGTTCCACGATGATGCTGCCCGTCAAGGAGAGCTATCACACCCAGAAGGGCCGACTGCTCGGCCAGCTCGCGACCCTGTTCGGAGGCCGTGTGGCCGAGGACGTGTTCTGCGGCGACATCTCCGCCGGGGCCAGCGACGACATCCGCCGGGCCACCGAGCTCGCGCGGGCCATGGTCACCGAGCTGGGCATGAGCGAGAAGGTCGGGCCAATCAACTACGCCGAGCGCCAGGGGTCCGACTTCCTGGGCACGGAGCTGATGAGCGGCAAGTGGCACTCCGAAGATACGGCCCGCCAGATCGACGAGGAGGTCGAGCGCATTCTGCTCGAGGCCTACGAGCTCGCTGACAAGCTGGTGCGCGAGAACGAAGACGCGATCCGGCGCATGACCAAGGCTCTGCTCGCCTACGAGACACTCGACGGCGCAGAGATCGATGCCCTGATCGACGGTGCGGATCCCGACACACTGCGGCCCGAGGCCCCCGCCAAGGAGGATCCTCCCCAGGAGCCCCTGGTCACCAGGACCGAGCGCCCGGCCGAGGACGGTGGTGAATCCGACGAAGCGCCCGGCCTCGGTGGAGCGGGACTCTCCCCGGCATAGAAGCGAACCGCTGCCATGACCCCGAAGCTGACCTTTGAATCGCTGCACGGGGAGCTGGCCCGTGCCCTTGGGGTGCGGGCCTTGCCGTACCTCAAGCAAAGCATTGCGTCCCTCGGCAATGGCATTGCCGGTGGCGCTGCCTGGCGCGCACTTTGGGGAGCAGAAGCCAAGCCCCGCGCCTTCGCCCTCCGCACGGAAGCACTCGACCTTCACGCCCAATGCCTCCGTGCCTGGGACACCGCGATCCTCGAGCAAATGGAGCCCTCCCAGCCCCTGGCCCCCTCGGGCTGGACCCGCCTGCTCGTCTGCGACCGCGAGCTCGAGGGGCATATCCAGATCGGCGAGCCCCTTGCGGTGCTGCTCGGAGCGACCTGGGCCGCAGCAACAGCGCCCAACCCCCCCCCCCCCCCCACCCCGCACGAGACGTCCGCGCGCCGCGTCGAGTCGCGTGCACCTCGGCAACATGAGACGCCGCCCGCCGCCCCCCATTACCCTTTCCCCCGTCTCTCCCGCCGGCGCCTGCAACACCC
>CAYWNK010000066.1:0-24141 GCA_964459495.1 uncultured Planctomycetaceae bacterium
GCCATGACGCCCGCCCCTAACCGCCACCCGCGCGGCCGCAAGGCCGCCACGCACCAAACCCCGAGCTCACCCGAGCCCGGGCAGGCCCCCGGCGAAGACGAAAAACACGGCAGTCATACGCTCCGCATTTGGCGCGGCATGGTGGTCGGTATTTCGGGCGATGACGTCATCGTCGAGCTCGGCCCGCGCATGCAGGGTGTCATCTCCGTACGCGCCTTCGAATCCCCACCCGCAGAAGGCGAGGCTTTCGAGTTCACGTTGCGCGGCCGAGAGGAATCGCTCTGGGCCCTGGCCCTAGCTGAAGATCGGAGCCTGGCGACCTGGGAGGACATGGAGCCAGGCAGCCTGGTCTCCGCCCGTGTGCTCCGGGTCTATCAGGACGGCCTGCAGCTCAAGGTCGGCCCCCTGCACGCGTTCATGCCCCGCTCCCACACGGGTCTGCAGCGCGGGCACAAGCCCCAGGAACTCGTGGGCCGCACCGTGACGGTCGAGGTGATCGAGGTCGCTGGCGACAAGCAGCGCATCGTCGTGAGCCGCAAGGACATCGCCAAGCGCGAACGCGAAGCCCGCGGCCGCCAGATCCAGCTGCTGCCAGGAAACGTCGTCCACGGCCGCGTTACGCGGATCGAGGAGTACGGCGCCTTCCTCAAGCTCCCTGGAGGCCGAGAGGGATTGCTGCACGTCTCCAACATGGGCTTCGAGCGCGATCAGCGAACCGAGGACGTCGTGACCCTCGGAGAGACCATCGAAGTCAAGGTGCTGCACGTGCGCGCGGGCGGAAAGCGCATCGCGCTGGGGCTGAAACAGCTGCAGCGCAACCCCTGGAAGGACTTCGCCCGCGAGCATCCTCTGGGCGAGGTGGTCCCCGGGATCGTTCGGCGCTTTGCCGCCTTTGGCGCCTTTGTCGAGGTTGCCCCCGGCGTGGTGGGCCTGGTCCACAACAGCCAAAGCCCCTGGGACAAGCGCCTGCGCAGCGTGCTGCACAAGGGCCAGGAACTCTCGGTGCGCGTGCTCGATCTCGATATCGAGGGGGAGCGCCTCTCCCTGTCCCTCTGCCACGAAAACGGCCGCGCCATCCATCTGGACGAAGCCGCGGGGCGGATGGACCTGGCCGCCCTGGCCAACGAAGTGGGAGCCGAGCCGCCGGGCACCAGCCTAGGGCGCCTGCTGGACGAGGCCCTCAAGCGAGGACCCCGGCCCCAGGCCAGCTGATCCCCCCTCACCGGCCTGCAGGACGCTCCGGCCGGGCCCCCAGCCACACAACCTGACAGGAACGTGCGCTTCGGTTGAATGCCAGCCGCCATCACGGGTACCGTTGCGCCCCATGGACGGCGGCATCGAATGGATATTGGACGTGCAGGACTGCGCGTCCAGCCGGCTCTCCGGCCCTGCCGGTGAGGCCTCCCTGCGCGGGCTCTTCAGCGATCTGATCGCCGCGCTCGACCTGCACCCGGTGGCCCCGGCCACCTGGCACGTCTTCCCCGAACCCGCCGGAGTCACCGGCCTGGTGGCCCTGGCCGAGTCCCACCTGGCCTGCCACAGCTTCCCCGAAGCCCACTACCTGTCCCTGAACGTCTACTCCTGCCGCACCCGGCCGGAGCCCAATTGGCAGGCCATCCTCGAGTCACGCCTCGGCCCCTGCCGCGCCATTGTGCGCCGCCTGGAGCGCGGCGCACAAAGCCCCCAACCCCACCCCCAGCGTTGAGCGCCGCGAGCAAGTACGTCTTTCGCTGCGGCAACTGCGGCGCGGACTCCGAGATCGCCGGAGTCGGCGTGAAGACCGTCATCTGCGGTTTCTGCAACTGGTCCAGCCTGCGCTCCGAGAGCGGCGCGGAGGCCATGGGCGAGGTTTCCCAGGTCACGCCGCTGGCCAGCAACCTCCAGATCGGCACGACCGGCAGCTACGCGGGTCGCCAATTCGAGGTCCGTGGCCAGATCCAGCTCGACCATGGCGCCGGCCTGTGGAACGAGTGGGCCGTGCAGGATGGCGGCGGCCTGTGGTTTTGGATCGCCGAAGCCCAGGGCGAGATCCTGGTCTTTGAAGAGGAAGAAGCGCCCGACGGTCTGCGGCCGAAGGACCTTCAGCTGATGGACCCGGTGAGCCTCGGGCCCAAGGGCAAGTTCATTGTCACCGAGCTCGGCAAGGGCACGGTCGTCACCGCAAGGGGCGAGCTCCCCGTGGCGATCGAAGCCGGCGAGATCACCGACTATGCCGACCTCCAGCGCGGCGCGGATGAGTTCGCAACCCTCGACTGGACCCGGGGCGACATCGAGGTATTTGTCGGCCGTCGCGTGCCGCTCTCCAGCCTCGGACTCGACCCCGCCAGCCAGCCCGAGCACCAGCCCCACCGCATCGAAGCGCGCCGCCTGGACTGCGCCAACTGCGGCGCGGACCTAACCGTACGCGACCCCGAGCGGGCGCTGCGCCTGGGCTGCGAGTCCTGCGGCAGCCTGCTTGACGTGGATGGCCACGAGACGCGCGTCCTGATCAAGGACGAGCAGTCGAAGGCCAAGCTGGCTCTGCCCCTCGGCTCCACCGCCGAGATCGAGGGACTCTCCCTCACCATCCTCGGCGCCATGGAGCGGGGCGTGAAGTACGAGGGCCGCTGGTATCCATGGCGCGAGTACCTCTGCCGTACTCCCGAAGGCGCGTACCGCTGGGTGGTCGAAAACAACGGCCACTGGATGCTGAGCAGCCCATCCGCCGTCAGCGCGTTCCAGCGCTCGGGTGGCAGGTTGCGGATGGACGGCAAGACCTACAAGCATTTCTCCGGCGGCAAAGCCGTGGTGCGCTGGGTTGTGGGTGAGTTCTACTGGCGCGTGAAGGTCGGCGACGAAGCGGAGACCGACGACTACGTGGCTGGCAGCCGTATGCTCTCGACCGAGCGCAGCAGCGGCGAAGCGGCCGCCTCGATCGGCATGCACGTCGAACGGGGCGATATCGGCAAGGCCTTTGGAGTCGCGAGCCTGCCCAGGGCTAAGGGCGTGGGCCCCATCCAGCCCAATCGCATGGGCGCGCGCGAAACCTGGGGCCTGTTCGCAGTAGCCGCCATCGCGCTGCTGGCCATGCTGGTCATGCGCGGAGTGAGTGCCGATTCGTCCCTCGTCCACGACTCCGGACATGGCCCCATCCCAAGCCCGGCCGGAACAGAGCTCGTCGCCTTCACCGACCCCTTTGAGCTCACCGGCGACCAAGCCAACGTCGAAGTCCAGCTCAGCGCCCCCGGCATCGACCAGGGCTGGGTGGGCCTCTCCGGGGCGCTGGTGGAAATGGACAGCGGCGAGGTCACCACCTTCGCCACCGAGGCCCAGCGTTACAGCGGCGTCTCCGGCGGCGAGTCCTGGAGCGAGGGAAACCGCAAGGGCTCGACGATCCTGGGTTCCATCCCCGCCGGCCAATACCGCATGCGCCTGGCATTCACGGGCTTCGACAAGGGTTGCGGCAGCAGCGTTGAAGTCCAGGTCAAGCGCGACGTCCCCCGTCCGAGCTACGCCCTGTTCGCGTTCCTCGCCTTGCTCATCCCAGCCATCTTCGTCCAGGTGCTCAGCATCAAGATGGAGGCCGCCCGCTGGGCCGATTCCGATCACCCCTGGGGAGAATCCTAGATGTCCCGACGCCTCCTTGTGATCGCCTTTTTCACCTTCGTCCTGGGCCTGTACTGGACCGCGGAAAGCCGCGGCTGGGCGGTCGGAGGACGCAAGGCCCCCGAGCGTATCGACGCCGGTCAATTGCGCTCCCAATCCCCAGGCTCCTGGGGTTACGTCTACTGGTACCACGGCTCCCGGGGCAAGTGACCACCCCCCACCACCACTGACCATCCATGCCTTCGCTTGCCGAAAACCTGATCTACTCGCTCATCCAGACGATTTCGATGGGCCTTGCCGCCATCGCGCTGTCGTTCTTCGCCGTCTACATGATGGAGCGCCTCGCCCCCTTCTCGATCCGCAAGGAAATCGAGGAGGACCACAACGTGTCGGCCGCCATCCTCTGCGGTTCGGTCATCCTCGGCGTGGCGTTAGTCGTGGCCTCTGTGGCACACGGCTGATCCCTTGACCGACGCCTCTCCCGAAGCCGCCACCGATCCGGCGGAGCGCGTCACTCCGCTGCGCCTGGCGTTCCTTGCGGTCTTCTTCATCTCGGCCTGCGGGCTGGGCTACCAGCTCGTCGCGGGCTCGGTGTCCTCGTACCTTCTGGGCGACTCGGTCACCCAGTTCTCGATCACGATCGGGCTCTATCTCTCAGCCCTTGGCCTCGGCAGCTACCTGTCGCGCTTCCTCGAAAAGGACCTGGTCGACCGCTTCGTTTCAATCGAACTCGCCGTCGCCATCGCCGGCGGCTTCTCCGCGCTAGCGATCCAGGCCGCGCACACCTCCGACACCTGGTTCCGCCCCGCCCTGTACGGCAACATCCTCGTCGTCGGCACGCTGGTGGGCATCGAAATTCCGTTGCTGATCCGGATCCTCGAGGAGCGCCTCGAGCTCAAAGAGCTGCTCGCCCGCGTGCTCGCCTGGGACTACGTCGGAGCCCTGGCCGTCGCGCTCGCGTTTCCCCTGGCGATGCTTCCCCACCTGGGCCTTGCGCGCTCCTCGCTGGCGCTCGGTGTGATCAACGCGGCAGTTGGGCTCTGGACGATTCAGCTCTTTGAAGGCCGCATACGACGCCCGGTGCGGCTGCGGCTGGAAGCCTGCGTGGTGCTGTTGATCCTCGCTGCGGGCTACTCCCAGGCCGCCCGCATGACGCGCGCCATCGAGCACCAGGCCTACGCGGGTGAGGTTGTGCTCGCCGAAACCAGCCCCTACCAACGCCTCGTCGTCACGCGCACCGGCCCTGACTTCCAGCTGTTCCTGTCGGGCGCACTGCAGTTCAACTCCGCCGACGAGTACCGCTACCACGAGGCCCTCGTGCACCCCGCTGTGGCGGCGGCCATGGAGCCCCGCCGCGCCCTGGTGCTGGGCGGCGGCGACGGCCTCGCAGTACGGGAGCTGCTGCGCCACGACAGCATCGAGGCCATCACCCTGGTCGACCTGGACGCCGCCGTCACCGGCCTCGCCACCGGCTACCCACCGCTCGTCGAGCTGAACGGCGATAGCCTCGCCGACCCGCGCGTGACGACCGTGCACGCCGACGCGATGGGCTGGCTCGAAGAGGGCACCGAGCGCTTCGACGTCATCGTCGTCGACTTCCCCGACCCGCACTCGTTCTCGATCGGCAAGCTCTACACCCAGACCTTCTACGAGCGGCTCGCCAGGCGCCTCGCCCCCGACGGCGCGGTCGCGATCCAAAGCACCAGCCCGCGCCTCGCCCCGCGCACCTACTGGTGCATCGTGCGCACGCTCGAGGCCGCAGGCTTCTTCGTCCGACCCTATCGCTGCGCGGTGCCCAGCTTCGGCGAGTGGGGCTTCACCCTCGCTGCCCCGCGCGAGTTTCCGGTGCCGAGCGATGTCCCGGCGGCCTGCCGCTTCCTCACGCCTGAGTTTCTTGAAACCCTGTTCGTGCTGCCCGAGGATGCGCACCTGCCCGCGGGTGCGCCCGAGCCCGAGATCAACAAGCTCAGCACCCAGTCCCTGGTGCGACTCTATGGCGCCGAGGTGGCGCGCTAGCGATGGGCCCCAGTCGCCGGGAGCTCCTGCGCGCCAGCGGCGCCGGGCTGGCTACCCTGCTGGGCGCCTGCCGCCCTGGAGCTGCGGCCGCCGGTACCGGCCACATCTCCGGGCGCTTGATGCCCGACTTTGCGAGCACGGGCCACCGCCTCCGGGACGGCATCGCGAGCGCGCTCCCCAGCTCCCGGCAGAGCGCCCGCGTGCTTGTCGTCGGGGCAGGCATCGCCGGCCTCGCCGCAGCCTGGCGCCTGCAGCGCGCCGGCATCGACGGCGTGCAAGTCATCGAGCTCGCGCCCGAGCCCGGCGGCACCTCGATCGGCGGCCAGGTCGCTGAGCTGCGCGTCCCCTGGGGCGCCCACTACCTTCCGGTCCCCCGCACGAGCCAGCGGCACCTGGTGGCGCAGCTCGAAGACCTCGGCCTCGTGCAGGGCACCTCGCCCACGGGCCGCGTACAGGTTCCCGACGAACACCTGGTGCGCGCCCCCGCTGAACGGATCTACGAGCTGGGTTACTGGGAGGAGGGCCTCTGGCCCCCGGCGGGGGATACGGCGCAGGACAGGCTGGACCGCGAGCGCCTGAACAGACTGCTCACCGCCGCCGGCCAACGCTCCCCGGACGGACGGCGCCCCTTCGACCAGCCGCTCGCCCAGAGCTCGCCCGACCAGCGCTCCCTCGACGGCATGTCGGGGGCCGACTGGGCCGCCGCCAACGGTCTCGACTCCGAGCGCGTGCGCTGGTACCTGGACTACGCGACCCGCGACGACTTCGGCGCGTCGCTCGAGACGACCAGCGCCTACGCCCTGCTGCACTACTTCCTCTCGCGCGAGGACAGCGCCGGAGAGACCGCCGACTTCTTGACCTGGCCCGAGGGCAACGGCCGGCTCGTCGAGGGCATGACCGCCCTGCTCCCCAGCCCTCCACAGACCGGCCAGATGGCGCTGCGCGTGGTCCCCGGCGCCGATGGCACCGAGGTCCATGCCCTCGACGTGCAGAGCGGCACCGTCAGGGCCTGGAGCGCCGAGCGCGTCATCCTCGCCGTGCCTCAGTTTGTGGCGGCGCGCATTCTGGCGGACGACCCCCACGCCAAAGCCCGCCGCACCTTCCGCTACTCGCCCTGGGTGGTGGCGAACCTGCACCTCTGCGAGCCCCCGCCCAGCCGGGGTTTTCCCGCCGCCTGGGACAGCGTGCTGCGCCATAGCCCCAGCCTCGGCTACGTGGATGCCACCCACCAGCTCGACCGCGACCATGCGCGCGACACCGTGTGGACCTGGTACCTGCCAATCACCGATCTCGACGAGGCCGCCGCGCGCGCCGAGCTCATGGGCACCACCTGGGAGGACTGGCGCAACCTCGTGCTGGCGGACCTGGCCCCGAGCCACCCCGGCCTCGCCGAACGGGTGACGCACATCGACGTACGGCGCTGGGGCCATGCCATGGTGAAGCCGGTACCGGGCTTCGTCTGGGGCCAGTCCCGGCAGGTGGCCGCGCGCCCAGTCGGCGGCGTGCACTTCGCCCACTCCGACCTCTCCGCCATGGCCCTCTACGAGGAGGCCCACTGGCAGGGCGTACGCGCCGCCGAAGAGGTGCTCGCCGCGCTCGGGTCCACCCAAGAGTCCCTGCTCGACGATGTGCCCCGCTAGCCCGGACGCGAGTCCCTCGGGCGGCCTGCCCGCGCACCCGGGCGCAGAGGGCTCCGGCCAAGCGGTCCGCATCTCCCGCTCCGGCTGGATCCTGAGCCCCGCCGGCGACACCTTTGCGTTCCTGGGCCCCGTGCTCGCCGGCCTCGCCCTGGTGGCCTGGGCCTCGGCGCGCGGCACGCTCTACGACCCGGTGTCGCCGCTGCTGTTCTTTGTGCTCGTCGCCTGCGTGGACGTCGGGCACGTCTACGCCACCGCCTTCCGGGTTTACCTCGACCCCACGGAGCTACGCCGACGCCCGGGCCTCTACCTGGGCCTGCCGCTGCTCGCCTACGGCGCCGGAGTGATGCTGCACTCCCATGGCCCGCTGGTCTTCTGGCGCGCGCTGGCCTACCTGGCCGTCTATCACTTCGTGCGCCAGCAGTGGGGCTGGCTCGCGATCGCGCGCCGCAAGGCCGGCGAGGCTGGAGCCCTCGACTTCCAGCTTGACCGCGCCACGATCTACGCGTGCACGCTGTATCCGCTGCTCCATTGGCACACCCACCTGCCCGCGCCCTTCGAGTGGTTCCTGGCCGGCGATTTCGCTGCGCTTCCCGGCTGGCTCGATCCGATCGGTTTGGCGCTGCACGTCTCAATCCTCGGTCTCTTCGCGCTGCGTCAGATCCAGCGGCTTGTTACCGGCAGCGGAATCAACTGGGCCAAGGTCCAGGTGGTGGTGGCGACATGGGTCGCCTGGTTTGTGCCGATCGTATGGCTGCGCTCCGACCTGGCGTTCACGACCCTGAATGTGCTCGCCCACGGCGTGCCCTACCTGGCATTCGTCTGGCACCTCGAACACACGCGCCACGCAGCGGCAGAAGGCTCGCCCGATAGCGACCCAGCGAGCCGGCTCGCGTGGCTCTTTGCGCCGCGCCTCATCCTCGTTTTCCTTGCCCTGCTGGCCCTCGCTGGAGTCGCTGAAGAGTGGCTCTGGGACCGGGCCGTGTGGCACGAGAACGGCGCGGTATTCCCCGGCCCTGAGTGGTTCCCCTCTGCTGCCTGGCTCGGTTTCCTGGTGCCCCTCCTGGCCCTGCCCCAAGCCACCCATTACCTGCTCGACGGCTGGATCTGGCGCTCCAGTCACCGCCGCTAGGCGCTTGGCTAGAGCAAGGGTTCAGGCTCAGGAACAGCTGCCCCATCGGGCCGTGCACCGCCCTGCGCCTCGGACCGAGTTGCGAAGCAGGCGTAGACAAACAGGCCGGCCGAAACGACCGAGAGCGCCAGGACGATTCCACCAAGGCCCATACTCCAGGCGCTGTCGGCTTCGCGATACAGCGGGTCACCGGACAACAGGAAGTAGGCTGATCCTCCTGCCAGCAGCACAAATAGACACGCCTCCACCAAAGCGACTCGCCCCCAGCATCGCTCGCTTGCTGAGAGCCCCAGCTCGCCGCAGCTCCTCGCGATCAGCCAAGCCCCTAGCACGGTCGCAGCGCTCCCCGCGAGCCCCGTCGCGGCCACACCGACCTGCAAATTCGACGGATCCGGGAAGACAAAGTGGCTCCTGAATTCCAGGGCGATCAGGACAAGTTGCCATGCGGCCAAAGCCCGAAGGCCCAAGCCGATGCGGGGCGTCACGGTCTCGGCCAGCCTCAGCAGCGCCAGCCCGATTAGAACGTAGCCCAGCTCGTCAGGGATGAGGTCGAATCGATACCCGCGGTACACCGTCCCCTCGCTCCCATCGGGCAAGTAGCGCTGGGTACCCTCCCCGCGACCCACGGTGAAGTCGAAGGCGACCAAGCTCATCCCGACGAAGAGTCGATCGATGCACTTGGCGACCGTGCGCAGGTTAGGAGAGCTCATGGCGATGGGGACCGTGCGAATCAGGGGCCAGAATCCGCTCGCCGAGATCGATGGAGTCAGCACGGAGACACGAATCGACCACGAAGGGCAGCTGGCCCACTATAGTGTCGTCTGACGCCGCACGCTGGGCCAACCAGCGGCCCTCCCCAAATCTGTGCACGCCCCCCCCTGGAACGAATTCGACGCGAGCGTCGAGAAGCACGCCACTCGCCTCGATCCCCAGGTACGCAAGCAGCTCGAGGCCGTCCTCTACCTGGACATGACGTCCGAGTACGACGCGCGTCACTACAGCGCCTACGTGCACAGCCTCGACCTGGAGTTCACCCCCGCCTTCCTCGAGATGGAGCGCGAGTGGGCGGTGGATGAGGAGCTGCACTTCGAAGGCTTCCGCCGTGTCCACGAGCACGGCTTCGGCTGGGGCACCGAACGCTTCGAGGAGCTTGAAGCCCGGACACCCGACTTCGCACCCCTGGCCCATCTCTTCGCGGATGAGTTTCACATCTGCTGCCTGGGCGCCTATGACGAGCTAGCCACGGTCCGCGCCTACCGGGCCAACCTGCCGCTCTACGACCGCCTAGGTCCGGAGTTCGGGCGCTTCCTCCGCAGGGTCGTCGCCGACGAGGGCCGCCACTTCGCGCGCTTCCTACGCGTCCTGCGCCAGGAACATGCGCACCGGGCCGGGGAGGGCGCGTCCGTTCTGGCGAAACTGCGGGCCGCCGACGCAATTCCCTATGCCCAGACCTTCGTCCTCGATCACGACGACGAAGTTTGGACGGAGGCCATGTTCGAGGAGGCTGCCGCCGTCCTGGGCCGGCGGCTCTCGTCCATGAACGAGCGCGCGCGGCCGGCGCAGGCAAAGCGCGCCTGACCAAAGGCCTCTGCCGCACTGCCCGACAGAGGTCGAAATCCAAGCCCCCCTGTCGCCTGAGCTGGTGGGCCATCCAGGGGCCCAGTAGAATTCGTCCCTACACCGCAGGACCTTGCACGTCCAAAGCGGCAGCCCCCAGCCACGAAGCCACTCCGCAGCATGCACCTATCGACCCACAACTGGATGCGCCCCGAAGCCCTCGAGGTCACCCTAAAACGCATCCAGCGACTCGGCTACGAAAGCATCGAGATCGCCGGCGAGCCCGATCAGTATCCGGTCAAGGAAACCCGCGAGGCCTTGAAGAAACACGGCCTGCGTTGCTGGGGCTCGGTGACTCTGACCCTGGGCGAGCGCAACCTGGCCGCCAAGGACCCGGCGCAGCGGGCCTCGACCGTGAGCTACATGAAGTCCCTGGTGACCATGGTCAAGGAGCTCGAGGGCCAGGAGCTCTCCGTCGTGCCCGCCACCGTGGGCAAGGTGGTGCCCGACGCGACCCCCGAAGAGGAATGGGCCTGGGTCGTCGCCGGCCTTCAGGAGGTCTATGAGCTGGCGGAAACCAGCGGCGTGCGCATGGCGCTCGAGCCCCTCAACCGCTTCGAGACCTACTTCCTGAACCGCGCCGACCAGGCCATGGCCCTGGCCGAAGCGGTCGGGCCCAACTGCGGCGTCTGCCTCGACGTCTTCCACATGTCGATCGAGGAACACGACATGCTCGGCGCCATCGAGACGGCGAAGTCCCGCCTGGTGGACATCCACGTGGCCGAGAACAATCGCCTGGCCCCGGGCATGGGTTCGGTCGATTGGCCCGCCTTCGTCGCGGCCCTCAAGGCGGCCGGCTACGACGGCGCTCTCACGATGGAGGCTTCGCCCCCCATCGACCGCACCCCGGTCACGCCATGGCCGAACCAAGTGGAGAAGAACCCGGTGGACGTCGATCCCGAGCAGCTCAAGTTCATTCAGGACCATGGCTCCAGCCTGATGAGCGAGGAGTTCTACACGATGCTCTTCGAAACGACGGCGAACACCCTGCTGCCCCTCATCCGTTAGTGGCCAAGATCACCAACGTTCGGGCCCAATGGCTCCACTACCCGCTGCCGCCCGAACAGCAGCACCGCTCGGACTTCGGCCGCATCGCCGCTTTTGATGCGGTCCTGGTCACGATCGAGACGGACGACGGCCTGCGCGGCTACGGTGAGGCAAAGCCCGCCGTCGGCAGCGCTGGCAGCGGTGCAGCGCTGGTGACGATCATCGAGCAGGAGCTGAGCCCGCTGCTGGTCGGGGAGGATGCGCGCCACGTGGGCAAGCTGTGGCAGCGCATGTTCAACGGCACTCGCGCCGGCCTCGCCCAAAGCGCTGGCCGCACGATGCCGATCCTGGGCCGGCGTGGCATCCACGTCGCCGCGATCGCGGGCGTCGACCTCGCCCTTTGGGACCTGCTGGGCAAGGCCCATGGCTGCTCGGTCCTCGACCTGATCGGCGGCCCGTGTCGGCCGGGAATCCGCGCCTACGCCAGCGGCGGCTGGGCCCCCGCGGACAGCATCGCGGCGCAGCTGCAGGGCTACGTCGACCAGGGTTTCACCGCGGTCAAGATGCGCTTCGGCGCCATGGACGGCTCGGTGCGCTCCAGCCTCGAACGGGTGCGTGCGGCGCGGGAGGGCCTCGGGCATGACATCGACATCATGGTGGACGCCCACGGCACGATGAGCGTGGCCGAGGCCAAGCGCTTTTGCGCCGGTGCTGCCGAGCTGGACCTACGCTTCGTCGAGGAACCCGTGAGTTCCGACGATCGCCAGGGCCTAGCCCAGGTCCGCCGGTCTGCGAGCGTCCCCATCGCAGCGGGCGAAAGCGAGTTCACCTGCTTCGACTTCGCTGAGCACATCGAGCGCGGAGCCCTCGACGTGCTCCAGCCGGACCTCGCCATCGCGGGTGGCCTAACCGAGGGTTTGCGCATCGCCGCCCTCGCCTATGCGGGCCGCCTGGAGCTCGCCCCCCACAGCTGGGGCTCGGCCTTCACCTTCCAGGCCGCCCGCACCCTGGCCCTCGCCAGCCAGGCCGGCGTATTTGTCGAGGTCCCCATGGGCGGCGCTCCCCTACTGCGCGATATGGCGAAGATCGATCTCGCCCTACACGACGGCATGCTTGCTCCCCCCAAAGGCCTGGGCTGGGGCCTCGAGCCAGACCCGGAATTCGTGTCCCAGTACACCCGCATCCCCTAACCATGCCCAACGACGCCCACGTCCAGCACATCAACCTCAACGTCGATGACCTCCCGACCGCGGTGGCCTTCTACTGCGACGTGATCGGCCTGACCCTCGACCCCACGCCGGATCAGGGCTTTGAATCCCAGTTCTTTCGGATCAACGACCGCCAGCAGATCCACATGAACGTGATTCAAGACAGCCACCCCTTCCGCGCACACTTCTGCATGGAGGTCCCCGACTTCATGGCGGTCTTCGAGCGGGCGAAGGCCGCGGGCGCCATCGACACCGAGCCCTGGGGGCTCGTCCGCCAGCTCCCAAACGGCAAGATGCAGATGTTTCTACGGGACCCCCATCAGAACTTGGTCGAGATCGCGAGCCAGCCGGGTGCAGAACTCCCCGCCAGCCTGTTTGAGGACGAGCTCGTGGAGTCCAAGCCAGGTGTCTTTCGCATGGCCCCTGGCACCGCCGGCGGCCACGAACCCGCATGATCCTGCTCCTCGAAAGCCTGCATCCGGACGCCGAAGCGCTCCTGGAGGCAGCCGGCAGCGTGGTCCGTGCGGCGGATCCACTCCAGCCGCCGGAGAACCTCACGCAGGTGCGCGCGATCCTGACCCGCGGCCGCGGCCTGATCGCGGCGGACCTGTTGAAGCGCTGCCCCGCGCTCCAGGTCATCGCCCGAGCTGGCGCGGGCCTCGACAACCTCGACACCGAAACGGCCCGCGCCCAAGGCCTTGAAGTGATCTTCGCCCCCGGCCTCAACACCGATACGGTTGCTGAGCACACGATCGCCCTGATGCTCGACCTCTCACGGGGCATCACACGCAGCGCCAGGGCCGTGTCCGAAAACCGCTGGTCCGAGCGCAGCGGCTACACGGCCACAGAGCTCTACAACCAAACCCTCGGTATCCTGGGTTACGGCAACATCGGGCGCCGGGTGGCCGCCATGGCCCGCGCCTTCGGCATGCACGTGCTTGTCGGCGAGCACAGGGGCGGTAGAACCCGTGAGGACGAAAACACGCCGCGCCTCCCCCTTGAGGAGCTCCTGCCGGCGGTGGATATCCTGAGCCTGCACCTCCCCCTCACGCCCGCAACACAGGGGATCATCGGGCCCGGCGAATTCGAGCTCATGCGGCCCGGAGCCCTGCTCATCAATACCGCGCGGGGCGCGCTGCTCGACGGTGCCTCGCTGCGCAGGTCCCTACAGACCGGGCAGCTGGGCGGATTCGCCGCCGATGTCCTCGAGGTGGAACCACCGATTCCGCAGGACCCGCTGCTTTCGTCGGACCGCGTGGTGCTCACGCCCCATGTGGCCTCCCTGACCACCGGCACCTACAGAGAGCTCTGCCTGTTCACGGCTCGCAACGTGCTTTGTGTTCTGAGAGGCGAGACTCCGGAAGCGAAGAGCGTCTACCTCGGCTAACGGACGCGCCTACTCGGGTGCCAGCGCCCGGTCGAGAAACGCGAATGCGCGCTCCAGTCCGTCCTGCACCACCATGAGGTGCTCGGAGCCCTGCGTGACGTGCAGCTCCAGTTCCGCACTGCGCTCGCTTGTTGCGAGAGCAGCGTGCAGTACTTCTCCGCCGCCACGCCCGAAGTCATGCTCGCCCACGGCCACGTGCACAGGCAGCCCCGCAAGCTCCCCGGCGTTCCGAGGGGCGCGGCCACCGCCCATCGCAACCAAAGCCGCGACCGATTCCGGCTCGCGCTCGACCATGCCCAGCCCCGCAAGCGCCCCCATCGAATGCCCAACCACCGCAACGCGGCTCCGGTCCACGGGCAGCACTTGCGCGAGCGCCTCCACCACGCCAGCAACCCTCGGCCGCTTGAGCCGCGCATGGGCTGGCGACACGACGATCCACCCACGCGCCCGCGCCAGCTCGACCAGCTTGCCGTTCCCGTAGGCCTCAAAGAACATATGCTCGGAGCCCCCGGCGCCGTGCAGGGCGATCACGAGCGGCACCACCCGCTTCGGATCCAGGCCGCTAGGGACGAACAGGCGCGCACGCGCAGCCGGCCGCCTGCCGGGAAAGGCGATGAGGTGATCGCCAGCTTGACTCGAGTCCATCCAGGGCTCGCCGCTTTCGAGCGCGTTGGCGCGCCGTTCGAGCTCGACCATCCATTTGGCAAACGGTAGCTCCACCTCGGGGATATCCCCTGTGACCAGGCCGTCCATCAGGTCCACCAAGGCCAAGGCCGAAGCCGGGCCGAAGCCTTCGCTCCCCGAAGCTCCGCTTTCGATCTGGGATCGATAGCCGCCTAGTGGAGAACGCGGCAGCCCCAGCCAAACGAACTCGAGTGCCCGCTCCTCGACCTTGCCGCCAGCGTGCCCGACCAGCACCGCGCGCACCCGGCAGCTTGTGCCCTCTAGATCCCGGACCAAGTCCGGCGGCATCACGCACGATGCGCTTGTGCCGCCGAGGACAGGAATCGGTTCCAAGCCGCCCTCGCCTGCTTCCCAGCGAAGCTCGAGACGCTGGTCTTCAGCAGCCTCCCCGCTCCAATCGACGTGCACCACAGGAATGCTCTCCGGCTCCAAGCCCTCCAGCCCCGCCCAAGCGATCCGGTTCTCTGCCCGCAGTGCGACTCCGCCCAGTGGAGCGCCCCCGTTCAACTCCGCTCGCGCGCCATCCATCGCCTCCCCGGCCGCCACGAAGTCCAGCCGAAAGAAGCTCTGCACCGCCGCCTCGATCTGAGGCAACGCGATTTCTCGTGCCCCCGGCTTGGCCACCTCCCAAGCCCGCTCGAGCGCCTGCAGCCGCCAGGACAACTCGCTGCGAGTCAGCGCCCCCTGTGCCCGCCCGGTGGGGCTCAACACAACCGAGCCCAACACGATCACGACCAGCCACTTCAGAACGGGATTCCGCATGGCGCCATCGTACGGGGGGTCCTACCCCGCCGCCCCATCGAGGAGCACTGCGCGGAGCCCAGCCCTGCTCGCCGAATGCCCTGCGAACGGGCCCCGCGGTCTCGGTTGGGGCTCAGGCAGGGCTTGCCCGCAGGTGCTCGGGAAGGAACAGCCCGCACAACAAGTCTCGAATTCCCCGTGGAAGCCGCTGGTCCGCGCCCCTTCCCCCAGCGCCGCAGCCCTCGCCCCGATCCCTCGACCATGAAGCCGCTTCGATGCCAGGCAAGAAGGGCCTGGGGCCGACCTCGCCTCCCCGAACTCGCCCTCGCCCATTCATTGCACCCACGACTTCGCCCCTCCCAGCCGTAGTCGGATCTCTGCTTGCCTCCTCGCTCCACCGATCCACGGTTCTCGCCACCGGATGACCCTTCTCGCTGCACCCGACCTTCGCCCAACTGCGCTCGCATCCCCCGGCCCCATGCCGCCCGATGGAAGCTCGGCCACTCTCCCGTGAGCGATTCCGCAAACACGGTGAACATCGAGAATATCCCTGGCCTTCCTGCCCAGCCGTTCCCGCGGCATGATCCGCCTGCTGGGCCAGCGAGCAAGCAGCTGGGTAGCCGTTCGAAAATCGCGAGCTCGCGCCAGAAGGGCAAAGGCAGACGCAGCGGAATCCTGGCCCGGTACGCCGTGATCTTCTGGGCTCTGGGCATCCTCGCTGGAGCCGAATTCTGCCTTGAAGTCCGGGCAAGGGCACGGGGCTGGGGTTCATTCCTCTACGGCGCTCCGGCCTATGCGCGACAGCCTGCGGATTCGCCCTTTGGCCCCTCCCCGGCCTATCCCTTTCGCTCTCGAGTCGTGCCGCGCGAAAAGCCACCCGGGACACTGCGCATCTGGATGGCCTCGGCCTCCTACGGAGAGCACATCTTCCTGCCCCCTGAGCAGATTTTCCCCGTCCTCCTCGAAGACGAACTACGGGAACGCGGGCTGGACGTGCAAGTGCTGAACGCAAGCCGGGGCGGCCTTACCGCCAGATCCGCGGTGCGGGATCTGGAGGAGGTCGCTCCCGACTGGAAGCCCGATGTCGTCCTGGTCTACCACCTGTCCAACGACATGGATGGCCTGACCACGGGCTTGCGTGACGCCAGCGCGGGCAACGACCCAGCCGCGGTCATCGCTGCCGAGCGAGCCGGGGCCCAACTCGGGGCGTCCGGACGGTCCCAATCCACGCCCGGCGGGGATCACTGGCCGACTCGGAAAGCCCTGGCTACGAACCTGTACTCGCAGGCCAAGAATCTTGTTGGGGCCCGATTGGCCGCGGCCCGCATGCTTCGCAACGAGGTCCCCATTGGCCTTGCCGAGGTCTTTGAAGCGCGTCTCGAGGATGCGATCCATGCAGCCCGGAATCTGGGTGCCGAGCCGGTCATAGTGACCTTTGCGACCAGCCACCCCGTGGACCATCCAAGTCCTCTCCCGGCGCACTATCGGCGCAACCTGCTACGCAAGAACAGCGTGCTCTCGACGCATGGCTGGCGCACAGGTGTAGCCGACTGGAACAAGCGACTGGTCCGGATGGCCGCTGCGCGTGAAGCTACCCTCATCGACCTAGCCCCGGCGATCGAAGGACGCTCCGAGCTATTCACCGACTTCGTGCACTTCACTCCCAAGGGGCATGCAAAAGTCGCACGCACCCTGGCGGGACAGCTGGCGCCGATCCTGGAACAGCTAGCGGAGAGATGAGCTTCAACTCCGCCGAGTACCTGCTCTTCCTGCCGCTCGTACTGATTCTGCACGGGCTCCTGGAGGGTCGCGAGAACCGCAGGCATTGGCTCCTGCTGGTGGCCAGCTATGGCTTCTACATGGGCTGGAATTGGCGCTACGCTGGACTGATCGCGCTGTCGACATGGATCGACTTCTCGGTCGGCACGCGCATGTCCCGCTCGCACTCGCCCCCCCTGCGGCGCCTGCTGCTGGTGATCAGCCTGGGGACCAACCTCGGTTTGCTGGCTGCATTCAAGTACTGGGGCTTCCTTGCGGGCAACGCCGAGAGCCTGCTCCAGCTCTTAGGCTTCGACATTTCCCTGCCACAGCACGACCTGCTGCTCCCGGTCGGAATCAGCTTCTATACGTTCCAGACCCTCAGCTACACGATCGACCTCTACCGCCGGCAGATCGATGTCGAGCCGAGCCTCACCCGCTTCGCGCTCTTCGTCAGCTTCTTCCCGCAGCTCGTCGCCGGTCCGATCGTACGCGCCTCCGAGTTCATCCCGCAGCTGCGCGAGCAGCCCACCGTCCCTGCGAATCAGATCCGCCGCGGAATGGCCCGGATCTTCCGTGGTCTGATCAAGAAGATCGTCTTCGCCGACATCCTGGCCGTCGCCCTGGTCGACCCGATGTTCGCCAACCCCGGGGAGTACGGCTCACTGGATTTGCTGCTGGGCCTGTATGCCTATGCCTTTCAAATCTACGGGGACTTTTCCGGCTACAGCGACATCGCGATCGGCTCGGCCCTGTGCCTCGGATACCAGCTACCTGAGAACTTCAACCGCCCCTATCTTTCCCAGAACGTGCGGGAGTTCTGGACCCGTTGGCACATCAGCCTTTCGGGCTGGCTGCGGGACTACCTCTACATTCCGCTTGGCGGCAACCGCGTTGGGCCGCGGCGCACCGCGATCAACCTGATGGTCACCATGGGCCTGGGCGGGCTTTGGCACGGCGCTGCCTGGACCTACGTCCTGTGGGGCATCTACCACGGGCTACTCCTGATGCTCGCTCGCTCGAGTACCCGTCGCGCAGGCGGCGAGCAGCGCTCCAAAGCCGAGGTCTTGTGGCATCAGCTCGTCTGCTTCCATCTGATCGTCGGTGGCTGGCTCCTTTTCCGCGCGACCAGCCTCCAGAACCTTGGCGACTATGTGACTGGCCTGCTGAGCCTGCGCGGCGGCCTACACGCGAGCCCGCTCGCAATCGGAATCCTGGCCCTCGCCTCCACCGCACACCTCGCCCCCAAGGACATGCTCGACCGCTGGCAGGAGCGCAGCGTGAACACAACGCCGGCCTGGCTTCAGGGCGCGGCCTACGCCGGCCTGATTGTGTTCTTCGTGGGCGCAACCCTGGACACGGCGGCCTTCCTCTACTTTCAGTTCTAGGCGAACGGTCCAGCACGTCGATTCCCCTCCGGACAATCAACCACCCACGTATGATCTAGATCCATCCCCTCCACGAGTCCCAAGGCCACCCCCCTGCCAAATGACCAGCGCCCCCACCGCGGACGAACTCACCAAATCAGAGAAGAGACTGCTCTTCTGGGCCAGCTTCTTCTCCCTCGCCGCAGCCGGAGTCGGCTTTGCCTTTCGGGTTGCCAAGGGCGGCGACTACGGAGCGGAACTGGGTCTGAGCAATCAGCAGGTCGGCGAGGTCTTCGGCGCCAGCCTTTGGCCGATCGCGATCACCATGATCGGCTTCAGTCTGATCGTCGATCGCACGGGCTACAAAATCCCGATGATGATCGCGTTCCTGCTGCAGGCGGGGTCCGGCATCAGCATCTATCTCTCGGACAGCTACCTGAGCCTGTACTTCGGGTCCCTCGCCGCTGGTCTTGGGCACGGCATCGTGGAAGCCGTGATCAACCCGGTATGCGCCGCGGTCTACCCCAAGGAAAAGACCAAGTGGCTCACGATCCTGCACGCCGCCTGGCCGGCGGGCCTCGTGCTGGGCACCTTGGCCGTGATCGGCGGCGACGCCTTCGGCGAGGGCTTCACTTGGCGTGTGCACGCGCTCTGGATCGTGGTCCCCAGCGTGCTTTACCTGCTGATGTACCTGCCCTGCAAGTTCCCCGTGGACGAGCGCGTACAGGCGGGCGTCCCCTACATGGAGATGCTGCGCCAGGTGGGCTTCCTCACCGCGGCTCTGGCCTCCTTCCTGATGATCTACGAGGTCGGCAATCAGGTCGATCAGCTCAGCCGCTGGAACAAGCCCCAGAACTGGTTCAACGTGAGCCTGATCGCCGGCGGAGTGCTTGGCCTTGCGTTTGGCGCATGGGTCAAGAGCATCGGCCGCCCCCTGTTTTTCCTGCTGTGCCTGCTCATGATCCCCGTCGCGACCGCGGAGCTCGGCACCGACGGCTGGATCAAGGGGCTCATGACGCCGGTCCTTACCGACATGGAGGTCAACCCGGCCATGGCCCTGGTCTTCTCGGCGGCGATCATGCTGGTCCTGCGCGTGTTCGCTGGCGGGGTGCTCAAGTTCTTCAGCCCCCCCGCCCTGCTTTGCATCAGCGGCATCTTCTCCGCCGTAGGCCTCTACTGGCTGTCCAGCGCCGCGGGCGCCGCGGTATTCATCGCCTTCGTGCTTTATGCGCTCGGGCAGACCTACTATTGGCCCTGCGTGCTGGGCTTCACGTCCGAGCGTTATCCCCAGGGCGGGGCCTTGACGCTCAACACGGTCTCGGCCATTGGCCTGCTCTCCGCGGGCATCATCGGCGCGCCCCTGCTCGGCTCTGCCTTTGACACCTCGATCCACGGGACGGTCGCGGCCAAGGCGCCTGCCCTGGAAAGCGCCGCGCGTGCAGGCGGCAGCTTCATGTGGATGGAACACGACAAAGTCGACCCCGACCTTGCCCAGACCTACATCGCTGGGCTGCCAGCTTCGGAGCAGGCCACGATCAAGCAGGTCTACAACCAGGCCGAGGGCGAGCCCCAGGGCGAAGCCCAGCTGCAGGCGGGCCGCGACGTGCTGCTGTACGCCGTGCGCTTCCCTGGAATCCTGTTCCTGGTGTTCGGCGTGATCGCGCTCTACTTCGTGTCGCGCGGCGGGTACAAGCCCGTCGTACTCAGCGAACAGGAAAGCCCTGGGGCATGAATCGGGGGGGCGGAACGGACTGTTCTTCGAGCTCCGTGCCCCCCTCGCACGCTAGCGGTAGTAGGCCGGGGCCCGGGGCACGATTTCCTGGGCCGCGTAGTTGAAGCCCGAATGCAGCGGCGCGTAGGGCCCGACGATGTCCACGTTCGCCTCTCCGTCGATCTCGCCCTCGAGGCCGAGACCCCAGAGCAGCGCGTTGAGCACCATGCGGCGCATGCCCGCGCTCTCGAAGTCGCGGGCGCTGCCCATCGTCGAATGGAAGACGCGGGAGGTCTTGCCCCCGTTGCCCGTCCACGTCTTGGCCCAAGCCACCGGCAGCGGGATCAGGTCCGTGTTGGGCGGATCGTCATGGTTGCGCCCTGTCAGCGGCTGCCCCATGAGCAGGGCCGTGCAGTCTGCGGGCAACGAGCCCCCCTCGGGGTAGGTCCGGTACACGTCGGAGGGACCCCAGACGTCGCTGACCCCCCTGAGGATCGGATGCTGCTGCTGGCCCTCCACGATCACGCCGCGGGTGGAATCCTGGTGCCAGCGGCCGTGGTGAGCACGGAACGAGCCGCCCAGCACGTCTTCCCCGAAGCGCGCCTTGGTGCCATCCACGGAGTAGTCCCAAGCGATGAAGCCGTGGTTCGCGGTCCGCAACCCGATCAAGGGCTTGCCCGAATCGAGGTAGGCGTAGATCTGCTCGAGTTGCTTCTCGGGCAGGGTCAGCAGGCGGCTGAACCAGATCACCGCGTCCGCCCCCGCAAGGTGCTCGAGCCCTGGAATGTCGTGCTCGATCGCCTCCTCCTTCGAGTGCACGGGGCGGCTGGGATCCACCATGCCATCGGGGTCCAAGGCGAAGAGCACCGTGCAGTCGAAGCCGTGCCGTTCAGCCAGCAGGCGCGCGAACATGGGCATGGACTGCTCGCTGCGGTATTCCTGCTCCGCCGCGACGAGGACGACATGCTTGCCCTTGCCGGGCCCCTCCTTGCCAGGGTACGTCAGCCAGCGCGGATCCTGGGGCACGGAGTGTTCGGACGACCCAGAGGCCCCTCCCGATCCCGACTCCCCCTGCGCACCGCCCCCGTTCGGGTCCGCCGGCACCTCATTCAGCGTGTAGTAGGCGTCGGGGTGCAGCAACGCCTCACCGCTGCGCGAGCGCAGGGCGCTGCAGTCGAATTCGTGCACGTGCCCGCGGGTCATCGCGTCCAGCTCCAGCGTCGCGCTGAGCCCGTCCGGCGCCAGGGTCACGCTGCGCACCTGGGGTTCGGTCTGATCGACCTCGGGGCCCCCGTAGCCAGCGCGGTAGATGTGGGTGAAGGTGCTGAGTGAATAGCTCGCCGGGTCCGCCCCGGTCTCCTCGTCCACCGGCAGCGTAAAGCGGATCTGAAAGCCCTTGGGCGTCACCGTGATGCGCTCCATCTCGAAGGGCACCTTGCCGGTCCAGTCCAGGCGCTCCAGGGCAAAGGGCGCGCTACCGCGCACCGGCCAGCCGCGGTTGGTTCCGCCGCACAAGAGGTTCCCATCCGGCGTGAAGATCAGGTTGAGCAGGCCCGTCGAGAGCTCTTCCCGGAAGGGATAGCAGGCCCCCTGTAGCACGCCGTTCACCCGCTCGGTCGTGGCGCGCACGATCAGGGATAGCGTGAAGTCTCCCACAAACATCTGGCCCGCGAAGGGTCCAAAGGCCCCCTCGCTTTCGTCGACCACGAAGCCCGACAGCGAGCGCCCCATGCGAATGTAGGGAAAGACGACCGCGTAGGGATCCAGGGCAGGGATGCGCGCGGCCTCGTCGATCAGGCGCGTGTTCGCATTCGGCCGCTCAGGCGCCGGGCCCAATTCCTCGGCGAAGGGGTACCAGTTGTAGCTCGCGGGGTGACCGGCGAAGCCACCGGGCCGCACGGCCTTGAGGCTGCACGAGGAGTTCCAGGGCCCCTGGCTCTCGATCACGACCAGGTCTCCGCTGTCGCTGGGGCCGATCCCCGCGGGGCTGCGGAAGCCGCTGGCGAGGGGGATCGTCTCGCCGCCGGGCGTGATCTTCAGCACCCAGCCGCGAAACAGCGCCCAGGAGTGGTAGGACATGGAAAGGCCCAGGGCCACGTGCAGATTGCCTTCGGGATCGAACTTCGAGCCGAACGCGTACTCGTGGTAGTTCTCGTAGCCCCAGTCCGCGGAGATCGTGTCGAAGCGATCGGCCCGACCATCCCCGTCCAAGTCCTGCAGCCGCGTCAGCTCGCAGCTCTGGGTGACGTAGAGCTCGCCGTCCTTTTGTGCGAGACCAAAGATCTCATCCAGGCCGGTCGCGAAGCGGGTAGCAACGGGCTCAGGCTTGGCGTCGTCGATGCCGTCCAGCAGGAATACATCGCCCCGGCGCGTGCCAACCGCCACCCTGCCGTCGGGCAGGACCTCGAATGCGCCGGCCTCGACGACCTCACCGGGCGGGGTGGGGATGCGCACGATGCGGTAGTACTCGCGCTCCCGCTGGGCGGAGTTCCAGCGCTGGCCGAGCTCCTGGCTCATCGCAGGCGAGCTCAAGCCGATCAGCGCGGCGACGGCAAATCCGGCTGCACGGTGGGAGAAGAATGCTCTAGCGCAGAATTGCATAGTCGATCACCAGCTGGGCGGTTCCCTGGGGCAGGGAGAGGGGCAGCAGCAGTTCCTGCTCGGATTCGGTTCCTTCCATGATCGGTCGGAGCACGGGAGCCCGCAGGGCCTCAGCAGGACCAATGCTCACCTGGACACCAGCTGTTCGGAAGATCGCTGCGCCGCCCTCCTCCGGCGGAAGTCGCTCGATGTCACCGGCCAACACGCGCATGTGGAGGGTCTCGGCCGCGGAAGCCTCAAAGCTCAGCGTGCGCCGGAGGACGCTCGGGTCGATCACTCCGAGAGCGATGCTACGGTCCGAGATCCGAACTCCGCCGATGGAGTAGCGCAGCGTCGGCACGCGCTCGCCGTCCAGCTCGTAGCCCAAGAAGCGGTAGCCGCGGTTCGCGGGGTAGGCCGGGTCGGGGTTCCCGCGCTTTTCCTGGGATGGGTTTTCCATGTCCCGCTCGGGGCGCAGCGGCCAGGGGTCCTGAATACTTGGCAAGCGAAAGAAGCTGAGGTCCCGGGGGAGCGGCGTGACCCGTCCCCGCGGCTGAAAGTCGCCCGCCCCCTGCCCGGACCAATTCACCGAGACGAAGTCGCCCTGCCAGAGCGCCGCAAGCGATCCATTCTGCGCATCGAAGGCGTAGTGGACCCCCAGAGGCGCCCCCACGGCGATCCCCCGGAATCCGGCCACGGAGCTGCGGCCGCGGTAGGTCAGCGTTTCGTCCTCGACATCGAGGAAGCTGGGGACTTGGTCGATGCCCCTGGGGTTGCGGGCGGTGCGTCCCTGCTCCAGGAAGTACCAGATGGCCGCGATCTGGGCCTGCGTATCGCCGTCCAAAATGCCCTGGTGCGCGGCCTCGCCCCCCGACCACGACTCGGGCATCACGATGCCCGGCCGGTAGCGCTGGGGCTCGATGAGAAAGCGCGCGAACCAATCCGGCTGCAGGCGCTCCGCCGTGGTCACAAGGTCGATGCCGCCGAAGCCCGGCGAGGGTTTGCCGTTGAAGTCGTGGCACATGATGCAGGCCAGGCCCGTAGTACCGAGCAGCTCCTGCCCCGCCCTGCGCTGCTCGCCGCCTTCCTGCCCGCTGGCCGCCACCATGGGGTAGGGCTCGACCCGATCCACGCTGGCCAGCAGGTCGGGCAGCTCGCCGAGCTCCCGCTCCACGAAGCGCGGCATGCGCGTGTGCATGTAGGGCCGCACGCCCTGGCCGCGGAACAGCACGCCCCGCAGCCACTCCGTGCGCAGCCGCGCCCCCACGAGATACAGACTGGGAGGCAGCCGCGCCTCATCGCCGAGATCCGGCTCGTCGGTGGCGAAGTAGGGATCCAGGGCAGCGGGCACGCCGCCCCATTTCGAGCCGTCGCTGGCCCCCTCCAGCGCGCCGCGGTCGTGGCAAGCCAGGCAGCGGTTCGCCGTCAGCAACTCGGCAACGCGTAGCTCGTCCGTCGCGGCGGGGCCGGGCTCGGAGAGGTAGGCGGCGATCGCCGCGCGCTGCCCCCCGTCCAGATCGTAGCGCGGGGTGGCCCGGTCCGCAGGATCGAGGCAGCCAGCCTCCAGGTCCATGGCCCCCAGCGCGGCCGCAGCGGCGGGCGCAAAATCACCCTCCGGTTCATGGCAGCTCGCGCAGGCCAGAACCCCGTAGTGCGCCTTGCCCCGGGCCACGCGCTCGGGCGTCACCCGTCCATCAAGAGCTTCCCCCTCGGGCGCCACATCCCCCACCC
>CAYWNK010000067.1:0-24074 GCA_964459495.1 uncultured Planctomycetaceae bacterium
CTGCCCGGGGAAGCGCGTGTCTTCACTGAACCGGCGCTGGTCGATCATCCAGCGCTCGCGGGCGTCGAGCCGGACCGCATCCTGGCTGGGGAAATCCCCGACGCCGCATCGGTGCTGCAGCTGGGCGCGCTGCGGCATGCCGCCCACGGACCGCAGGACCCGGCCCAGGTGCGGCCGCTCTACCTGCGTCCCTTCGGGGTCAAACCGCGCAAGCGCTAGCCCAGACGCTGTCGAACCAGCGGGTTCTCGCTCTGGGTTCAGCGCCAAAGCAGCGGAGCCCGGGGCCAGCGTGCGTTCCGCAGCGATGCAGCAGAACGATCGAAGGCTCCCGGGCTCCGGCTGGAGCCGTTCTGCGCAGGCGCAGTGGGCTCCGAATCAGGGGGGATTCAGCGGCGTTTCGGCCGCTGATGCCCCCCCACGCACGCAGGTCCTAGAGGTCCTGGGGGCGCAGCGTGCGACGGTTGTTGGCTTCGGCGCGCGCCTCGGCACCGGCGATGAGCGCGCGGACGGCCTCGTCCAGAGCGCCGTAGAACTCGCCGGAGACGTTCAGGCTAGCAGCACCCTTGGTGCGGCTCTTGCTGATGATCAGCTCGCTGGCGCCGGCCTTCTTGCGGCCGCGGCGCACGGGCTTCTTGGCGCCCTTCTTCTTCGTGGCTTTCTTCTTCGTTGCCTTCTTCTTGGCTTTGCGGGCCATGGAGAACTCCTTGTGCGGTGGTTGAGAGCGGGTCGGTGGTTGGCCGCCCCACATCGGGGGGAATAGCCGGATTCGGCTTACATTTAGGGTCTTCCTCGTGAGGAGCGAGGAGTTGAATCCCTGACGCACGGGCAAGAATGGAAACGAGAAGAGCCCATGTCAACGCTGCCATTCCCTGAATAGAGCCTAAATGCGCGGGTTTTTTTGGGGGGTCGGTACAGACACGTGGATTCGGGGCTGCCGCCAATTAGCATCATGGGTGTGCAAACCACCCGCGTTTGGTCCGAGATCGACCTTGATGCCCTAGGCCACAACCTGGGCCTGATCCGTGCTAGAGCTGGCGTAGGAACCCGCTTGATGCTGGTCGTCAAAGCGGATGCGTATGGCCACGGTGCGGTCGCAATCGCCCACCACGCCGTCCGCTGCGGGGTTTCCGCCCTTGGCGTTGGAACCTCATCGGAAGCGTTAGAGCTCCGGCGTGCGGGAATTCGGGCGCGCATCCTCGTGCTCGGAACACTGGCTCCAGACGAGGAGATTCCGTGCCTGCGCGCAGGCATCGAGTTCGGGCTGCACGCCATGGATCGCGCCATTCGTCTGGAACAGGACGCACGCCGCCTGAACTGCATCGCGCGCGTTCACCTGAACGTGGACACAGGCATGGGACGCCTAGGCGTTCCCCCAGCTCGCTGCCTGGACTTGCTGCGCTCCGTCGTCGAGTCGAGCCATCTCGAGCTCGCTGGCGTCATGACGCATCTGTCATCCCCCGAAGGCGGTCTCAACCCGACCTCGGCCCAACAGCTGGAGACCTTTGCGCAGGTGCTCGACGAAGCCCGGAGCGCCGGCCTGGGACCCGCACTCGACCGCGCTTGGCTGCACGCAGCCAACTCGGCAGCCCTGTTCACGGGACTGACACCGACCTACGACACCGTTCGAGCCGGCATCGCGGCCTACGGGGCCCTACCCAAGGACCTACCGGGCGCCTCCCAGCTCAAGCCTGTGCTGTCTCTTCATAGCCAGGTCGTGTTTCTGAAGGACGTCCCCGAAGGCACCCCGGTCGGCTATGGCAGCACATGGCGTGCCGATCGCCCCACACGGCTGGCAACCCTCGCGGTTGGCTACGCCGACGGACTACCGTGGGCGCTCGGCAACTGTGGCCACATCCTGGTTTCCGGCCAGCCGGCGCCGATTCTGGGCCGGATCTCCATGGACTACACAACGATCGACGTTTCCCATATTCCCGGGGTCGCCGTCGGAGATGTGGCCACCTGGATCGGTCAAAACGGCGGGGCCAAACTCACCCTGGAGGACGTTGCGCAGCAGGCGAGGACGATTCCGTATGAGCTTTGCTGTGCGATCGGCCCCCGGGTGACGCGCGTCTATACGGGCGGAGAGTCCCTCCACATTCCCAGCCAGCCCCCTTCTCGGCAGGTCTCAGCACCCACCGTGTTGCCCGCGGGCCTGCCCTCCCCCATTCTGTAGGGCGCCGGGCCTCGAGCCCGCGCGGCTATGGCCAGGCATCGATACCACGGAATCCACCAGCGACAGAGCGACGGCCAGCTCCAGCGGGTCCTCGTAGCCTGCGCGGTCACGGCTGGCTGGTGCGTGATCGCGGGAACGATCGCGAGCTCCGTTCTCGAACGTTCGGGCCTCCTCGCCGACTGGGTCGAGACCGAGGTCCGCCTGCGCCTGGCCGACGACCAGGTGAAGGTTGAAATCGGCTCGGCCAGCATCGCCTGGCTGCAGCGCACGATCGTGCTTCGCGAAGTCACCCTGCACACCACGGGCAGCGGCGATTCTGCCCCCAGCGCAGCGGGTAAGGATCTTGCCCCAGCCGCTCTCGGCGCAGACCCCGACGTGCGGCTCGCCGAGCTACGACTCGTGCTCCAGCTGGGATCGAGTACAGGACTGCGCCTCTCCCAGGCTGGGCTGCGCGGTGGACACGTGCTTGTCACGCCCGAGCTCCTGGCCCTGGCGCGCAGGCTAGACGAGCGCAACGCAGAGGTCGAAACCGAGCTGAACCTGGACGGCATTCCGTACCTGCGGGTCGAGGGCGTCGATATCGCCTGGGAGGTCGATCAAACCCCTGTGCCGCTGGGCCGGGCCAGCATGGCGTGGCAGCCAGAAGAGAAGCGCGTCGCCCTCTGGGGCCGCATCGATCCCGCAGGCGTTCGCAGCGGAGAGTCCGGCCTGGTGCTTCACGGCGAATTGGACGGCGAGGGCGCCCTGGACGTACGCGGCCGAGCGCGCGACCTTGTCCTGGATGAGTCCCTGCTGCCGCTAGGCACGCCGGCCGCCTCGCTGCGCCCGTTCGCTCCCGAAGGCAACCTGTCCCTCGACCTGCGCGCCCAGCACCAGATCGCCGGCACGAACCTGCCCAGCATCGAGCTGCGCCTCTCCCTCACGGACGGCGGACTCCGACTGCCGCACGTCGAACCGGAGCTGGCCAAGGTCCAAGGGCTCGACCTGTCCCTGCGGATCGCCTCGGTCCCCGGCGTCGATCCGATCGCTGCCCCCGAGGAAGCGTGGGCGGGAGAGCTGTCCGCAGCCCTGACCCATGCGGGCATCGAGCTGGAAGCCGGCGCACGACTCGGCACATCGGCGGGTCGTGCCGCGGGCCAAGATCTGTTGGGTGAGTTTTGGCTGTACTCCCCCGCCGTCGGATTGGACGACACGACGATGGCCCTCGCCGCCTCGTCCCCAATTCTCGTCAACCTCCGCGAGATGCTGCTGCCGGAAGGCACGGCCGCAATCAGCTACGGCATGCGAGCACCCCGCGGCTGGCGCCCTGGGCCCAACGCCCTGCACGGGGTCTCCAACTGCGCTTTCGTCCAGGCGAACGGCGACATTTCTCTCGCCTACGTGGGCGGTCGCAACCGCCGCGCCGGTGGACTGCGCAACGTCGGGTTCCCGCGTCGTGTGCACCGCATCCACGGCCGCACCACCTACACCTACCTGCCCGGTCTCGACATGCAGGAGCGACTGGGCTTCTTCGGTCTGACCGCCGACACCGCAGCCCAAGCTGACGACGAGCAGACCGGTAGCATCACCGCCCACGGCGGGCTATTCGTGCGGCCCGCCTGGTTGAAGCCAGGCTGGAGGCCGGGCGACCCCTACGAATCCGAGTTTCACTTGAAGGTGGGCGCCCGAGGCCTGCCCATGGACGACGAGCTGCGGGCGGCGTTCGGCGGAATGAGCGGCGTCCCCGGTGTGGCCGAAGCCATCCCGGAGTACGACCCGGTGGGCGGGCTGGTCGACTTCGATCTGCGCTTCTTCGATCCGCTGGGCAAGGACGTCGCGCTCGCGATGGACCTCAACCTGGGCCTGCAGGGCGTCGGGCTCTCCTGGGCACCCTGCCCCCTTCCCGTCGTCGACGCGCACGGCCGACTGCGCATCCTCACCAACGGCGTGCTCGGCCCCGAGCACGGACGCGGGGCTGTCCTGTTCACCGCCGACGGAGCCAGTCCGGGTGCGGAAGGTCCGATCCGCGCGGCAGGCCGCTTCGAGTTCCACGGGGAGGATACCGCGCGATCCTGGGCTCGGGTCCAGGCCGAGCGACTGCAGCTGCGCAGCCAAGCGATGCGCCAGACGCTTGACGTGTTCTCGTCCGAGGTAGCGGACATGCTTGAAAACACGGCGGTGCGTGGCTGGGTCGATCTCGACCTCGATTTCGCCAAGCCCTATCCCGACGGGGAGCAGGTGGCCTTCACCACCGTCACTGCGGCAAAGCAAGGCCTGACTGGCACCCCCGAGGCCTTCCCGATGGACACGCAAAACGTGCACGGCAGGATCCTCGTCAAGTCGATCATCCCCGAGCGCAGCCCGCTCGAACCGAACGCTGTCCTGCCCGCGATCACGACCAGCCGGGCCGAATTGCTGGGGACCTGGCTCACCGGGCCTGCGGCCGTGCCCCTGGCTGTTTCGATCCTTCAGCCCAACCCCGAACTGACCGAGCTCGGGGTACGCTTTGCGGGTCTCGACGTCAGCAACCCGACCGTCACCGGCGCCCTGCGCGAAGCGGTCGCCCGCTCCGAAGGCACCGGGGGTTCCGCCCAGTCCACGTCCCTGGGCTATTCGGGGCACCTCGACGGAGTCGCCCGCCTGACCCTGGGTCCGGATCCCGAAACGCCTCCGCTCAGCACCGAGATCGAAGTCCAGGCGCGGCTCGACGATCTGCGCTTCGGCGAAGCCCAGCTCCTGCGCGACCTGCACGGCAAGCTCTCCCTGAGCGGAGATGAGGAGGGATGGTCGGGTGAGCGCCTGACCGCTGTCCTCGGCGAAACCCCTGTCGAGCTCGGCAATTTCACCTACGCCCCCATCGAAGGTGGGGACGTGCTCGAAACCGAATTGAGCGGAATCGGGCTACCTCTCGACGAAGCTCACCTGCGCCACTTCCTGGACGAAGACCTGCTGCGCACGCTGCTCGATGATCTCGAGGTATCGGGGGTCTTTGACGTGGAGGACGGCAAGCTACGGCTGCTCGTCAAGGACAGCGGCCAGAGCGCTCTCGAATTCAACGGGGAACTCGCCGTACGCGACGCCTCGGTCAGCCTCGGTGTGCCGGTGCGCGTGGACCAGGCCCGCGGGATCCGCCTCTCGCTCGGCTACGAGGGCGGGCGCGTAAGGGCCCTAGCCCAGATCGACGAGTTGAACGGGGCCCTCGCCGACCGCAACCTCGAGAATGCCAGCTTCCAGATGACGTACGTGGAGCCGCGACTCACCATCGAGGAGCTCACGGGTGCATTCGAAGGCGGATCGCTGAGCTCCCTGGGCGCCGGCGACACGGGAGCCGCGACCTTCTTCGCCATCGACCTGGCGCCGCCCTTCGACTTCGCCCTTTCCGCCGACCTGAACGACGTCGACGCGGGCCGCATGCTGGCGGGGATGTTCAACTCCGACTTCGCGAACGAAGGACTGCTCGACGCACAGCTGCAGCTCTCCGGAGCCGTGGACGAACTCACCAACATCCAGGGGGAAGGCCGCGTGGTGCTGCGCGACAGTGCCCTCTGGGCCATTCCGGTTTTCCAATCCCTGTTCAGCCAGCTGGGCTTCGACACGACGGCGACCTTCAGCCGCATGGAGTCCAGCTACCGCATCGAGGAGGGCCGACTGGCTCTCAGTCGCATGCGCATGAAGAGCGACCTGCTCTCGCTCGTCGGCGACGGCTGGATCGACTTCGACGGAACCATGTCCCAGGACATGCGCGTGCGCTACAGCCTGGTGGACCGCCTCGGCCCGTTCACGCAGCTGCTCTACTGGATCCAAAACAGCCTCCTGCGGGTTTCGATTCGCGGGGACATGGCCCGTCCGAAAGTCCTGCTCAAGGGACTCTTCAGCCAGTTCATCAAACCGCCCGATCCCGGCCGCCGTCTGCCGCTGCCTGGCGTATCGCCCCTGCCTAAGCGGTTCTGATTCGCACCCCCATGGATCATCTCTACGCAGTCATCCTCGCCGGTGGCAGCGGGACGCGTTTCTGGCCCGCCAGCCGGCGCTCACGTCCCAAGCAGTTCCTCGCCATCGGATCCCCCTCTCCCCTGCTCACGACCACGGTCGATCGGCTGGACGGGCTGATTCCACCGGAGCGCATCCTGATCGTGACCGGTGACGAGCACGCCGGACTCGTGGCTGAGGTCTGCCCCCAAATCCCGGCGGACAACGTGCTCGCCGAGCCGACCGGACGCAACACGCTGCCCTGCGTCGCATGGGCGACGGCTGAGCTGCTGCGCCGCGACCCCGACGGGGTGCACGCGGTGCTTCCCGCCGACCACGTGATCGAGCCCCAGAGCGCGTTCCGAGAGGCAGTCGCCACCGCGGCCCGCGCGGCGGCCGATGCCCCCACAGGCCTGTTCACATTCGGGGTCCGGCCCACCTTTCCCGCGACGGGCTTCGGCTACATTCTGGCGGGCGAGGAGCTCGATGGCGCCGGCCTGCACAGGGTCCAACGCTTCGTCGAGAAACCCGATGCGGCCCGCGCCGAGGAATTCGTCGCCGACCCCGCCTACCTCTGGAACAGCGGCATGTTTGTCTGGCATGGCCAGGCCATCGCCGCCGCCCTGGAGACCCACGCTCCGGCCACCTGGCAGGCCCTGCGGTCCGCGCCCCTTGAGGCTGTTCGCGCCGCCTACCCCGGCCTCGCCGCAGACTCGGTCGACACTGGGGTCATGGAGCTCTGGAACGATGTGCGCGTCCTGCCGATCGACTACGGCTGGAGCGACGTTGGCGCGTGGACGGCGCTGCCCGACGTACTGGCCGCCGATGGCGCCGGCAACATCTCATCCGGCGGTGGTCAGCTGATCGCCGAGGATAGCAGCGGCTGCATCGCCCACGGGGACGAGGGTCAGCTCACCGCCCTACTCGGCGTGCACGATCTGGTCGTCGTGCAGTCGGGCGGCATCACCATGGTCTGCCCCAGGGAGCGCGCCCAAGAGGTGCGCAAGCTGGTCGAGCGGACGCGCGCCGAGGCGCCCGACAAACTCCTGTGAGCGCGGCCCTCCCCCCGGGCAGCGTGATCGCGATCGACCACGGCACGGCTCGCACGGGCTTTGCCGTCGCGGACGCGCTGCGCCTCGCGATCGAGCCACTCGACGTGTTCCACGGCAAGGGGGACGGCGATCCCCTGCTCCAGCACGTCGAGCGTCTCGTCGCCGACCGCACCGTCGCCGCGCTGCTGGTGGGACTGCCCCTGCACGCCGACGGCCGGGAAGGGGGTCGAGCCAAGGATGTGCGCGCCTTCTGCGCACGGCTGAGCGCCCGTTTGCCCGGCACGCGCATTTTGTTCTGGGACGAGCACCTCACGACCAAGGAAGCCGAGTCGCGGCTGGTCGAAGCAGGCCACACGGGCGCGGCGCGCAAGGCCCGCAAGGACTCGTGGAGTGCGCTCGTGCTGCTCGAGGACTGGATGCGGGCCGGAGAGCCAGAGGGCGTCCAGCTGCCCCAGGTCGATAGCCCCAGCCCCAGCCCCGGGCCGGGGGGCAGCGGGGATGCCGAATCTCCCGAGCTTGGGCACTAGCCCCCAAACCCTCCTCCGCGGCTACTCCTCGCCAGCGGGCAGGACCCTGTCGAGCCAGTCCCCGATGCGCGCGCGTGTCGCGGCAGCGTCCGTGTCCTGGAGCGGGTGGTGCTTTTGCCCGGGCAGCAGCTCCACGGTCAGCTGATCGCCGGAGAGTTGGCGAGCCCCGTCGGGCGAGGCGATCGGATCGGCCTCACCGTGCAGCACCAGAACCGGTACGCCGGCCTGCGCAACCCGGGGCAGGAACTCCCGCGCCGCGCGTTTCGCCTCCTGGATCGAGCGCCGGGTGATGATGTCGTGGGTCAGATCGGAGGACGCCCAGAGCGCCGCCTCCGCGCTGTCGCCGCTGAGCTGGTCGCCGCTCCAGCCGATCGAGGCCACGTCGCGGGGACCGGCCTTCTTGCCGATCAGCTTCTTCAACCCACCCGGCACGGGCGGTTCGATGAACTGGGGATCGCCATCGGGTGCGACGAGGACCAGGGCGCTGACCACCTCGGGACGCTCGAGGGCGAACGCCGCTGCGTAGAGCGCTCCAAGCCCCTGGCCCACCAGCACCTTGGGGCTGTCCGGCATGCGGTACGCGAGGTGATCCTGGATCTCCTGCACGTCTCGGCACACTTCCGCCAGGCCCGCGCAATGGCCGCGATCCCCCTCGGTGCGCCCATGACCGCGCAGGTCGGGCAAAGCGATCGCCCAGCCGCGCTGGGCCAGATCCATCGCCAGGTCCCGGTAGCGATCGCCGCAGTCGCCCGCGTCGTGCAGCACCGTCACAGCGCCACGCGGAACCCCGCGGGCGGCCAGCTCCAGCACCGAGAGCAGCACCATGCCCTTCATCGAGGCGTGGGAGAGACCCGAGGCCTGCTCGCCCGTCTCCGTGCTCTCGCGCAGCTCGAGGTTCGTGAGGAAAAAGTCGTCGTCCATAGCAGCTATTGGGCGGTGTAGATCCCGCCGTTCGACTCGGCGAGGTTGCGCATCAAGTAGGCGTCCTGGGAGCCGGACAGCCCAACGGTGTGGATCACGATACCAGCCCCTTCATTGAACTCCTTCACCATGCTCAGAATGGTGTCAGGGTCAGAGGATGTCCCCAGGGATGGCTGGCCGTCGGAGAGCAGAAACACCGTGTCGACAGCGGGCTCGGACCACTCGCCCGAAGGATCGATCTGGGCCAGCCGGAACGCCTCGGAGAGGGCTCCATAGATATTGGTGCCCCCCACAGCCTGCAGGCCGTCGATGAAGCCCTGGACCTCCCCGCGAATATCCGGGGTCATTTCCACGAGGTCCTTCTTCCAGGTCCACGCGCTGCTGGCGTAAGGAACGATGTTGAAGAGCGTCCCGTCGTCGAGGCTGGCAATCGCTCGCTTGAGCTCATTCTTGGCCACCTGCAGGCGACTCAGCTCGCCTCGCCGGGGCTCGTCCAGCTTGTCGTCCCCGAAGCCGGAACGCGAGATCATCGAGGCGTTCATCGACCCCGATAGGTCCACCACGAAGAGCACGCTCTTGCTGTCGGTCTCGACCCCGAAGAAGGAGCCCGTGCCGCCTTGCTCGGAGCGCTCGGCCTCGGCCTGGGCGGCTTCCTCCTCTGCGCTCGGGACCTCGAAGGCCGGCCCCTCGTCTTTCCACCAGCGCTGCCAGAGCACAGCGGTGCGGAAGCGCTTGCCCGTCAGGGAGCGCAGCGCCCGCTGCAGATCGGTCTTCGTGCGACCCTCCGCTGTTTCGAGCATGGCGATCATCACGCCGATCGACTCCTTCGAGCGCAGGGTGGCCAGGCCCGCGATCGCACGGGCGGCCACGTGCCAATTCTCGGCCTGCATGTACGACTCGATCAGGATCGGTGCGAGGGCCTGGTCGTCCATGGCGCACAGGTCATCGATGAGCTGGGCAGCGACGGCCGGATCGGACTCTTCCGCCAGCAGACCGCGCAGCTTCTCGCGCATGGGCTCCCCGCCCGAGGAAGCCAAAATGCGGAGCGTCAGCTGCCGCACCACGCCATCGCTCTTTCCGAGGGCCTTCTCCAGGCCCGCCAGGGCTTTGACCTTGCCTTCCCCCTCTTCGCGGGCGAGCGCCACCGCGGCCGCATCGGCGCAGGCCTCGACGACCCTGTTCGCCCCGGTGATGAGCGCACGCAGCTGGGCAGCATCCTGGCGCACCCGGTCGTAGTCGGCCATCAGCCCGTTGTTGATCCGCCCGCCGGTGGCAGCCGCGCTCGCCTGGAGCTGGACCTCAAACTCCCGGGCTTCCTTCTCGGCACGGGGCAGCTTCTTTTGGGCCTTGAGGCGCTCGCCTTCGACCTTGGCGAGGGCCTTCTGCAGCCGCAGCGCCGCGCCGCTAGCCCCGATCCGTCCGAGGAGCTCGGCGGCCGGCAGCCGCAGGCTGGTCTCGGTGGACTTCTCGAGGTCCTTCCACATGTCGCGCTCCACACGGCCGCGCGCGCTGGAGGACTGCTCATCGAGCTGATTGTCGATGGCCTGGGCGAGGTGCAGGGACCAGTCACGGGCTAGATCCCGATCCTTGCCAGCGGCCTTGAGGTCGACCTCCTTGAACTTGAGGTCGCGCTGCTGCTTGCCCACCACCGACTCCAGGGACTCATCCCGCTGGGAGCGCAGCTCCAGGTCCGCCACGACCCGCTTGCGGGCGCGCAGATTGATGTCGAGTCGCTCGTAGGTCGACTGGGCATCTTCGGCTTCCCGGTGGGCCCGCACATAGGCGGCCAGCAGGTGCCCGAGCGCTTCCTTGCCTGCGCCGGTGATGAGGTCCGCGATCGCGGCCTTGCGGTGCTCGAGGTCGCCGGCCCGGACTTCGCGCCGAAACTCGGCGGCGGCCTCATCGGGATCGTCCTGTGCCACGGGGGAAGCGGCGGCGAGCAGGCTAACGCAAAAAAAGAGGGGCGCGTATCGCGCGCAGAGGGAGGTGATGCTGCGGTTCATGGTGGAGCACGCATGGTAACCGCGGAACGGTTCCCCCAAGTGGGCGCCCCACTGCTATGCTCCGCACCGGACGGCAGAGATCCAGACGGTCGCTCCGCGGGTGAGGCACCAGGTTCGCCTGGGCCACAGGCCGCGGGGAGGAAAGTCCGGACTCCGCGGGCAAGGTGGTTGCTAACGGCAACCGGTCGTGAGACTAGGGAAAGTGCCACAGAGAATAGACCGCCTACCCCGCGCCTCGGCGCGGGCGGCAAGGGTGAAACGGTGCGGTAAGAGCGCACCGCGGTCCTGGCGACAGGGCTGGCAAGGTAAACCCCACCTGGAGAAAGACCAAATAGGAGGAGCTCACGGTCACCGCCCGGATCCATGCTCCTCGGGTAGGTCGTTTGAGGCCGTAAGCGATTATGGCCCCAGAGAAATGACCGTCCTGGGCCCCTCGGGGCCCAGAACAGAATCCGGCTTATACGGATCTCTCCGTCCCCTTATTCCATTGCCGAACGACGCTTGAGTCACCAGCTCAACCGATCGGCAACCTCCATCCTCCCAATGGAAACCTGGGGATCGCCCAGGAGGCGGATACTAGATGTAGCGCCTAAAGGCTGCACCTACGCCCCATGTTGACAGATCCCGGAAAGGGACGTATACATGCGGTCGCGCAAGGGGGGTGCGCCGGCGAGGACCGGTCTGCGGCACAGCTGTATGTCGCGAGCAATTGCATCCGTCTCAAGCCACGCTGATCCTATGGAATTTGTCTTCGTCATCCCCCGTGAAGAGCTATTCGTCGACTGTACGCCCCACGGCCTGCAGTTATTTCAAGACGAATCGTCTGCCAACGGGGATGCGCTCATGAGGGCGCGATCCAGCGAAGATCATTTCCGTGATGCAGTTGAGCGCACAGGGTTCTTCGTGGAGCGCTCCTACGCCGAGCGCACCCCGGCCCTCAAGCAGGTCATCCCCTACACCCTTGTGGTGCGCCAGGGATGCTCAGCGGACCAGCCGGAGGTCTTCCGGCTGACCCGCACGAAGGCGGGAGGAGAAGCCCGCCTGCACAACAAGATCTCCATCGGGGTCGGTGGTCACATCGAACCCGTGGACCTTCCGGCGCCTGAAGCCCCCTTCACGGGATCCCCCGTGAGTAGGGGCTCCTTGACGCCGCAAGCCGCCCCCGGCGGCCGATCGAACGCCGACGAGCCTGCCCCCCGAGATCCCATTCCCGGCGCCACGCGCCGGGAGGTGATCGAGGAGGAACTCGACGTGAGCGGCCCCTGGCGCCTCAGCGCCCTGGGCCTCATCAACGACGACACCAACTCAGTCGGCGCGGTTCACGTGGGCCTCGTGCAGCTGCTCGAAGTCTCCGGCGCAGTCAGCGTACGCGAGACCGAGCAGCTCGTAGGCCGCTTCTCCCCCCTACCCGAGCTCCTCGAAGAGGTGGCTGCGGGCGCGAACTATGAGTCCTGGTCCAGCCTGATCCTGCCCCACCTCGGGCCCATCTTGACCGCACCGGACTTCTTTCAGCTTTCAACTGCGGCGCCGTCCACACGAGCGTCCTCCGCCCCAACCGGCACGGCACGCACAGCCGCGCCCCGCACCTAACCCACTCGACCATGACCCCCACTGAGTCCCCCGCCGTCACCGCCGCCGCCGTCCCCGTCACCGGTGTCGGCCGAAAACCCTCGACCCGCCAGCTGGTTCCCGAGAAGATCTACGACCTGCTGATCGCCGCCCGCACGGCGGACAAGGTCACCATCCACTTCAAGAATGGGGGCTCGATCGCCGGAGCTTTGATCTTCAACCCCTTCAAGGGAACGGGGCGCATCATCAACGTGGAGACCGAAACCTCCACGGACTTCGACATTCAGAACATCCGCGATCTGAAGTTCAGCTGAGATCGTCGCCCGGCGGTCGCCACCGACGGACGCCCGCTGCCAAGCCGCTCGCCCCCCGCTGCTCCGCAGCGGGGGGCGAGCTGCGTTACACCGCGGTTGACCCGGCGGGCCGAACCGTCCGGAACACGAAGCGCTGGTACAGCACCGACACCACCAGCAGCGCCACGGCGAGGCCCGCAATCGAAGCGATACGGAACAGCCCGGTCAGCGCCCCAAGGTCCCAAAGCCCGACCTTGGCGAGCGCCGCCATCAGCACGCCAAGGCTCATCCAGCGCAAACTACCGAGCCGGGCCCAGGTGCCCGCCCCAAGCAGCGCCAGCGCGAAGATTACCCAGGCGAGCGACTGCACGAGATTCTGGGACTGGCTGCGCGTGAAATCCCGGTAGATCCGTTCCGCCGGCTCGAAGGCGTCAAAGACAGCCAGGTTGATCCATGCGAAAACGAGCAGGGTGGCCCCGATGCCGAGGACCGAGCGCTCCATGGTCTCGAGCCAGCCGCGATCGCGGCTCAGCAACCAGGCGCCCCCAGCTGCGGGGAAAAGGAAGCTCCAGACCAGGGATGGCGAGACGAGCCAGGAGCTGCTCGGCAGGCTCGGACTGAGCAGCCCCGTCACGAGCAGCCAGGCAATGGAAGCCGCGAGCCCCCCGGTGCAGAGCCGAAACAGCCGCCAATGGTCGAGCCATCTGGCGATCAGCGCTCCTCCGGCAAACGCCAGCGCGGATCCGGTCGGAGCCCAAGTCCAGTCCAGCAGGCGCGCTCCAGCCAAGATGAGCAGAGACCACGCCACGGCCCCATGCCGGGCGAGCGCCGCCTGACCGAGGTCCCTGCGGCGCGCGAGCAAGGTCCCCCCCAGCGCGCAAAGCCCGAGCCCGAGGGGGAGCAGGTAGGCGTAGCGCCCCCCATCGAGCTGCGCCCAGCCGTGAACCAGGGGAGCCCAGAGCAAAGCGGGGGCCAGGGCGATCGCCGTCCACCGCAGGCTGCGCAGCAGTGGGGCGAGCAGCACCAGCGCAAGGGCCAGCCGCAGCCCGAGCGGCAGGAGCAGGGCGCTGAGGTTCAGGTGCACGTCGAGGTGATGGGCCCTCAGCGCCAGGTCCCAGCGCAGCCACCCGACGGCTAACACGAGGGCATGGACGCTGTAGATCCACGGCTGGCGGCTGACCAGCGATCCGGCGAGACCCAGGGCACCGAGCACGAGAAGCAGCAGTGGTCCGCTGCTGAGATGCAGGACTGCATCTTGGCCGGGCTCGGGCATCGGCAGGCTCAGCAGCACCGGCGCAAGCACGGCCACAGCCGCAGCGCACATGGCGCTGCGCGCGAGCGATGGGCATGGATGGCGCCAGAGCGCGAATCCGAGCACCAGCGTAGCCAACACACCGGCGATCCCCCCAGCCCCTAGACCCGCCACATACACCAGCCCGATGCCCGCCGCCAGGCCGAGTACCGGCAGCGCCTGAAGCACCGCCCGATGCGTCGCCACTGCGAAGCCGAGGCCCAATGCGACGAAGCCCGCCGCCCCCGCCAGCCAGGGGCTGAGATCGACCTGCTGCGGCACCGCGGCCAAGAACAGGCCGCCCGAGAGACTCACGGCGAGCAGCAGAACGCCAGCCTCCGGTCGTTTCGCGAGCGGGCGATCGCCCCCCTCCCAGCGTCGCACCACCCAGGCCAGGGCCGCACCGGCCGCGGCCAGGACTCCCACGAACTGCCAGCCACGGCTGGGTGCAAAGGGCTCCTTCAGGAGCCAGGCCAATGCCAATGCCGCCGTCGCTGCAGCGCCGAACAGCACCACCACCGAATCCTCGTCTTCCCTGCTCGACCAGGCCAGCAGCGCGGTCATCGGCACAATCCCGATGCCCAGCTTCCACAGCTCCACATCCAGGTCCAGGCGCAGTGCGTAGAAGAAAGCCAGGGCGAAGGCCGTGAGCGCGCCGGCGAAGCGCGTCACGCGCCCGGTCGCCACGGTGAACAGCCCCGCAAATACGAAAACCGCGATGACGCCGACGCTGGCGTTCCCCCGCTCTGCGACAACAAAGACCCAGAGCAGCTCGAGGACGATTGTGCCGGTCAGCGCCACCCATTCCATCCAGACCCAGCCCCGCCGGCGCGCGGCCAGGAGCAAGCCCAGATCGAGCAGCAGCGCGTAGCCGAAAAGCCCGATCGGGTTTCCCCGCCAGGTGCCGAGCAGGATCGGGGTGGCGAAACCGCCGACCGCGGCGAAGGTCACCACGACCCGCGAGCGGTAGCGCTCCGAGAGCCAAACCGCGATCGCTGTCGTAGCCGCCATGCACGCGAAGGCCGGGACCAGGGGCAGCAGCCCATAGAGCCGATAGCTCGCCCAGGCCGCGCCGTAGAGCATCACCGAGCCCGCTCCCCCCAGCGCCTCGCCCAGCATCTCATAGCCGCGCCGCTTGATCGGTCCGAGGGCGGCCAAGCAGAGGGCTCCGAAGCTTGCGGTCAACACCACCCGCGCAAGGGGTCCAAGCCAGCCCTGCTCGATGGCGTGCCGCACGAAGAGCACGCCCGCGAGGGCGAGCCCGATCCCCCCCAGCAGAGCCGCCCCGCGCACGCCGAGCCAGCGCTCCCAGTCGAATTGGGACCGGGGGCTCGTGGCTGCATTTTCCTGGGCGCGCCTGGCGCCGGCGGCGGCAATCGACACGGCCGCGGGCTCTGGCTGCGGATCTGTTTCGCCAAGGACTGCTGGAACGCCGTCAGCGCTGTGCGCGGGGCTGGGCTCCGCAGCGCTGGGCCCAACGCCCGCGGGCTCCGGCTCCCTGGCCGCAGGCGTGGGATTCTCGACGACCTTCGCCGGGGATTCACCAACCGCCTCGTTCCCCGGCGCCGCCGACTGCTCGACCCCCCAAGCAGCGATCTCCTCTGCGGAAGTCCGTTCTTCCAGCCTGCGCAGTTCGCTGCGCACCACACGCAGCTGAGCCTCCGCCTGCTTCAGGCGCCGATTCAGCGACCCGACCTGCAAGGCTCTCACGAACACGTAGAGCCCCGCGATGAGCAGGCAAAGAACGAACAGGGCGATGGTCACGTCCATGGTAGATCACTTTATACGATGCTTGATTCACTGTTGTTGTGCAGCGACAACAGAATTCCTCACACGGCATTCCATCCCTAGTTTCGAAACTGCCGACCAGCCAACGCTTCCAGGTATCCCGGGGCCGTCGCCCCTCCCCGGCCCGGTTCTGCAAGCCCCCGTCTCTTCCTACCGTTCATCGGGGCGCGACCCCCTGTGGCTCCGAGGGATCGCTAGTAGGCTGTCACCCGCATAGCAGCCACCAGCACGCGATCCGAAGAGCCCAGGCGACATGATCCCAGCGAGATCCAGCTCCCTGATCGGGTTAGTCGCGCGCCGCTCAAGCCCGCCGGTTGCGTCGACGGGAGTTCGATCTCCACGAATGAGTTGGGGTCGAATTCTGGCTGCGCTGGACCGGTGTTTTCGAAGAGGTTCAGGATGTTCCAAAAGGCAACGGGGTGGTGGCGGCTCGGTCCATTCTCTTGGACCTGAAAATCGCACCAAACGCTCAAGCGGCCATCGGGTGTAGGGGTCGCGCGGGCGGTGAGCGAGACGCCCACGAAACCGAACTCCACGATCGGGTCGGCAACACCCGTTCCCCTGCCGATCTCCACGTCGAAGTCCTTCAGGTAGCTGCGCTCCACGCCATCGACCAGGACCGTCGTATCCCCCATGCGCGCAGCCGAAATGACCCTGCACGCAGCGCCGGAAGCGTACAGCCCAGCCACGAGCTGATTGCCATCTGCAACCGCGGCTAGGGCCTCCGCCCCCTGGCTGGAATACACGCCATAGATCAGCTCCATCTCCGCGAAGCCCCCTCCCGTGGGACCCCGGAACTCTGCCGTGGCAGCCTCGGCCGCCCGCTTGAAGGCGCCCGATCCATGGACCCACAGGCTGCTTCCGAGAACGCACGCGTAGCCAGCCGACTCGCCATCATCCAGGCGCGCTTCGATCCTCTCGATGAGGTCCGATTCCTCCAGCGGCGGATTGCCGTGCATGCGGAGCCACTCGGCGTTGACGCCTTCGGGATCCAACATCCCGCCCGACGGCTGAGTCCGCGGCAGCTCGGGCGCCTGCACTGCGATCGCTGGCGCGGTCAGTTCGGCGAGGGGAATCAGCAGCCCGCCTTCCCCGTCGACGCGGGGCACAGCCTCGCCGCCCCTCGAAGCGCGGATCAGCCACAGATCCGACGAAGCATCTGTCGAACCGACCAACAGGGCGCCCCCGTCCTCGATGGCCCCCGAGGCAAAGAAGTGGCGCGTCGCCTGCCTCGGGAGCTCGATGTCCACGCCCTCGTACCGGTTCGAGACTTGGCTGCCGGTCACCGAGAGAAGCTCGCCGCTGCGCCCCCAGGCCCGCAGCCACAGTCCATCGCCCGCGCGGGACTGCAGGATCGCCCCGACCTGGCAGCCCTCGCGCAGTACGGCTACTGAGGGATCGGCGGTCTGAACGAACTGCGCGACCTCGCAGTCATAGTCCATGAGTAGGGCCTGCAAGGACTCCCGCCCGAGCACGAGCCGCTGGCCGAGCCGGCTGGTGTCGGTGGCCTGCCGCCGGGATCCGCTGACGCGAATCAGCTCCGCGGCTTCCTCGGCGCCGAGCCGCGACCCCATGCCCTCGGGCACGTGCTTGCCGTTCACAAGAAACACCTCGACGCGCGCGTTCGCCAGAAGCTCATCCATCACCTCTCCGAGCAGCCCTCGAACGCGCGCGTGCAGTGCTTCGCTCCCCACAACCCGAAGCCGTTCCCGCTGCACCTCCACGGCGTAGGGATCCCCGGGTGCGCCCGCCTCGAGGGCCAATCCGACGAACTTGCCCAGGTCCGCGGAGTCCACGCGCTTCACCGATCCGAGGTCGATGTCATAGTTCTCCGGCTCGAGCGACTCCAGCCATTGCAGGTGCAGCCGGGGATCGACTTTCTCCGCCGGCTCCATGCCAGCCGTGACCAGGCCCGAAAGGTCGTACCAGCGCAGGACCTGCTCGGACGCCTGCCCATAGGCGCTGCGGGCCAAGGCCCACACGAGGATCAGGGACAGCGAGAGGGCAGGTATCGAGTGTTTCATCGTCAGGGCCAATCATTCGGGGGGCGGCGCAACGCAGCTGGCGCGGATCCAAGTCGTGCCCAGGAAATCACACTTGGTGGGACAGGCTCCTAGGACAGAACAGACCGAGGCAGGAACGCAAGGTCCACCGGTCGTCGGGACCGAACGATGGGCCCAGACAAACGCACCTAGAAGCCCCAGGCTACCGGGTTACCGCCCACTGACGCACAGCTAGGTTTTAGCTCGATACCCATCCAGGCCGTGCACGCTGGGCAATCCAGCAGGCTCCCAGGACGCAGACTCATCCGCGCGCCGTACCTGTCGATATCCCCGACACGCAAGGCCCCGCCCTGGCAGAACGACCCCGCCCTCGTCAGCCTATACGGCCCGGTACTCCTCGCAGCCCTAGCCGCCGGCCTGATCCTCGCGACCCCAATGCTCCTGGACCGGCACCGGGCCAAGGGCCGCGCCGCGTCCAAGTCTTCTGACATGCACAACGCTATCCTGATCCTGTAGCTGTCCTTTCGCTCGCCCTGGCCGCCTGCAGCTCAACGCCCTCGGTACCCGTTGATCACGGAGCCGGCGCACCCAACGCCCTGGGCCTCCCCCGAGCGAGGCCCGACTCAGCACTTGCAGCTCCCGTCCCCCAAGCGCAGTCAATGCCGACTGGGGACCTCACGGTGCTCGCAGGGAGGAATTGCCCACCAGCCTGCCTGGTGACGGCGCCCCAGGACTCGGCGCGGCTGGAAGGCTGGGCCTGGGTCGAAGGTCGACTCGAGCTGAAGCTCGGAGACCGCGACTCCAGACTTGGCAGCCGCGCGCCCCTGGAAACAGTAGTCGCCCCATGCGGTGCCGGGTGCGCTGCTGCCCTCCAGCAAAAGCAGCGCAGCTGGCTCCGGATCACTGGAGCGCCACCGAGATCACCGAAGAGTAGTTGCGAGTCGAGCCAGCATTGGTGGTCCGGCACCACGGCTTCGCTCTCGATGCGTGAAGCGGGTCCGCGCACGGGATCTTGCTCGCCGAGTTCTTTGCCCTGCAGGCGGGGTGGTCGGCGAGCGTCGATGGACAGGGCACCCCACTCCCGCCTGCGGTTGGTTTCACTCCAATCACCCGGAAACGCAAGTTGGGCCCAGCACTTGCCCGGCGGACTGTAGAGGTTCCTCCCAGGGTGAGGGAGTGCTGGGGCCCCGGACGCTAGCCCAGAGCATTCCCGGGCGAAGTCCTCGGGCGGGATTCATGTCCCGGCGCTCCCAGGAACGGCCATCCAGTCGCCCCGATATTTCGCCCCGGGGAGCGCGCGTCTGCGGTGCTTTGAACATAGTGGCGGCATGGATGGATGCAGGGACTCAGCTGGCTGGGTAGGGATGCGGCGGACGACCGCCAAGCTCGGACTTGTCGCGCTCTTCGTACCTGGCCCGACTGGTTTAGCGGCAGGGCAAGACAGGACGGAAGAACCCGCCCCCGTGGATTTCAACCGGGACGTGCGGCCCATCCTTGCCGAGCACTGTTTCGCCTGCCACGGCCCCGATGGGGCGGATCGCAAGGCCCGGCTGCGCCTCGATGTGGGCGGCGGCGAGGACGGCGCCTACCGCGAGTCCGCGGGGACGGCGGCGATCGCGCCGGGCTCGCTGGATGACAGCGAGGTCTGGTACAGGGTCACCACGGAGTTCGAGGACGAGCTCATGCCGCCGCCGGAAGTCCACCCGGAACCCCTCGACCCAGGCGAGCTCGAGATCGTGAAGCGCTGGATCGAAAAGGGAGCCCAGTACGCCGATCACTGGGCTTTTGTGCCTCCCGTGAATCGAGCAGCGGACTTCGATGCGCAAGCGGGCTGGGGCAAGGGGACCATCGATCGGTTCGTCTTGGCGAGCCTGCAGGCTGAGGGGCTAGCGCCCGCAGCCCAGGCCGATCGTCGCACCCTCATTCGGCGCGCCACGCTCGACCTGACGGGGCTCCCCCCCACGCCAGCTGAGATCGAGGCCTTCCTCAGCGATGAGGCCCCGGGCGCATACGAGCGCCTCGTGGACGGCCTCTTGGCGCGGCCGCAGTACGGCGAACACATGGCGCGCTTCTGGCTCGACCTCGTGCGTTTCGCCGACACGAACGGCGTCCATCACGATCATTTCCGCGACCTGTCGCCCTACCGCGACTACGTGATTCGGTCCTTCAACGGCGATCTTCCCTACGACCAGTTCGTCACCGAACAGCTCGCGGGTGACCTGCTGCCCGAGCCCACGCCCGATCAGCTCGCAGCGTCCGGATTCCACCGCCTGCACCTGGTCATCGACGTCGGGACGATGCTCCCCGAGGAGAGCCTCTCGCGCAACACGATCGACCGCGTCACGTCCTTCGGCACCGCCTTCCTGGGCCTGACCCTCCAGTGCGCCGTCTGCCACGACCACAAGTACGACCCCATCCGGCAGAAGGACGTCTTTCAGCTCTACGCGTTCTTCAACAACCTGGACGGCCCCCCAGAAACCGGCAGGCGCAAGGGCCCTGATTTCCAGCGCGGTGTGCAGCCACCCTACCGCCGCTACCCCACCGAAACCCAGACGAGTCTTCTCGCCCAGCTAGACAAGGCAAGCGAGGCCGCCGAGGCGGAGCTCGCGGGCCTCGAGGAAGATCACGCGGATCGCGAGGCCCTCGACGAGGAGATCCTACGCCTCGGTGAGGAGCGAGACGCGGTCGAAGCCGGTGTGCGCGCGGTCATGGTCATGCGGGAACGCTCCGAGCCGCGCCCCGCGTTCATCTTCGAGCGCGGCGCCTACGATCAGCTTGGGGACCCCGTCGAGCGGGACACCCCCGCCTTCCTTCCGCCGCTAGAGACTGCGGATGGCTCCGCTGCGCCCACAAGGCTCGACCTCGCCCGCTGGGTGGTGGCGCAGGACAATCCCCTGACGGCCCGCGTCGCGGTGAACCGCTTCTGGCAGCAGTTTTTCGGCGTGGGCCTCGTCAAGACCGCCGAGGACTTTGGCACCCGCGGCGAATGGCCTCGCCATCTCGGGCTGTTGGATCATCTGGCCGTGACGTTCCGTGAGTCGGGGTGGAGCGTCAAGACGCTTGTCCGCCGCATCGTGACCTCTGAGACCTACCGCCAGTCTTCCGTAGCCCCGACCGAAGCCTTCGTGAGCGACCCCGAGAACCGCCTCCTGGCGCGGGGCTCCCGCTTCCGCCTCGATGCCGAGGTCATCCGGGACCAGATCCTCGCGACCAGCGGACTCCTCAGCCCAAAGATGTTCGGCAAGAGCGTGAAGCCGCCCCAGCCACTGGGGATCTGGAAGGCGGTCTCGCTGCCGGATTCCTACCCGCGCATCTTCGAGGCAGATGAGGGGGAGGCCGTGCGCCGCCGCAGCGTCTACACGTTCTGGAAGCGCGCCTTGGCGCCGCCCCAGCTAACGATCCTCAACGCCCCCAACCGCGAATCGTGCGTCGCTCGGCGGGAGCGCACCAACACCCCGCTGCAGGCCTTGCTCCTGATGAACGAGGAGGAGTTCCTGAAGGCCGCCCGCCACCTCGCGATGTCCGCCCTGGAGGAAGGGCCGGAGGACCCTGAATCGCGCCTGAATTGGATCTACGAGAGAGTCACCGCTCGCCTACCGGACCCGTCCGTGCACACAACGCTACTGACCGCAGCCCAAGACCTTGAGGACATGTATCGGAACGCTCCGCCGCTGGCGGACGAGCTCTGCGAGGGCCTTGTGCTCGCTCCCGACATGCACGCTGCGGAGCTTGCCGCATGGACGATGGTCACCAGCGCGATCCAAAACCTGGATGTCACCAGGACGAGGGACTGACGATGACGGGCTCCATCCACGAAGAACAGAACCCGAGTCTGTCGCGGCGCCAGTTCCTGCGCGCCACAAGCATGGGACTTGGGGCGACCGCCGCTGGGGCACTCCTACCCGGGAGCGCGACAGCAGATCTAGTCGGCTCCGGACTGCCCAAGGCCAAGCGCGTGATCTTCCTGTTCATGGCCGGCGCACCCAGCCAGCTGGACCTGTTCGATCACAAGCCAGGTCTTGCCGATCAGCTCGGAGAGCCGCTCCCGGGCAGCGTCAGCCAGGGGCAGCGCGTAACCGCCATGACCCGCGGCAGCGAGCAGCTCGTCGTTCCTTCGATGTATGGCTTTCGGCCGGCGGGCAAGAGCGGCGTCGAGTGGAGCGAGCTGCTCCCGCATCTCTCGCGCCAGGCGGACAAGATTTGCGTGGTCAAGTCCATGCGGACCAACGCCATCAATCACGATCCCGGCAAGACCTTCCTGTGCACCGGCTCCGAGATTGCCGGCCGGGCCAGCATGGGGTCCTGGCTCAGCTATGGCCTGGGGACGATGAACCGGGATCTCCCCGACTTCGTGGTGCTCAACTCGGCCTTCTGGACCGGCGGCACGCGCAACGTGCAAGGCCTCTACAGCCGGCTCTGGGGCAGCGGCTACCTTCCGTCGAAGCACCAGGGGGTCGCGTTCCAAACCGCGGGGGACCCGGTGCTGTTCCTCTCCAATCCGGACGGAGTGGACGAAGCGGTGCGCAGGCGCATGCTGGACGCGGTGCGCGACGTCAACCGGTCCCACCAGCAGATCGCGGGCGATCCGGAGATCGGCACCACCATCGCGCAGGCCGAAATGGCCTTTCGCATGCAGACCTCGGTTCCGGAGCTGACCGACCTAGGACGTGAGCCGAAGAGCGTCCTGGACCTCTACGGACCCGAGGTTCACAAGCCGGGTTCGTTCGCCCGCAACTGCCTTCTCGCGCGCCGCATGATCGAACGCGACGTGCGCTTCGTCCAGCTCTTCCACCGCGGCTGGGATCATCACTCCATCCTCCCCAAGCAGCTGCCCGGCCAGTGCTTCGACGTCGACCAGCCCTCCGCCGCCCTGCTCGTCGACCTCGAAAGACGAGGGCTCCTCGACGACACGATCGTTGTCTTCGCGGGCGAGTTCGGGCGCACCGTCTACGGGCAGGGAAAGCTCGAACGGGAAAACTACGGCCGCGACCATCACCCCCGCTGCTTTTCCGTTTGGCTCGCCGGCGGCGGTATCCAGGGCGGCATGACCTACGGCGAGACCGACGACTTCAGCTACAACGTGGTCCGGGACCCCGTCGAGGTGCGCGACCTGCACGCCACGATGCTCCACCTCCTAGGCGTGGACCACCGGCGACTCACTTTCCCCTTCCAAGGCCTCGACCAAAAGCTCACCGGAGTCGAAGAGGCTCGGGTGATCCACGGGATCTTGGGATAGCAAGCGGCGCTGCCTTCGCTGTCGCCTGAGCAACAGCGAAGGCAGCGCCGCCCCATCGCTTGGGTTCGGGCCCTCAGGGTAGAACGCGGAACTCGAGGCCGCCGGTGAGGTTAGCCCCACTGCCGTCGGGATGGTTCAGGTCCCGCACGAGGATCTGGGCGTAGAGCAGCGACCCGGAGCCGTAGGCGCCAAGCTCGGCCTGGCTGAGGCTCACGCTGACGGCTCCGTCCGCGCCCCCGATCGTGCCCCCGGTGGCTAGAACGCCGAGGCGCTCGAGGCCTTGGCCGAGGCAAATCGTTCCGCCAAATGCCGCCGTCGCAGCCGGGGCAGGGGCGAGGGCCACCAGAGCGAAGGACTGCCCGGTCAAGTCGACGCCCAACAGCGTGAAGTCGTCGGGACCCGAGAGCGCCGGCGACCCGTTCCAGCTGATCACCGGTACAAGCCCCATGGCGCTGGCCTTCCCGGCGCAGAAAGCAGAGGGCTGGGGAACAAAGCTCGGATCGAAGGGCACCGCTCCCATGTCTGCACGGGATCCGTCCGCATCCAGCGGCGCCGAGGGATCCGCCGCGTCGATGGCGGGCGAGCCGCTCAACAGCTGGGCGCTGCCGGAGTAGGGCCCGGCCACGAGCCCGTCCGCATCCAGGTTGCCCATGCCGGGCCAGCCACCTTGGAGCAGGGACCACTGTGCCTCCAACACGGGAGTCGCGGGGGAATCCCCATCGCCGAGTCCCACGTTGTCGGGCTGGTTGGCGTAGACGATCGAGTTGCTGATCGTGGTGAAGGAGCCGAGGTAGGGCATGAGGAATTCGTCCGCAGAGCCCACGCCACCGATCACGCTCGTCGCAAAGTTCCCGGTCACGGTGGAGAAGTCGATGCTGCCGCCCGCTGCTCCCGCACAGGTGGTGGCGCTGTTGCCGTAGACCACGCAGCGGAAGAGGTTGCTGTCCACCGCACCGCCGCCGTAGCTACCGGCCTTGTTGCCGAACAGGACGCATTCCTCGAGCTCGCAGCTGGCGACGCCGCCGCCAGTCTCCCACGCCATGTTGCCTTCGATCGTGCAGCGCACGAGCGGGCTCGCGAGTCCGATGCTGCTGGCAGCGCCACCGCCCGCGGGAGCCGAGTTGCCGCGGATGATCGTATCGACCGCGGTGCAACCGAACAGCCCGCCGCCTTCGGCAGCGAAGGGAAACGAGCCCGCGAGCTCGATGAAGTTGAACTCGACGACGCAGCTCTGAAGCTCGCAGGATGCAGCCCCAGCGCCCAGGAGTAC
>CAYWNK010000068.1:0-23778 GCA_964459495.1 uncultured Planctomycetaceae bacterium
TCTGCCCGCCGATCATGCCTCGACCCCTCCAGACCCTCCTGGCCTGCAGCCTCCTGCCGCTCCTGACCGCCCTGGCCCCCGCCCAGACGGCAATGGACACCCTGCGCGGCCGGATCGCTGAGCACCGGCTCCTCGGCCGGCTCGACACCGGCCTGCTGCACCACTATCCGCCCTTCGTGGTGTTCTTTGAGACGCCGCGGAAGCCGGACCCGGAGCGCGAGGCGGATCTCCAGGAGCGCTACGGCCCGTGGCTCGAGTCGCTCGCGCAGACCTACCACGGCACCTTTGTCATTCCCGGCCGGATTCCCGAGCCCACAACGATGTTCCTGGTGCCGCTGTACATCGTCGACGGCCAAGCCGCTTTCCGCAACGCCCGTCGCCATGCCACGGAGACCCGGCCCCGCTATCCCCAGCGCACCCTGGCCCTGGACGATCTGACGATGGTCGTGACCCTGGCTGACTCCGGGGACGACAAGCGGCCCACGGAGATGACAAGGGTCCCCGTGATGTTCGAGGCGACACGCGCCCTGGTGAAGGCCTGGTGCGAGGGCTCCTACCCCGGCCTGGAGGAGCAGTGGCTGATCGACGGCCTCTCGGGGTACTACTCCAGCGACGGGGTCCAAGATGTCGCCGACTACCAGAACCCGCCGGTGAACGGCAGCGCCCTCAAGTGGCTGCAGGGGCTCGACGAGAGCGAGCGTGAGAACCTGCTCGTGGACCTAAACACCCTGGTTGGTCTGGGCGGCGAAGAGTACCGGCACGAGGAGCTCTTGCTGCGCAACCGCAAAGCGGGCGGTGGCAACCTCTCGCCGGTGGCCACCAACACGATTTGGTACCACCTGACCACCCTGTGGACCCACTACCTGCTGCGTGGCGAAGGAGGCCGCTGGCGCACAAAGGCAGTCAAGTACGTGGCGGACGTGATGCGCGGCGACCGCGGGGTCCAGACCCTCAAGCAGGCGCTGGAGGTCGATTCCCTCACCGAGCTGAACGAAGGATTCGCCCTGCACTGGAATGCGCTGCTGCGCGGCGAGGGCGTCGAGGCCGGTCCTGCGGGCACGCTGCCCACCGCGGGCGGAGACCCAGGGGTGGTCACCGAGGCTTTGGCGATCGACCCCAAGGACGGCTCCGCCCGCCTTGCCGTCGCGATGTCCCGCGCAGCGCGCGGAGCCCTGGGGCCGGCGACAGCCGAGATCGAGGAGATACTCGGGGAGCTCGACGACCAAGCGATGAAGTTCAAGCTCCAGGCCGAACTCGAGCGACTCGCGATCGCCGCTAGCGCGAGGGACAAGTTTCTGGAGTCCCTTGTGGGCACGCGCCGCAAGCTCTCCTTCAAGAACGAAGGCGAGACCGTCAAGACCAAGGTGCTGGCCATGGAGGATGGGGTTCTCACCCTCGAGGCCAAGAAAGAGGACGACCTAGCCTCGATCCCGGTCGAGAAGATCTCACTTGCCGACATCGCCCTTGCCATGGGGCGAGACGTCGAGGACTTTGGCCCCGAGTGGCTGAAGGGCTACTACCTCGCGCTCTCGGGCGATCCGAAGTGGAGCCGCTTCATCGATACGAAATCCACCTCAGGGAAGGCCCTAGCGCGAACCCTGGAGAAGGACATGGCCGGCTGGATTTCCAGCGGGATGGCCCTGCTTTCCCTGGACGACCTCAGCCGGGTGCCGATTCCGGGGGACCCGGAGTCCGGTGAGCGGGTCATCGATTCGGTGAAGAGCCTGCTGGACACGTACGGGGACTCCGACGCCGTCCAGGCGGCCAAGCCCGCTCTTCGGGGTCTGGCACAAGAGGCATTGCTGCCCCTGTTTGCCCAGAACGGGGTCCGCGATCTGGTGCGCGGGAAGATCACACCGCTCAAGGATGGCCGGGTCCGCCTGGAGTACAACTTCAAGGATCCGAATCAGTTGGAGGACCTCACCCCCGACGATGACTACCTCGCCGACAAGCGCGAGGTGCGCGGCGAGCTCAGTGCCGACGCGCTCAAGGCTGGCTTTGCTGTCCGCGGCGGCCAGCTCTCGGGAACGGGCGCCAAGGTGTTCCGTCTGCCGATCGCTTTCGAGGCTCCGATCGTGCGCTATCGAATGGTCTACGGGCGCGCCACCGGTTCGGCCTTTGCCAACATGACCGTCGGCATCTGTGACGACGGCAAGGGGAGCTACATCGCCGCCCACGACGTGTTCGACCTCGAGGTTGTCGACCTGGCGGAGGGCTTCGTGCGGGCCGAGTACGAAGAGGGAGCGCGAACCGTCAAGGACGCCAAGCCCTACAAGCTCGAGCTCAAACACGACGGCAAGAAGGAGATCGCTCTGTTGGTCAACGGCAGGCTTGTGCGCAAGGCGGCCTGCGGCCCGCGCCTCGCCGGCGAGGTCTTCGTCTGGTTCCACGCCAACTCTCCGATCGCCCTGCAGTCCCTGATCGTCGAAGGCCTGCCGGTGCTCACCGGCCAGGAAGACAAGAAGGCAGCCTGGGTCGAGGCACAGCTGACGGAGATGGGCCTCTAATTCGCGATCGCCCCGCGACCCCTTCGGATTGCCGGGGGCGTATGGCCTGCAGGCACGATGCTTGCCGTCCGCCCCTCGCCCCCCCTGCTCTGTTCGGGCTCTCCCCGGGCGCAGCGAATCCTGGGGGACACCATCAGCACGGACTCCACCCACCGCTTCCAGCTGCGGTTCGGGGACGGCCAGCCGTCGAAGTTCTCCGAAGTGGCCGGACTGAGGCTCCCCTAGGCCGGTGAGTTCGGGCGGCTGGGCGGTACACTCCGCCCATGCCGCGCCTCTTCCTCCTGGACGGAACCGCCCTCGCCTACCGGTCCCATTTTGCCCTTGCCCGTTCGGGATTGAGCTCGCCCGAAGGCAAGCCAACCGGCGCCACCTATGGCTTCACGATGACGCTGCGGCGCATCCTGAACACCGAGAAGCCGGACCTGCTGGCCGTCGCGCTCGACGCCAAAGGCCCCACGTTCCGGCACGAGCAGTACGCCGAGTACAAGGCGACCCGCGAGAAGGCGCCGGAGGAGATGATTGCGCAGCTGGGCGATATCCGCTCGGTGATCGAAGCCCACGGACTGCCGCTGTTCGAGATCCCCGGCTTCGAGGCCGACGACGTGATCGGCACCCTGGCCAAGCAGGCCGAGGCTCGCGGGGATGAGGTCTTCATCGTGACCGGAGACAAGGACCTGATGCAGCTCGTCTCCGACAAGGTGACGCTCTACAACGTGTTCAAGCCCAAGGTGGACCTCGTGATCGAGGGCGTCGAAGCGGTGCGCACCAAGTTTGGGACCGACCCAGAGCACGTGATCGACGTGTTGGCCCTCATGGGCGATGCGTCCGACAACGTGCCCGGCGTGAAGGGAATTGGCGAGAAGGGTGCAGCCAAGCTGATCGCCGAGTTCGGCAGCGTCCCTGAGCTCCTCGAGCGTCTCGATGAGGTGAAGGGCAAGAACAAGGAGAAGATCGAAGCAGACCGCGAGAACCTGCTGATGAGCCTCGAGCTTGTGACCATCGATACCCAGGTCCCACTCGATCCAGGCCTGGACTCGGTGTCGGCGCCCGCCCCCGACCCCGTCGCTCTCGCCAAGCTCTTCGGCTCGCTGGGCTTCCAGTCCCTGGTCACCCAGGTCCAGACCGCGGAGAAAAAGCCAGACGACGTCGAGCGCGACTACGTCACGGTGCGCAGCCAAGAGGAGCTGGAGGCCATGCTGAGCGAACTCCGGGAAGCCGGCACCTTCAGCGTCGACACCGAGACCACCGGCCTCGCCGCCTTGGAGGTCGACATCGTCGGCGCCTCGTTCAGCGCGAAGCCCGGGCGCGCGTTCTACCTGCCATTCAACCTATCGCCACCCGTGCTCCCCGGCGGCAAACAGGCGCTCCTCGACGCTCTGCGCCCCCTGCTTACCGATCCAGGCCTGAAGCGCGTCGCTCAGAACTACAAGTACGACGCGCAGGTCCTTGGCGCCCAAGGGATCGAGACGCCCCCCATCGACTTCGACACCCTGATCGCGAGCTTCACCGTGGCTGGCTCGACCCGTCGCCACGGCCTAGACGAGCTGGCCCTGACCTACTTCGGCATCGCCAAGATCCCCACCAGCCAAATCATCGGCAGCGGCAAGAAGCAGGTGACGATGGCCGAGGTGATGGTCGACCAGGTGGCCGAGTACGCCTGCGAGGACGCCGATGTCACCTTCCGGCTCTACCAGGCTCTCGAAAAGGAGGTCACCGAAACCGGCAACGCCGACCTGTACTACGACCTCGAGCTGCCGCTGGTACCTGTGCTGACCGCGATGGAGCGCCGCGGAATCCGCCTGGACGTGGGCTTGCTCGAGGAATTCGGCAAGGAGCTCGAGCGCGACATCGACTCCGCCGTCGAGGACATCCGCGCGATGGCCAAGGAGGCCGGCTATGCGGGCCACGCCGAATTGAACGTCAACAGCACCAAGGCCCTGGGCACTCTGCTGTTCGAGGTGCTTGAGATCCAGAACGAGGCCGGCGTCAAGCGACCCAAGAAGACCAAGACCGGCTGGGCCACCGACCACGCCACCCTCACGGCCAACTACGCCGAGGTGCCGATCGTGCAACGGCTGCTCGAATACCGCGAGGTCAACAAGCTGAAGTCCACCTACGTGGACGCGCTTCCCCAGTACGTCAACAAGAACACCGGTCGAGTGCACTGCTCGTTCTCGATGACCTCGGCGGCGACCGGGCGACTGGCCTCGTCCGACCCCAACCTGCAGAACATCCCCGTGCGCACCGAGCGCGGCAAGCGCCTGCGTCAGGCCTTTATCGCCAAGGAGGCGGACGAACAGGGCAAGTGGGTACTTCTGGCAGCCGACTACTCCCAGGTCGAGCTGCGCATTCTCGCGCACCTCTCCGGCGACCCCGGCTTGACGAAGGCCTTCGCCGAGGGCGCTGACATCCACGCCTCCACGGCCTCGGCCATCTTCGGCGTTGAGCCCGACGCCGTCGATCGCGGGATGCGATCCCAGGCAAAGGCCATCAACTTCGGTTTGCTCTACGGCATGGGTCCCCAGCGGCTCGCCCGGGAAACCGGCCTGACGGTGCCCGAGGCCAAGACCTTCATCGAGCGCTACTTCGATGCGTTCCCCAAGGTGCGCGGCTGGATTGATGGGGTGCTCGAAAACGCCCGCGAGAACGGCTACGTCGAGACGCTCATGGGACGCCGCCGAACGATCCCTGGCATCGACGCCCAGAACAGCCGCATTCGATCTGGCGCCGAGAACGTCGCGGTGAACACGCCCGTACAGGGCTCGGCCGCCGACATCATCAAGCGCGCCATGATCAACCTCGAGCGCCGCCTCGGGGAAAGCGATCTTCACGGCCACATGCTCCTGCAGGTGCACGACGAACTGCTGCTCGAAGTGCCGGAATCCGAGCTTGAGGCGACCACCGACCTGGTCCGTGACTGCATGGAGAACGCCGTACCGCTGGATGTCCCCCTCAGCGTCGACTTCGGCTCGGGGAACGACTGGCTGGCCGCCCACTAGAGCGCTGCGAGGGCTGCGGCTGGCTCGCGGCGGAGACCGGGCACATCCTGCCGAAGTAGGGCAGCATCGGGCTTGGATCCCCGCTGGAGACTCCAAGGGCCCGGGAGCTGCAGGCCGCTCCCCAGCGCGAAGCGCAGGTTGGCGGCGTGGGATGATGGCCGGGACTACGCTCCGGTCCTTTCGGATGGCTGCCCTTCCCGCGTGAGCTGAGACCGAGCAGCCAAGGCCAGACGTTCCGCATCCTCCAGCGTGTCCGACGTCACCGAGATGTGGCCCATCTTGCGCGCCATGCGGGGCGAGGATTTGCCGTACAGGTGCAGGTGTGTTTTGGGCAGGACCAGGGCGTGCTGCCACTGGGGCTCGCCTGCCTGCCACAGGTCGCCCAGCAGGTTCACCATCGCCGCAGCGGGCACGCAGCGTTCAGTCGACCCCAGCGGCAGCGCACAAAGCGCACGGACCTGCTGTTCAAACTGGCTGCACACGTGCGCATCGAGGGTGATGTGGCCCGAGTTGTGCGGCCGCGGCGCGAGCTCGTTGACCAGCAGGCTGCCGTCCTCGAGGAGAAAGAGCTCCACGCAGAGCACGCCGACCACCTCGAGCTCGGAAAGCACCTGGCGAGCTAGATCGAGCGCGGCCTTGGCCACACGCTCTGGAACCGGCGCCGGGCAGAGCGTCACGTCGAGAATGTGGTTCTCGTGGCGGTTCAGGACTGGGTCGTACAGGGCCACCTGACCGTCGACCCCCCGGACTCCGACCACCGAGAGCTCGGCCGTGAAGGGGATCAACTGCTCGAGGACCGCGGGCGTCCCCGCGAGCTCGGCCCAAGCCTGACGCAGGTCGTCCAAGGTGCGGATGCGCCACTGCCCCCGTCCGTCGTAGCCCCAGGCGGTGGTCTTGAGCACCGCAGGCAAACCGACCGTCTGGGCTGCTGCCTCGAGGGCAGCCTCCTCCTCGATCAGGACAAAAGGAGCCACGGGAATGCCTAGGCCCGAGAGCGCGTGTTTTTCCCGGCCCCTGTTTTGGGTCGCGTGCAGCAGGCTCCCGGCCGGTCGCACGGGCACGTGCTTGGCCGCAGCTTCCGCCGCGGCAGAGGCTACGTTTTCAAATTCGAATGTGATCGCGTCCACGCCCCTAGCGAAGCGCTCGATCGCTCCCAGATCGTCGTAGGAAGCCAGCGTCACGCTGTCGGCGATTTGCCCAGCGGGGGAATCCTTATCGGGAACGAACACGTGCAGGCGGTAGCCCATCTGGCGCGCCGCCATGCCGAACATGCGGCCGAGCTGGCCGCCGCCTAGGACGCCGAGGGTGGCGCCAGGGAGGATGGGCGCAGGGACGTGGGCTGCGGTCATGCGAGCACCGAGTCTTTGGCTTTGCGCTCAGCAGCGGCGCGGTACACCTCGAGGCGGGACGCGAGAGCCGCGTCCCGAACACCGAGCATCCGGGCGGCAAAGAGGGCCGCGTTCTTCGCACCCGACTCGCCGATCGAGAAGGTCGCGACGGGAACCCCACCCGGCATCTGGACGATGGAGAGCAGAGAGTCGAGTCCCTGGAGCGCCTTGCTCTGGACGGGGACTCCGAGCACGGGCAAGTCCGTCCAGGCAGCAAGCATCCCGGGTAGATGGGCGGCGCCGCCGGCGCCGGCGATGATGGCGCTGAGCCCCTTGGCCCGGGCGCCCTTGGCGTAGTCCCGCAGCAGATCAGGGGTTCGGTGCGCGGAGACCACCTGCTGCTCAAAGGGAACCTGGAGCTCGGTCAACAGTTCGGCGGCGCACTTCATCGTGGGCCAGTCCGAGCTGCTGCCCATGACGAGGCCGACGACGGGATTGGGATGGGTTTGGCTCATGGGGGGGCAGAGCGGGGAGGAAGGGGCGCGCAGTGTCCCGGGTTCGCGCTAGCGGACGCAACTGCAACCGCTCGGTTCGCACAACTCGGGTTTGGAGTTCAGACCGGGCGGCAGTCTGCGCGATAGGACCGGACCGGATCACCCGTTTGCGATCTCCTATGTCTGCCGACCACCACGAGCCGCCCTCCCCTCTTCCGGCTCCCGCCGAATTGGACGTATTCGCCCAAGCCCCTTTCGCCCTCGAGCATCTCCTGCAGCGATTGGATCAATACGAGACGCCGCTCGCGGTGGTGGACGAAGAGGGGCGAGTCGTCGACGCCAACGGTCCCTGGAAGCGGCGCGAGGGCCTGTCCCTGTGGTGCGGGATTGGGGAGGTCCTGGCCTCGATCGACCCGGAGCTGCCAGCGGACGGGGACGGTCTCGAGCGACTGGCGAAGGAGCTGGGCGGCGTCCTCCGTGGGCGGACGCAGTTCTGCGAATGGGACGCTGAGAGCGGAGAGCACGTGAGCCTGACGCGCCTGGTGGCCGTCAGCGGGAACTACGCCCTGGCCGTATTCCAGCCTGCGATCGGTCCCCTCTAGGGACCTCGCACCCCCGGCGATGACTGTCGTCGGCCGCACCCGATCTCTGAATGGCCTAGGAAACCTGCGTCAAGCAGCCGCACCTGCCCATGGCTGGCCTTCAGATCCAGCCAGGAGTGGCCGATTGGGGGCTTGGAGGCACGTTCCAGGGCGTGCTACGTTGTCTGGCAACCGAGGCCGCCACTGCGCCCGGCACTCGCCCCACCCTCCACTCCGACCGACCAGCCATGGCCGAAACCGAACTCGAGAAGACCGTCGAACAGGGCCTGTTCGACGTGGACCCTGTGCTGTGCATCGCCTGTGATGCCTGCTGCCAGGACTTCCCCGAGATCTTCTATATGGGGGATGACCAGAAGGCTCACACCCTCGACGAGCAAAAAGCGGCGATGTACAACGCCCGCACGGTCGTCGACGTGTGCCCCACGGCCGCGATCGGCTTCTCGGGCGAGCTGCCCCCGCCGGTGCTCACCGTCGAGCTGGAAGAGGTTCCTGGCTGGGAGGCCATGTGGGGCAAGTACAAGGGCCAGCCCGAGGACACCAAAGAGCGCGATCGCCGCTACGGCCGCGAGTTCGACGTTCACGAGAACAGCGGCTACTTCGAGATCGAGCTGCAGCTGCCCACCAAGGTTCCTGCGGTGCGCGATCGCTTCCGCTTCGGGGCCCCCGAGGTGATGCCCGAGTACAAGGTCCACGTCTACCGCGAGGGCAACACCATCCTGGCCACGTGCTGGGTGCCGCGCCTCTCGCCCAGCGACAAGGCTGACGTCAAGAAAACCAAGGCCCAGATCCTGGCGCTCACCCACGGCTCTAGCTCGTTCCCCGGCCGCTTCACCACAAGCTGGGACTTCGAGAAGGACATCGTCGGCATTCGCCATCGCTACGATGCCGAGGGCAAGGTACGCGTGCTCGCGTTCACCGACCCCGTCCTCTACGAGACCTGGTCCTGGGAAGCGCACTTCATCACCGAGAAGTGCACCTCGTGCTCGATTTGTGAGCGCGTCTGCCCGACCAACGCAATCTCGTCCGGCGAGCGGTACTTCATCGATCCGAGCCTCTGCATCAACTGCTCGGTCTGTGGCGTCTACTGCCCCTTCGACGCGATCGACGACAACACCGAGGTCGTGGTCCAAAAGATCAAGCCCAAGCAGGTGCCCAAGGCCCTGGTGCACGACGAGCTGTGCACCGGCTGCGAATTCTGCGTGGACGTCTGCCCCTTCGAGGCGCTGGAGATGAAGGCCCTCGAAGACGACAGCGTCTACTCGATGCCGCAGACCAGCCAGATCGCCATGGTGATCGACAAGAACTGCGTGTCCTGCAAGCTCTGCGAACAGGTCTGCATCAAGGACGCCATCGAGGTGCCGCGGCCCCACCAGTTCGAGGACATTGGCATGTCGTTCATGAGCTACGTCACCGACGAGCACTAACGAGTCAGGTCGGAGTTCGTCGCCAGGAATGTGGGAGGGGGGCAGTCGCAGAGCGACTGCCCCCCTCCTCGCGTTCCAGGCCGTCCGTGCTGCCCGGGCTCGATCACCACCACAGAAAGCTCCTCACCTCCCCCTCAAGGTCTAGCGCATCCACAGGGCAGATCCCAGCCGCCCACGTTAACGTAGCCCCCATGCGCGTGGACCCCGACGTCACCGCGTCCCACGCCGGACGCAACCGCCTCCAAACCGCCCTCCTCCTGGGCGCCCTCGCCCTGGTCCTCGGCATCCTCGCCTGGCTCCTCCTCGGCAAGTACGGCGTGCTCGGCGTGCTGGTCCTCGTCGCCGTCATGTACGCCGTTGCGCCCAAGGTCTCACCCAAGGTCGTGCTGCGCATGTACCGCGGCGTCGAACTGGAGCGCAGACAAGCCCCGGCCCTGTTCGACATCACCGAGCGACTCAGCGGCCGCGCCGGACTCGAGCACACGCCCAAGCTCTACTACCTGCCCAGCGATGTCCTCAACGCCTTCACGGTCGGCCGCAGGGACGACGCCGTCATCGCGGTTTCCGACGGCCTGCTGCGCCGCATGGAGATCCGCGAACTCGCGGCGATCCTGGCCCACGAGGTGGCCCACGTCGAGCACGGCGACACCCGCCTGATGGGCTTTGCGGACATGCTCGCCCGGGTGACCGGCAGCCTCGCGAGCCTCGGGCAGCTGCTGCTCTGGATCAACATTCCGATGGCCCTGCTCGGCCAGGCGCCGATTCCGTGGATCTATGTGATCGTGCTGCTGTTGACGCCCGGACTCTCGACGCTGACCCAGCTGGCCCTGTCGCGCACGCGAGAGTTCGAAGCCGACCGGCGTGGCGCGGAGCTCATGGGCGATCCGCGGCCCCTGGCCTCGGCCCTCAAGAAACTCGAGAAGGCCCACTCCGGCTGGCTACGGCACGCCGCGGGCCCCGGCGCGAAGCTCCCCGAGCCCAGCCTGTTGCGTACGCACCCCACCACCGTTGAGCGGGTTGCACGCCTGCTCGACCTGGCCGGTACCTTGGAGCGCGCTCCGGTCTGGCCGTCGGAAGCGGCCCAGGCCTCCGCGATCGCCCCCGTAGTCCAGCAGCCCTCACGGCCCCGCTGGCACCGCACCGTGGCCTGGTACTGATCGCCTGATTCCTCCGGTTCCCATCCATTCCTTTCCCGACGTCTCCCCCATGCTGACCCTGCTTCTTTGCGCTGCCCTCCAACAGGTCGGCGCCTCCCAGGCTCCGATCACCACACCCGCCCTCGACGCCGCCGAGCTCGGCGCCCACATCGGGATCCTCGCCTCGGACGAGTTTGCCGGGCGCGGCCCTGGCCAGATCGGAGAAGAGAAGACCGTCCCCTACCTCATCGAGCGCCTCAAGGCGAGCGGCCTCGAGCCCGCGGGCACCGATGGGGGCTGGACCCAAGCGGTGCCCATGCAAGAGCTCACCCCGGTGCAGCCCCCCACCGCCAGCTACGACGCGGGCTTTGGCAAGACCGATCTCGTCTTCGGCCGCGATGCGATGGTCTGGAGCCCCCGCTCCGGTGAACCGATCGCCGTCGAAGACTCCCCCGTCGTGTTCGCGGGCTATGGCATCGTGGCGCCGGAATACGGCTGGGACGACTACGCGGGGATCGACGCCAAGGGCAAGACCGTCGTCGTCCTGGTCAACGACCCCGGCTTCACCACCGGTGACAGCGAGCTCTTCCGCGGCAACGCGATGACCTACTACGGCCGGTGGACCTACAAGTTCGAGGAGGCCGCGAGGCAGGGAGCCTCGGCCTGCTTGATCATTCACCAAACGGGTCCCGCGGGCTACCCGTGGACGGTGGTCGTGCAAAGCTGGGGCCGCGGGCAGCTGTATCTGGCCGAGCGCGGAGCGGGCCCTGAGCCCACTCCGATCCAGGGCTGGGTGACCGCGGAAGCGGCCAAGAAAATGCTGGGCGACTCCTGGCTCAGCTTCGATGTGCTGGCGGAGCGGGCGCGCGCCAAGGACGCCGCGCCGGTGGAAACCAAGCTGAGCTTCACAAGCTACGTGGAGAACGCGACGAGGGACCTGCTCTCCTCCAACGTCGCAGCCAAGATCACGGGCGCGACACGGCCTGAGGAAGCGGTCTTGATCACCGCCCACTGGGACCACCTTGGCGTACGGGAAGTCGATGATGGCGAGGACGGCATCTACAACGGCGCCCTGGACAACGCGACCGGTACCGCGGGCTTGCTCGAGCTCGCGGAATCCATGGCTGCCGGTTCGCCGCCGGAGCGCACCGTACTTTTCCTGGCCGTCACCGCCGAGGAGAAAGGCCTGCTCGGCTCGGCGCACTATGCGGCCAATCCGCTTTTCCCTCTCTCCCAGACAGTCTGCGGCCTCAACATCGACGGCCTCAATCTCGACGGCCCCATGCGCGATATCGCCATTGTTGGCATGGGTGCTTCCGAGCTCGACAAGGACGTTCACACGGCCGCCCTCGCCCAAGGCCGAATCGTCGTCAACGAAGCAAGCCCCGAGAAGGGCTACTATTTCCGCTCCGATCACTTCTCCTTGGCCAAGGTCGGGGTCCCCATGATGTACACGGACTCAGGCACCATCTCGGTGGAGCACGGCACCGAGTGGGTCATGGAACGCCGCGCTGACTACCTCGCCAACCGCTACCATCGCGAAGGCGACGAGTACGACGCCTCATGGGATCTGTCGGGCGCAATCGAAGACCTGCGGGTGTTCCATGCGCTGTTGGCTGGTTGGTCGAATACGCGATACTGGCCCGAGTGGGCGGCGGATTCGGAGTTCCGCGCGGCCCGGGAGGCGAGCTTAGGACGCTAGGGCCGGCTAGGGGCGAGTGCTCGTGGGTGAGCAGGCCGTGGTGGGGTGGTGGCGACCGGGGCCTCCGATTCTGGATCTAGGTCTCCGTCGCCACCGCCCCACCAGCCGTTTTGCCTCACTCAACCCAATACTGAATCACCTCATACTCCTGCCCGGTCCCCGGGTCCGTCCGCACGTAGGTGAACAGCCCAAACGAGTACCCCGCGGACGAGTGATTTGCCGCATCGATCGCCCCCACGGACCCCACGTACCTGGTCGACTCTCCACTCGTCACGACGACCGTGTCCGTCGTCGACGCCCCAAAGCTGACCCCCGTAAGCACTCCCGCCTGTGTGGTCTCAAGGTCCAATGAGAAGCCCTTCTCCAGAGCGCCCCCTTCCCCCCAGGCCTCACCGACCTCAAGGGTCAGCTGCGTAGACCCAGATCCAAGTCCGACCGCCTGGGGCCCAAACTCCAGACCGCTATTGCTCGCAAGCACGGAGTTCTTCATCGCACGCGTCGGGTAGCTCGAAAGATCTCCGACCGTATGCCCCAGAACGCTCGCGTCGATGACCAAACTCCCCGGCTGTAGAGCGTTGTTGTAGGCCGTCCGCTCCGACTGAAGGGTGATCGGGTCGCGGGGCAAGCTCACCACGACCTTTGTGCCAATGAGATCCGGATCCGGATGCGATTGGACGGTGTAGGTGTACTGATCGAGCGGGATCGCCGTGAAGATCACCGTGTCTTCGCCAACACCCGTGGTGTAGAGCACCGTACGGGACTCCAGGTAGGAGCTGTTGGTGATCTTGGTCGCCTCGACCTCGGCGCTCGCCTTCAGTTCGAAGCCGCTCTGGGTCAGGGCGCCACCATCGATGCTGATGCCAACCGTCGCGCTCGCCCGCACCGACACCGCGCGCTCCTCTTCCGTCTGGGTCGAGTTCGTGTTGCCGAACGCGGTGAAGCAACCCGAGGTGTTCTGACCAATCCCCTCCGCGCAGGGCGCAGCAGCTAGCACCGCAAGAACAATGGGCTCCGAGAACACATAGCGATATTCCGCATCCGAGTAGGTCAGCACCGGGCCATCGGGATTCACATTGACCGGCACCAGCAGGGGACGAAAAGCAGACTGGGAATTGGTGAACTGGGTCGCCACTTCGCGCTTCAGGTTGATCGCTGTATCGGGAGCAGCCAGGCCCCAGACCTCAAACTCGTTGCGATCCTGACGGAACACCGCCACATCATCCCGAGCGTCGCCGGTGAAATCTCCGGTCACGATCGAGCTAGTATTGAAGCTGAATGCGCCGAAGTGGTTCTGCGACCAGACGACGTCCGGGGGCAGCTGGTACTCGCTCGGCTGGACCCAGGGGCCCGCGCTCAGAAAGTCGTCGAAGACGTACTGGTTGATGTGGAATTCATCCAGTCCGTCTCCGTCCAGGTCCAGGGCATTCACGTGGAGGCTACGCACCCGGGGCTTCATGGGGCTGGCGCAGCTGCTGAAGAACTCGGTGAAGTAGAAATTCCCCAGCGATTCCCCGCCGTCCACGGGATCCTCAAACGCCAGGAAGAAGTAGCCATCGGCGTCGCAGCTGCTGTTGAAGTCCGTCCGGGAGGCGATGATCAGCTCGCCCCGATCGTCCCCGTCCACGTCCACGATCAGCGGGGTAGAGATCAAACCGATCCGGGGAAATAGGTCCTGATCCTGGGCCGAGACTCCGGTCAGCGCCCGCAGGACACCAAAGCCCGCCGCTTGGTCGTCGAGGAGCTCGTAGCGGCTGACCCCTTCGGGGATGTTGGTCGTGCCGAAATACTCGTTCACGACGACCAGCACCTCATCGCGTTGATCGAGGTCGACGTTGCCGGTCGAGATTTCCAAGCTGATCGTGGGGCTCGCCACAGTGGCGTTGTACGTGCGTCGCTGGCCGACCTCGATCCATCCCTGGGCGGTCGACTGGAAGAAGGCCACCTCCGCATTCTCGCCGTCCTTGGTCAGACCGACGACCAGGTCCTCGCGCCGATCGCCGTTGAGGTCGGCAGCCTTCACGGTCAAGTCGGTGGCATTGAGTTCGAAGCTGAGCTGTTGATCGCTGCTCGCAAAGGCCTCTAACTCATCCTCAATTGTGCGCAGGCGCAGCTCGCCACCGTCCAGATAGACGACCAAAATCTCCTCGAGTCCGTCGTCGTCATAGTCCGCTCCAACCACGGAGCGCGAGTCCTGGGGCGTGAAGCTGCCGCTGCTGGTGTTGCCAGCAATCCACTCCTCGTCCGCCGCGGAGAGCGTGTACTTCACCTCTTCCGAGGCTCCTCCGTTTTCGTCTGTCAGGTCGAATAGTGTGAACCGCTCGCCGCTGACGAGCACCTCGGGTCCCATCACCAGTAGCTCAGAGGTCTTCGACAGCTCCCAGGTCATGCCGAAGGGCGCGTAGTCTTCTCCCAGCTCGACCCCCCCCATGCCTTCCCGGGGCGTCTCAGCCGTGGACACACCGAGGGCATTCAGGCTGCCCTCTAGGCCGGAAGCAGGGGTCCCCCCGCCGCCTCCACCCCCGCCGCAAGCGCAAAGGAGGCCCAGGGCGGCGGCCGGAATCAGGTGGTTTCGAATCGAGAGAGCGGGCGGGTGGATCGGATTCAGTCGCATGGCAAGGGGGTGCAAAAAGGCGAGGTACAGGGTTTCGCTGACCCCTGCGTATGTCCCCGGCCGCGCCCGCAGGCATTTCCCGAGATTCCGAACCAGCCCTTGGCTCAGACCCGCCCAAGGGCGACCGCCCCACCGCCCCTAACCTATTTCGCGACGCAGCCAGGCCCGTGAAAAGGTCCAATCCGCCTCGGCCGTCCGCTTGGAGACTCCCAGGACCTCGGCCACCTCATCCATCGGCAGCCCCGAGAAATAGCGAAGCTCTACGACGCGCGCCTTGCGTGCGTCGAGACCCCCGAGTCGATGCAAAGCCTCGTCAAAGACCAGCACGTCGAAAGCCTCTTCTTCGCCTGCAGCCTCGACCTCGAGCGCTGCATCCAGGCCTTCCCGCTGGCCACCGTCCCGCTTGAGCGAGTGCCGTTCCCGGGCCCGATCCACCAAAATGCGTCGCATCACGCGAGCGCACAGCATCAGGAAATGGGAACGGTCTTCGAGGCCAGCCATCTTCTGGTCGGCCAGACGCAGGTAGACTTCATTGACGAGGGCTGTCGGCTGCAAAGTGTGTGCGTCGCGCCCTCGACCCAGCTTCTGGCGCGCCAGCGCCCGTAGCTCCTCGTACACCAACGGCAGCAGCTCATCCAGAGCGGCCTGCTCACCCCCTCGAGATCGCTGGAGCAGCTGCGTGAAAGAATCAGGAGAGACGTCGGACATGGGTGGCGCGGGTGAGAACGCATCCTACCCCCCTGACCCCTCCCCTGAGCAAGCCGAGCGCTTTGCGCTGGTGGCTTCGTGGTTCGAACGGACCCGGCAGGTTCCGGAATCGGATCGCAAGGCCCTGTTGGACGAAGCGGAGCTGCGACACCCCGGGCTGCGCGCGGAAATACTCGGGCTGCTTGCCATGGATGCTGCGGAGGGCGGCCCCCTGGCCGCCGGCGCGAGCGCGTTGGATTCCAGCCAGGCGCTGAAGGCGCTTGCAACCGAATCCGGCCACGTCCCGCTTCCCACGGTGGGCCGCCCCAGCAGCATCGGGCCCTACGAAGTCCTTTCCGACCTCGGCGCGGGCGGCATGGGCCGGGTCTACTTGGCTCGCCGGGCAGACGCCGACTTCGACAAACGCGTTGCGATCAAGGTGCTCCGGCCCGGCATGGACGACGTAGGGCTCCTGGCCCGGTTCCGATCGGAACGCCGCATCCTAGCCCAGCTCGATCACCCCTACGTGGCTGCCCTACTCGACGGGGGAGCCACAGAGCAGGGCCTCCCCTACCTCGTGATGGAGTACATCGAGGGCAGCACTCTCGTGGACTACGTGCAGGCCACCGAGCTTTCGATCCCACAGAGGATCGCACTCTTCCGCAAGGTTGGAGAAGCGGTGGCGGCCCTGCATCGCAGCCTCATCGTCCACCGCGATCTCAAGCCCAGCAACATCCTCGTCACCGCGGACGGGACGCCGAAGCTGCTCGACTTCGGAATCGCCAAGATCCTCGACTCCCACGACTCGGACCCCACCGCCGTGCACACCCAAACCGGCATGGTTCTTTACACGCCGGAGTACGGCAGCCCAGAGCAGAGCCAGGGTCGACCGATCACCACGGCGAGCGACGTCTACTCCCTCGGAGTTCTGCTGTTCGAAGTACTCACCGGCCAGCGCCCCTACTCCTTCGCTCAGCGCACGCCATCGGAGTTCGTCCGCGTGCTGTCCGAGGAGCAGCCCCCGACCATGAGCAGCGTGGCCCCGGAACGGGCGCGGCTTCTTGCGGGCGACCTCGACACGATCGTGGCCATGGCCCTGCGCAAGGAGCCCGAACGCCGCTATGGCTCGGTGGCACTCCTGCTCGAGGACCTCGATCGCTTCACCAAGGGCCTGCCCGTGCGCGCCCGCAAGGACACGTTCCGCTACCGCAGCGGAAAATTCCTGCGCCGGCGCTTTGGTTGGGTGGCGGCCGCCGTGATATTCACCGGCATGCTGGCGGGCTTCGCGGTGTCGATGGGCCTGCTGGCTGGCCGCATGTCACGCCAACGCGACCTCGCCGAAGTGCGGGCGGAGGTAGCCGGAGAGGTCAGCAGCTTCCTCGTCGATCTGTTTCGGGTCTCCGCTCCCGACGAGGCCGTCGGCGAACAGATCAGCGCCCGCAGCCTGCTGGACAGGGGCGCGAACCAGATCCGCTACGACGTCCGTAAGGACCCGCGCGTTAGAGCCAGCCTGATGGACGCCATGGGACGGGCGTACCTCGCCCTGGGGAATACACCCGAGGCCAGCGATCTGCTCGGCCAAGCTGAGGGCCTGTTCAAAGGTGAGGCCCAGCACGCTGGAAAGCACGCCTCCATTCTCGCTCACCTCGGCAGCGTTCGCTTTCTGGAGGGCAACAACACCGAAGCTGAGTCGATGCTACGCGAGGCCGTCACGACGCTCACCTCGCTCCCTCCCCTGAACCAGCGGGACGAAGCCCAGGCACGCCTCCGGCTCGCCGACCTGCTCCAGGAGCTCGGACGCTTCGATGAGTCCCTCGAGATGGCTCGCAGTGGACAGGCGGTCCTTGAGAAGCTTGCCCCGGAACCCGATCGGCACCTCGTCCAGTCCTGGATCAGCGTCGCGCAAAAGCACGAGGCCGCCGGCGACCTGGAAGAAGCCGAGGCGATCCTCAATCGGGCAAGGGCCACGCAGGCGGAGATCTTCGTCGGCGACCACCCGGATCAAGCCTCGACCCTGAGAGCTTTGGCCCTTGTCTACCGCCAGCAGGATCGCTTCGAGGAGGGGGTCCAGGCGATCCGCGAAGCGCTGCGCATCGACCGCTCGATCCTGGGTGAGGATCACCCCAATATCGACGACCACCTCTTTTCCTTGGCTGGCCTGCACAAGGAGGCCGGCGAACTGCGTGAAGCTCTGGAGATCTACCGTGGCATCCTTGAACGGGATCGAGAGCGCTTCGGCGACCACAACTACGTCGCTCTCGACATGGGCAACATCGCCGGCATTCTGAGCTGGCTTGGTGAGTTTGAAGAGGCAGAACAGCTGTACAGCGCTGCGCTCGACCTCCAAAAGAGGATTCTCCCCGCGGGGCACCACGAGATCGCGACGACCCTCTCGAACTACGGGAATATGCTGCGCCAGCGGAAGCGGTATGCCGAGGCTGTTCCTTACCTGGAAGAGGCACTCGCGATCCGCAAGAAGGCGCTGCCCGCCGACCACCCCACGGTTTGGACCAGCCTGAATATGTTGGCGATCTCCTACATGGATCAAGGCCGGCTCGAGGAGTCCCTCCAGCTCGCCCAGGAAGTGCTGGCCGGACGCCAAGCCAAACTAGGAGATCACACCCAGGTCGCCAGCAGCCTGCTCACGGTCGGCGCAACCCTGCGCAAGCTTGGCCGTATGGAGGATGCCGAGGACCACCTGCGGCGCTCGCTGGCGATGTACCGTGGCGCCCTGTCGGACGACCACCTCGACGTCGCCCGTGTCCAGCATCACCTCGGCCGGCTGCTGGCAAGCATGGGCCGCACGGATGAGGCGCTGGTGGAGCTGAGGGCTGCGCTGGAGACGCGCAGCGCCAACCTGCGACCCGACCATCCAGACGTCCTAAAGGCTGCTAGCGACCTAGCGAAGGCCCAGACCAACGGGGGCTAAGCGATGCGGTTCGCTCGCTTCCAAGGCAATCCCGACAGCCCGGAGAACGCTTCCCCTCAGGCTAGGGATGAATCCCGGTTGCCCTCCAGCACCTCGGCAACTTTCGCCACCAGAGCGCGCGGCTGGAATGGTTTTTGAATAAAGCCCGCGAGGCCCCGCCCCGCTAAACGGCGCACGATCTCTTGCTCGTTGTAGCCGCTCATCATCACGATCCGCAGGTCAGGATCGTGCAAGCGAAGCCGCCGGCACGTTTCCTCCCCGTTCATGTGCGGCATGGTCATGTCGAGCAGGACCAGCTGAACCTCGGAGCGGTGGGTGGAATAGAGCGAGAGGCCCTCGCGTCCGTCCGCGGCAAGCAGGACATCGAATCCCGCCCTCTCAAGAATGCGCCGGGCCACGTTGCGCGCGGATTCGTTGTCGTCCACGACTAGGATTTGGCCCGCCCGCACCGAAGCGACGGGTGGTGCTTCCTCGGAATCGGGCTGGGCGGAAGTCAGCGGTAGGAGCACCTTGAAGCTCGTGCCTTGGCCGGGCTCGCTGTACACGCGGTAGGCGCCTTCGTGACCGCGAGCGATCCCGAGGCAAGCTGCGAGACCGAGCCCACGGCCGGTGAACTTGGTCGAGAAGAACGGGTCGAAGATCCGCGCCCGTGTGCTCGCATCCATTCCGATGCCGGTGTCTGTCACCTCGAGGAACACGTAGCTACCCGGCCGAAGCTCCTGGTTGTATTCGAGAGCTTTGGCGTAGTTCCCGTCCACCACCGTTCTCCCCGTCGTAACGGTGATGGTCCCGCGCCCGCCCTCCAAAGCCTCGGACGCGTTGGACACAAGGTTCATCAGCGTTTGCTGAATCTGGGTGGCGTCCACCCGCACCGGTAGGGGCTCCGAGCTCAGGTCGAAGCGAAATGCAGCGTTCGCAGAAGCGCTGGCTTGAAGCAAGCCCTGGGTTTCCTGGACGAGGCCCGAGAGGTCCAACACCTCGACGGAGAACCGTCCCTTGCCCGCGTAGGCGAGCATCTGCCTCGTGAGGTCCGCGGCCAACAGTGCCGAGCGCTCGATCTCCCCAACCAGGGGAGTGAGTTCGGAGGACCGGGGCAACTCCGCCAAGATCATGCTGGCGTTGCCGAGGATCCCCACAAGCAGATTGTTGAAGTCGTGGGCAACACCACCGGCCATCACCTCCAGACTCTCCAAGCGCTGAACCTTGAGCAGGTGCTTCTCCAGCCGATCCCTTTCGTCGCGCGCCCGCTTTCGCTCGATCGCGAAGTTCAGGGCACGGAGCAGCAGGCTGCCGTGGCTCGTCTCGCCCTTCAGGAGGTAGTCCTCTACCCCACGACGCAGGGCATTGGCGATCGACTCGTCGTTCTCATTGCCGGTGAGGACGACCAGCGGGAGGTCCGGCCGATTCGCTCGAAAGCGGTCGATCGCCTCGGTGCCGCTCGCGTCCGGCAGGGACAAATCGATCAGCGCAACGTCAAAGGAGCCGTCATCTGTTTCGGCGAGTCCCTCTTGCAGGTTGCTGCGTGTGACGACGCACTTTGCCTGCACGCCAGCATCCACCAGCAGGCGCTGCACGAGAAAGGCGTCATTCGGGTCATCCTCGACCAGCAAAATGTTGAGTCCAGTGGTCATTGAGTCGGGTCCATCAAAAGAGAAAAACGAATACTGATCCCATCCTCGCCATCGGCCCTGTCGCCGATCTCGAGCTGTCCCCCATGGGCTTCGGCCACGCAGCGCGCTATCGAGAGGCCAGCGCCAACGCCAGGCGAATCACTTGAGAGCTTCCAAAACAGCTTGGTCGCCCGGTCGCGATACTTGGGCGCTAAGCCCACTCCGTTGTCGGAGACCACGATCTCGCAGCGCCCTCCGCCGACTTTGCTTTCGACACGCACGATGCTGTCGCGATCGGAATCGATATAGGTGGAAGAGTTGTCCAGAAGGGCAGCCAGCAGGAGCTGCATTTGGCTACCGGAAGCCAGCACGCGGGGAAAATTCTCCTCCCAGCGCATGTGCCCCGAGCCCCGTTCGGTGCGAAAGCGCCAGCGTTCCTGAGCTTCTTCCAACACCTGCCCCAGGTCGAGGGGCTCGAGATCTGGCTCAGCGCTGAGGAGCTCACAGTACTTGCCCATCGCAGCAACCATCAGGTCCAAGCGGCCGACGGCTCCGTTGAGGAGCGATGCGCACTTCTCTTGATCGGCGGAAAGGTTGTCCCCAAGGGAGCGTGCCAACAGGCCTGCGAAGCTGCTCACATGGCGGACCGGCGCGCCGAGGTCGTGCCGGAGTGCATTCCCCAGCTCTCCAAACGCCGATCGTGTGCAGGGGTCGAGGTTACGCTTTGCCATGAATCGGGTTCGAGGGGCTTTGTCATCGATCGAGCACGAAGAACCGCTGCCCGAATTCGCCGCTCAACTTCTCTCTGCACAGTATCGAAAAGCCCATTCAAATTTGAAGCACAGTTGAGAAGACCGGGGGGGTTACAGCCCTGCAACCCCATTGGAGCCACCCGCCAGGGTCCAAGCGCTGAGAGCGCCGGAACCAGGCAAGCGCGTCTCGAACACCCAGTCGAGCCCGAGACTACGATACGGACCGAGGCTCGGGCACTCGCCACGCAGCATCCCCCATCAAGGATCCATCCTCTCCATGCCTGCCATGCCCCATGTACTGATCGTCGACGACAATGAAGGGGATCGCTACATCCTCAGCCGCCTGCTAGCCAAGACCGGTGAGTATAGCTCGGTCGCCGAGGTGATCGACGGCCAGGAAGCACTGGAGTACATGGATCCGCAGGGCTCCTCCAAGACCGCCCCTGATCTCATCTTTCTCGACGTCAACATGCCGCGCGTGGACGGCTTCGAGTTCTTGGAACGATTCGAGCTCCAGCGCTCGCGTCCGGGGGCCCCGGACACAGGCGTCATTTTGCTCGTCTCGCCGCACGACCCGCGCGGCCACCGCGAGCGAGCGCTCCAATTCTCATCCGTCGTTGGATTCGTCACCAAGATGCCGACCAACAGCGCTGACCTGCTGCGGCAAATCGGCCTGGGGCTTAGCGCGGATCCGAGCTAGCCCAGATCTTGGGCGAGGGTTCGGAGCCGGCCGGCTACTCGGTGCCGTCGCGCCCACGGGGAGTCGGCTTGTTGAGCAGGCTTGCCGGCAACACCGCCCCCTTGCCGAACTTTCTGCGCAGCTTGTCGAGGCTGGCCGTCGCGTCCTTCAGCTTCTCGTTCGACTCGAGCCACTGACTGCGGCCGGACTCGGGCGCGGCGGCGAAGAGGCTCGTCTGCACAGGCTTGCGCACGTCCTCGAGCTTGGTCACCTGCACGCCGAGCAGACGCAGCGGCCCGGGGTCGATGCGTCCGAGGAGCTCAGCCGCCACGGCGAAGATTCTGGGGCCCAGGTTGGTGGGCAGATCGAGCGTCTTGGTGCGAGTCACCGTTCGAAAGTCCGAATAGCGCGCTTTCAGGGTGACCGTACGCCCGCGCAGCCCGCGGTCGCGGAGCACAAAGGCCACCTCCTCGCAAAACGACAGCAATAGCGTACGCAGCTCGGCGCGATCGGAAATGTCCTCGGCAAAGGTGCGCTCCAAGCCGTGGGACTTTTCCTCACGGCGCGGAGTCACGCGCCGCGGATCGATGCCCCGCGCCAGATCGTGGATCCACAGGCCCGACGACCCGAAGCGCTTGGCCACGTCCCTGCGCTCAAGGTCGGCAAGATCCGCGACGGTCAGAACCCCGAGGGCCTCCAGCCGTTTCGCCGTTCGCGGCCCGACCCCGAAAATTTTCGAGACGGGGAGAGGATCGAGGACGCTGCGGATCTCATCGGGCTCGATCACCCGAAATCCATCGGGCTTGTCGAGATCGGACGCGAGCTTGGCTAGGAACTTGGTCGACGCGACCCCAACGCTGGCCACAAGCGCAGTTTCCCGCAGGATGTCCGCCTTGATGCGCCTGCCGATCTCGACCGCGTCCCCGAAGAGTCGCTCCGAGGCCTCCACGTCCAGGAAGGCTTCGTCGAGGGAGAGCGGCTCCACGAGGGGGGTGTAGCGCCGGAAGATCGCCATCACCTCAGCGCTCACCGCTGTGTACTTGTCGAAGTCTGGCGGCAAGAGCACCAGGTCTGGGCATTGGCGGCGTGCCTGGGCGGTGGGCATCGCCGAATGGACCCCGTACTTGCGTGCCTCGTAGCTGGCCGCACTGATCACCCCCCGGGAGGAAGCCGGCCCCCCCACGCAGACCGGCAACCCGTCCAGGGAAGGGTTGTCCCGGATCTCCACGGAGGCGTAGAACGCATCCATGTCCACATGGAGGATCGTCGCGCGGGGTCCGGAGGGCATTGCCCCTAGATGGTAGCTCTGCGGGGCAGGGAGCAGCGGCGCGCATTGCAGCGGAGCACCCAGGCCCCTAGGCTCTTTCGCCCCACCGCGCCCTCGGCTTCCCTGAGGGCCGAGGGACCCCGAGCTGCCCATGCGCTTCCCGAACGTCCGAATCGAATCCCTGGCCCATGTCTTCCCCGATGAACGGGTGACATCCCAGGACCTAGAGGCGGATCTGACCCCCATCTATCGCCGCCTCGGCCTTTCGGTCGGAAGGCTCGAATTGATGACGGGAATCACCGAGCGGCGCTTCTGGCCGGAGGGTACGCGCCCCTCCGACGCCGCCGCCCAAGCCGGCCGGCGCGCACTGGAGCGCAGCGGGGTGGCCGCTGACAAGCTCGGGATTCTGGTCCACGCGGCCGTCTGTCGGGACTTCCTCGAGCCCGCCACGGCCTCCGTCGTCCACAGCAAGCTGGCGCTCCCCTCCCATTGCGCAGCCCTGGATCTCTCGAACGCCTGCATCGGGTTTGTCAACGCCATGACGATGGTCGCGGGCCTCATCTCAGCCGGCCAGATCGAGGCTGGACTGATCGTCGCCGGAGAGGACGGCGGCCCCCTGGTGCGCGAGACCATCGCAATGCTGAACCGGGACGAGGGCCTCGACCGTGCCCGCCTCAAGGCCAGCACCGCGTCCCTGACGATCGGCTCCGGCGCGGCCGCTATGGTCCTGGCCAACGACCGCATCGCCACCACCGATCACGTGCTCCTGGGCGGGACCGCCCGCGCCGCCACCCAGCATTTTGAGCTCTGCGCCGGGGATACATCCCCCGGCGGCGGCCCGCTGATGGAAACCGACTCCGATGCCCTCCTGCACGCGGGCTGCGAGCTCGCGAAAGACACATTCGAGGTCTTTCTCGAGGACCTGGAGTGGAATCGCGACAGCGTCGATCGCGTGGTGACCCATCAGGTCACCGCCAAGCACAAGCGTGTTCTGCTCGAGACGCTTGCCGTCGAAGACGCCAAGGACTTTGCCACCGTGCAGACCTGGGGG